>JALONS010000035.1 GCA_025454855.1 Arcicella sp.
TGGAAGCAAGAGAAAAGCATCTTATCGAAAAGTTTGGTGATGGTATTATCCCAAGACCACCACACTGGGGAGGTTATCGCCTCGTTCCAAATTATATAGAATTTTGGCAAGGTCGTCCTTCTCGCCTCCACGACCGCATCGCTTACACCTTGCAAGATGATGGAAATTGGAAAATTGAACGATTATCACCGTAATAAGTACCAAGACACAATTATTTAAGAATTACGATTGATTCGATTTACGATTATTCATCTGATTATTAATAATTTATTCCTAAATCTTAATCGCAGTGGCGAACCACTCGGATTAATCGTAAATAATTTCTGAATACTTATTAGTCAAGATTGACAAATATAAAAATAGCCCTATGATGTAAGCAATCATAGGGCTATTTTTATATCAAATCAAATTGCTTAAATTGCTGATACCCAATTTTTTATAGCTGGTAAAACCTTCCCCAAATTCAACCCCTATGGCGTGTCCCATTTCACGATTACGAGCTTCGACAAACTTTAAAAAAGCTGGAGAAGAAAGATAAGAGTTCGGTTCAGTGGAGTTGGGGTCATAGAATTGACTTCTGAAAGCCCTGATGGATGCTTCTTTCTTATCCCAAAACTCAGAAATATCTACCACAAAATCAGGAGAAATATAGCGGTCTTGAATGTAATGATACACATTTTTAGGTCGCCATTCTTTTTGCTTTGAGTCATCTTCTTCAAAAGTCTCTATCATACGTAATCCCGACTTAAAACAAGCATCTACTGCTAATTCACAGCCTTTTATGTGGTCAGGGTGACGGTCGAAAGGAGCATTTGCCAAAACAATCTCAGGCTGATAACGTCTGATAACACGAATCAATTTCATCAAATGTTCTTCATCATTTACAAAAAAACCATCTCTAAAACCTAAATTTTCTCGGGCATGAACGCCCAATATTTTAGTAGCCTCTTCCGATTCCGCCAAACGTATTTCAGGTGTTCCTCTGGTACCTAATTCTCCTCTTGTAAAGTCTATAATACCTACTTTCTTTCCCTGTGCAATATGTGAACAAATGGTTCCTGAACAACCTAATTCGGCATCATCAGGGTGTGCTGCCATTACGAGTATATCTAATTTCATTAAATTTTTTAAAATAAATGTTCAATGCTCAATTTACAACTTTCAAGTAAAGATTAGAAAACCTTTAAAATTGAACATCGAGCATTGAAAATTAAGTCATTTTATAATTGATACCAAACAAAAAGAGTGAATAGATGTCTCCATTCACTCTTTTGTCATTTTAAAACACAATTTACTGGATTCTCAAACGTCTTCCTGCTCTCAAATTAGAAGAAACTCTCATTCCATTCATACGAGCTAATTTTTCAACGGATATTCCTGCACGATTGGCGATTGAATAAAGTGTATCTCCGTAATGTGCGGTAGTCCAAGCAGTTCTCCGAGTCATCACTTTATTACCCGCATCACCATACTCGTTACCAAGTGCTAAACCGTAGGTATCAAATACTCGGGCGGAGATTAACATATGGTCTGAAATAGGTTCTGAACCTGCTCCTGAGAAGTTAAACACATACGTTGGATTAAATGGATTTCCTTCATAACGAGTTTCAAAGTGTAAATGTGAACCCGTACTACGTCCTGTGTTACCCCCCAAACCAATTTGGTCGCCTGCCTTTACATAAGTTCCTGTTTCAAAATTCTTTTGTGATAAGTGTCCGTACAAAGTTTCAATACCATTGTAATGACGCACCACAATAAAGTTTCCGTAACCACCATTATTATAACCAGAAACTCGCACAATACCATCAAAAACCGAATATACAGGGTCGCCCGTTTCTAAATCTAAATCAACTCCTGCGTGCAAACGTCCCCAACGTGGACCAAAAGCAGATGTCATTTTAGGGGCATTATTAGGAACTGACCAATAACGACCTTGGTCTTTGTTGTAAAGTTCTACGTCCACTACGTCGTCAAAATCACGAGCATCAATTCCGTAAGGGTCAATATTGGTAGCATCCCAAACAGAATAATAAGTGGCTACTGAAACAAAATCATCACTACCTTCAGGGCGAGTTTCCTCTTCAATTTCAATAATTAAAGGTTCTCTTTCATCTACCGAAGTTGTATCAAAGCTACTCACCGAAGCATTTAGCTGCTTGGCTGGCTCATATTTGTTTGCTGCCGTAATTGCCGAGGGAGCTTCCACTACCGTTTCTACGGTGTAATCATTCCTAAATTGTAATTTAGGCAATTCATCCAATAGGTCGTCCTGCTTTTTTTCTTTCTCTTTGTACAATCCAGTATTGTTCTTCACATTAATCTTGGGGTTTTTCTTAAAACTCCCAGATTCTTGTGCAGAGACCGTAAAAGAGCCTACACAAAGTAGAAAAAGTAATATGTTTTTAATCTTTATCATAAGCATTTTAGATGATAGATTACAGATTATAGAGCATTTTGTATTATTTTGGTATAATAATATCTTTTACAATCTGTACTCTAAACTCTATTCTCTAAATAACTAATCTTCTTGTTCGGCTAACCATCTTTCGGCATCCAAAGCCGCCATACAGCCCGAACCCGCAGCGGTAACAGCCTGACGATAAATATGGTCTTGGGCATCACCAGAGGCAAATACACCTTCAATATTTGTTCGGCTTGAACCTTTCTCCGTAATAATGTATCCCGCTTCATCCAAATTCAAAAATCCTTTGAAAATATCCGTATTAGGTTTGTGACCAATAGCCACAAAGAAACCCGTTACGGGTAAAGTGGATTCGATGCCTGTTTTTACATTCTTAATTCTAACCGAAGTAACGCCTGCCTCATCACCCAAAATCTCTTGCGTTTCTGAATTCCAGTGCATCTGAATTTTAGGATTAGAAGTTACTCTTTTTTGCATAATCTGCGAAGCACGTAATTCGTCTCTTCTTACAATCATGTGTACTTTCGAGCAGAGATTTGCCAAATAAGTAGCTTCTTCGGCGGCGGTATCACCTCCACCAACGATGGCAACTTCTTGATTACGGAAAAAGAAACCATCACACACAGCACAAGCTGAAACGCCACGACCATTGTATTTTTCTTCGGAAGGTAATCCTAACCATTTTGCTGATGCTCCTGTGGCAATAATAACGGCCTCGGCATGGATTTCGTGTGTATCATCAATAAAAACTTTCTTCGGACTTGTTGAAAAATCTACCGATGTAGCCAATCCATAACGAACATCTGTACCAAATCTACGAGCCTGTTTCTCAAGGTCTTGCATCATTTCAGGTCCTTGAATTCCATCAGGATAGCCTGGAAAATTCTCTACGTCGTTGGTGATAGTTAATTGTCCTCCTGGTTGTGGACCTTGATACATTACTGGATTCAAGCCTGCTCTTGAGGCATAAATTGCTGCGGTATAACCTGCTGGTCCTGAGCCTATAATTAGGCACTTGGTATGCTCTGCCATTCTATTTTTTTGTACTTTATTTATATTTTGTTATTTCTCTGAGATGTTTTATCCATCTTGAATTGTAACAAAAAATTAAATACAAAAATTGCATAATAATTTAAAATACGCAAGGAATTATTCTCTGATGGAAGCATAAAAACAATATATTGCTCTGATTGTCAGAACGATAATACTATATTTATTATTTGGCGGGAAAAATAGTTAGCAAAGACTTTAGCAGGTCAAAAATACCTATAAAATGATGACTTCGCAAAGTAATTCTGGTTTTTAAATAATTATCCTAAAAAATAATTTTCATTATATTGCAGCCCTAATGTTCATCCCGATTTTTGATAATGACCAAGAAATCATCAGTCACCTTGCCAAAAGTGATGTTAGAGCATTTGATTTTCTTTATCAAAAGTACTTTGCCAAACTGTACGGGGCAGTTTATAAGCGTTTACAAAATAGAGAATTAACCGAAGAGGTTGTACAAGAATTATTTGTTTCGCTCTGGGAAAGACGAGAAGTAATCTCTATTTCCACTACCATTGAAGCCTACCTTTTCTCTTCGGTAAAATACTTGGTGATTGCTCAATACAAAAAAAATAATTTATTTGAGCAATATTCCGCCACTTTGAAACCCGAAACAAAAGATGAAAATTTCACGGAGCAATTAGTGAATTTTGATGAGTTGAATGATGCTTATCAAAAAGCTCTATTACTACTGCCCGAACGTTGCCGAGAGATTTTCTTATTAAAACGAAGCGGACTATCTCAGAAAGATATATCTGAACAATTAGATATTTCAGAAAAAACGGTTGAAAATCAAATGACCAAAGCCCTAAGAATTCTTCGGGAAGCCCTCAAAGATTATACTCTTCTCTTTATTTTTTTCAGTCAAATACTTCTTCAATCAAAAAATAATTGACTGATTTTCAATCAATTAAAAAATCACCTCAAATCATTTTTGAGTATTACTATTTTTTATTCAAAAAAAATTTCTTTTTGGATAGGGGAAAATAGGACTTCAATTCACTTAGTCTTTGAAAGCCAATTGAAATGAGACTAAATCAAGAAATAATTGTAAAATATCTCAACAACGAATGTTCGGAAGGTGAACAAATGTTGGTAGAAGCATGGTATAAGTCATTTGAAAATAATCCTGATGGCATTAGTGATTTACCTGAGCATGAATACAGTGAATTATACCACCGAGTGCGAAAAAATATCGACCAACAGATACGTCCTCTAAACATTTATACGCCTCCTCGCTGGATTTGGTACGCTGCCAGTATTGCTGCTGTACTGTTGGTAGTTTTAGGTTTATCCTTTTATTGGAATCCTGATTCGGTTGAAAACATGGCAAAAATAAAATCAGAAATTCCGCTTTCAGATTGGGCTAAATATGAAAACTCTTCTGCCAAGATTTTAAAAGTTTCACTTCCCGATGGCAGTAGTGTTTGGTTGCACCCAAAAACACAATTATCTTATAATCAATCAGATAGAATTTACCGACAAGTAAACTTGAAGGGAGAAGCATTTTTTGATGTAAAGCGAGATGAAAATCGTCCGTTCTTGATTTATTCGGGTAAAATGACCACCAAAGTTTTAGGAACGAGCTTCAACGTGAAGGCATATCCAGAAACCGAACGCTTTGAAGTGTCAGTGGTTACGGGTAAGGTATCGGTAATGAATGAGTCGGAAAAAGAGGTTTTAGTCACCCCTAAACAACAAGTGGTATTAGAAAATAAATCTGACGTGATGATAGTCAATGAGCTACCAAAAGATAAAACCTTTTACTGGGAACTCGCCTCTCTGAATTTTGACAATACCTCCATGCAACGGGTAGTAGATAACATCGAACAGCATTTTAATGTAAAAATTCATCTGAGTCCTACGCTTCAACAATGTAGGTTAAGTGGGAATTTTAATCAAGAACGCCTTGCTACCATTCTGGAAATCGTTTGCCGCTCGATTGATGCAGAATACGAATTCAACGAAAACGAAATTTATCTTAAAGGTAATGGATGTGAATAGTTAGCAGTTAGCAGTTATGAAAAATGGCTATCAAGCAAAGTAAGTTACCTTTTTTGCAAGAATTTTCATTTCTGCGTTTCGCTCATAACTATTCTCTGATAATTGATAACTGTTTACTGTTCGCTGATAATTAATATCCAAAAACCATTAGTTTCTTAAAATCCAAAAATAATCCAATGAAACAATCTTTATTACTGAAGCAATTATTGCTAAAATTTATGAAAACTTCATTTACCCAATGTGTAATCATTGCTATATGTTCGGTAATGACGTTGGCACGCCCAGTAAAAGCTCAACAAATTTTGAGTAGAGAAGTATCCGTTAAACTGTCAAACGTTAGTTTAAAAGCCGTTTTACAAGAAATTGAAAGACAGACCAATGTTCATTTTGTTTACAGCAATAATACTGTTGAAACCAACAAAAATGTGAGTTTGCAGGTAAGTAACGAAGCACTAATCTCAGTTTTGCCAAAATTATTGCATCCCAATAAATTACGATTTGAAGTAGTAGAAGAGCAGATTATTTTAAAGAAAAATAAGGAACAATCTGCTATCGTTGCGGATGAAAAAGACGTTCAGCCAACCACTACCGATGAAAAAGTAACTGGAAAAGTTACTACTGAAAAAGGAGAAGTACTTCCTGGTGTTAGCATCACAATCAAAGGTACTTCTAAAGGAACGGTTACTAACAATGATGGAGAATTTAGTATTATTGCTCAGGAAGGAGACATTTTGGTGTTATCATTTGTGGGTTTTGAGAAACAGGAAACAAAAATTACAACCAGTAGCCAAAATATCACCATCACCATGAAAGAGGATGTCTCGCAGTTAGGCGAAATAGTGGTGGTTGGTTCTCGCTCTACCATAGCACGTACCAACGTAGAACGTCCCGTACCCGTGGATGTGATTAGTGCAAAAGAATTGCAATCAACGGGACAAACCGAATTAGGGCAACAAGTACAATTTATGTCACCGTCGTTTAATTCTGCCAAAAATGGCATTAATGGAGTAGCTAACTACGCCGACCCAGCTTCACTGAAAGGACTTTCACCAGACCAGATGTTGGTTTTGGTAGATGGAAAACGTCGTCATCAATTTGCGGCACTGAATAGTAATGTTACCGTTGGAAAAGGAACGGTTGTAACTGATTTAAACTCTATTCCATCCTTAGCGTTGGAGAGAATGGAAATTTTGCGAGATGGAGCAGCAGCACAGTATGGTTCTGATGCCATTGCGGGTATTGCTAATTTGGTATTGAAAAAATCAGTAAATAATGGAATGGCACAAATTCAATACGGTGTTACCTCAAAAGGTGATGGTGGAGGTTACACCGTAGGATTGAATTATGGTTTTTCATTGGGCAAAAAAGCCTCTTTGAACATCACGGGGAGTTACCAAGACGTAAAAGGAACTGACCGTTCTGACCCTTACAATCCACAACCAGTACCAGGTGGAACATACACAGGCATTTACACAAACGTAGCAGCTACCGACCAAGCCCTCCTCAAATCAAGAGCTTTCTGGGGAAATGGCACGTATGGTTCATTTCATCCTACATCTTACGGAAGTAATGCCATGAAATCGGGACAAGTTTTCTATAATCTGGATATTCCAGTGAGCAAAGAATGGACGTTGTATTCGTTCGGAGGGTATTCTCGAAAAGAAGTTTTTGCTCAGGCATTTCTTCGTACAGCATTACCAACCAGTGCCACTTCAAATCCTGATTTATACCCTGATGGATACGTTCCTCAACTACCTGGAACTGCCGTTGATTTATCAGGCTTTGCGGGTATTAAACGAAGAACTTCTACGGGTTGGAGCTGGGATATTAGTACGGGTTACGGTAAAAATTACCTTGACCAATCTGCCAATAATACCTCAAATGCCTCGATGGGAGCAAGTTCGCCCAAAGATTTTTATATTGGTCGCATCGGTTTTGGGCAGAGTCTAACAGAAGTAAATGTTTCAAAAACCACACTCGGTTTATGGGGGACAAAATCAGTAAACGTAGCATTGGGGGCTCAGTTCAGAGTAGATAATTTCACCCTTACCCCAGGCGATGAGGCGGCATCATTTGTAGGACCTTTAGCTGCCACCAGAAACAAAACACCAGGGTCGCAGGGACGAGTGGGAATAGATAAAGCCGATGCAACGGATAAAAGTAGGTCAAATCTTGGTATGTATTTAGATGTAGAAAGCGACATCACGAATCGTTTGTTACTGGCAGGTGCTTTACGTTATGAAAATTACAGTGATTTCGGTAGTAATATTTCGGGAAAATTGGCTTCTCGCTTGAAATTAACGGAAGATTTTTCAATCAGAGGTTCAATCAATAAAGGTTTTAGAGCTCCTCTTTTACAACAAATTGCCAATGCGGCTACCACCTCAACGGTGCAAAATGGGGTTATTCGTAGTACAAAACAATTACCTTCTGACGACCCCCGTTTGGCTAAAATTGGCATTGAAGACCCCAAACCAGAAACTTCTTGGAACTATAATTTGGGAATCACGGCAAAAGCAGGGGCAAATTTCTTATTTACCATTGACGCTTATCAAATTGACATAACCGACAGGATTATCGTTACTGAAAACCTAAACGTCAATAATATTACCGCTTTGAAGAATAATTTTGCGGGTTTTCAAGAAATTACATTCTTTACCAACGCTATCAATACAGGTACTAAAGGTATAGACTTGGTAGCATCTTATAAACAAACTTTGGGTACAAAAAGTAAGCTAACCGCCAGTATTGCCTTAACAGTAAACAAAACTGAAATTACGGGTGTGAAACCTACTCCAGCGGCTTTGCAGTTAGATACCAAAGCCCCCGTTTTATTAATTGATACCGTAAGTAGAGCTTTGATTGAAACCAGCCAGCCCCATTCAAAAGTATTAGTTTCGGTGGGATACCAAATTGGTAAATTTAACATCAATCTGCGTAGTACTTATTTTGGTGAAGTTACAGCATGGGAAAAACTGAGCCGCCCCGTGGCAGGAACCAGTAATTTACACCAAAGCCAGACTTTTGGTGGTAAAAATTTATTGGATGCCTCGGTGGTGTACAATCTAAATAATTTCTTGAGTATTACATTGGGTGGCAACAATATTACAGACGTGTATCCTGATAGAGTTTTTACCAATTATGTATCTTATTCAAACGGACAAGTACCGTACACTCGTAATGCCAACCAGTTTGGTTTTAATGGTGCATATTATTACGGGAACTTAACATTCAAGTTTTAGAAGTAAAGAAGGCACGCAGATGGGGTTGTCTAAAAGTCACAAGTACTAAGTATTTTGAGGAGAGTTTTATTCCGCAATAAATATTTTTGCAGAATAAAAATTTGCAATACACTCATAAATATAGATTTCCAGAATAAAATTTGGTCAATTTTTCTTAGGACTTAATACCTATTACACAACCTCATCAGCGTGCTGATAGATTTCATTACTGAGTACAATTAAATACACAACTAATTTTTCTTGACCAATCTGCTACTTCTTTTCGTCTGTCTATTGCTGGGAGTCATTCTCCAGCGATTAAATGGCTTTCCCAAAGAAGCACATTTGGTCTTGAATGCGATTATTATATACGTCTGTTTGCCCGCCTTGACTTTGCTTTATATCTCCGAAATCGCCTTTCGGAGTAGCAATATATTACCCATTTTAATGCCCTATCTTCTGTACGTTGGTGCTTTTATTTTCTTCAAAATAATGAGTCCTATTTTACAGCTTGACCGTAGCACTACGGGGGCATTGACCCTCACGGCGGGCATCAGTAGTATTTCTTTTGTAGGATTTCCCATTTTTGAATTACTATTTGGCAAAGACGGATTGGCAATTGGCGTACTCATGAGTCAGGCGGGTTCATTTGTTGTTTGTGGTACTTTGGGAATTTTTACGGCTTCGTATTATTCATCCACGGAGGTTTCTTTCAAGAAAACATTGAAAAATACCTTTCAATTTCCCCCTTTTATTTCATTTTGCATTGCCGTATGCTTAAATTTATCAAACATTCATTTTCCAGTATGGCTTACTGATGTCTTACAAAAAATCGGAAGTCCTTTTGGTGTTTTAGCCTTAATTTCTATTGGATTACAACTCAATTTCAAGGTACAAAGCCATACCTTAAAACCGCTTTTATTGGGTCTTTTTTATAAACTATTTATTGCTCCGTTCTTGATTTTTATCTTGTACATAACCATCATCGGCGAGCATTCTTTGATTGGAAAAATATCCGTGGTTGGTGCCGCCTTGGGTTCAATGAATACCGCCACTATCATTGCAATCAACTACGGATTAAATCCTAAATTAGCCGCTCAGATGGTTAGTATTAGTATTCCGTTATCTTTGGGAAATGTCATTATCTGGTATTTAATAGTTACGAGCTTTTAGCTAAAACTTAACGGAAGTATATACTTAATGTCGCAATGGTAAGTATTCAGAATAAATTATTTACGATTAATCCGAGTGGTTCGCCACTGCGATTAAGATTTACGAATAAATTATTGATAATCAGATAAATAATTGTAAATCGAATCAATCGTAATTCTTAAATAATTGGGTCTTGGTACTTAATTTAATAACTTTTGAATTTTATATCTATCTGATTTTCATTTCATTATCAATAGCGAGTGATTTAAATCCCTCGCTATTGATAATGAAAATTCAATTTGCGACAATAAGTATGTAGTTCTGAAACTTAAAATATTTCAAAAGCCAATTTGCTAATAGCCAATAGCTTAAAGCCAAAATTATATGAAAAACATTTTAAAAAACTTAACTTTTTGGGTACTCACAGCCATTGTTTCTGGTATATTATTAGGGCATTTTTATCCTGAAATAGCTCTTCAACCTATTCTGGAAAAACCAATAAAATTCAGCCTTTATTTCTCAGAATTTGAGATTAAAACTACTTTCAGCGAATTGCTCAGTAGTATTTTTATCAGTATCGTAAAATTATTTATCTGCCCCATTATCTTCTTGACAATTACACTGGGTATTGTATCCATGGGAGATTTGAAAAAAGTGGGTAAAGTAGGTGCTAAAGCCCTACTTTATTTTGAGATTGTTACAACGGTTGCCCTGTTTATTGGAGTAATTATTGCCAATGTGATTCGTCCAGGGGATGGCGTGGTGACTTCCGAAATAAAGGGTGGTGATATATCAAAATACACCAAATCAGCAGAGGTATTTAGTTGGTGGAAGTTCTTCTTAGATAATGCCACCTTGCAAGTATTATTATTGGCAATCGTTTTAGGAGTTATTCTTAGTAACTACTCTGGACGGCAAAAAGTAATAGACTTCCTTGCTCCAATTTCCAAAAAAATCTTTTGGGCTTTACACAAAGTCATGCTCCTTGCACCCATTGGAGCTTTTGGCGGAATGGCTTTCACCATCGGGAAATACGGAATCCAAACGCTTTTACCCTTAGCCAAACTCATGGTCACGGTTTACTGCACGATGGCTTGTTTTATTTTTGTGGTATTGTATCTAATCCTGAGAACTTACAAAATAGACCTCTGGAAATTTCTAAAATACATCAGAGAAGAGTTGTTAATTGTATTAGGAACATCCTCTTCCGAAGCCGCCCTGCCATCATTGATGGAAAAATTAGAGAAAATGGGGTGTTCAAAATCAGTAGTTGGGCTGGTTGTACCCGCAGGATATTCTTTTAATTTAGATGGCACTACTATTTATCTTTCCATGGCAATTATCTTTTTGGCACAGGTTTTTAACGTTCACTTAGATTTACAACAAATTCTCACCATTATTGGCATTTTAATGGTAACATCAAAAGGGGCAGCGGGTGTAACAGGGAGTGGTTTTATTGTCTTGGCTTCTACTCTAACCGCTATTAAAGTCATTCCCGTAGAAGGATTGGCGTTGCTATTGGGCGTTGATAGATTTATGTCTGAAGCTCGTGCTATTACTAATTTTATCGGTAATGGAGTAGCTACCGTATGGTTGGCTAAGAACGAAGGAGAATTCGATAGAGAACAGATGGAAAAAGCCTTTAGTGGAAAATATTGATGGCATAATGGGAAAGAAACCAATAGATTAACCCCAAATAACTATCCTCCAAATTCTAACCCCTGCCTGTACTGGTTTGTAAGATTGTACTCATTAACCCCACCCAACCCTCCCCAATAAGGAGGGCTTTTAAAGTTCCTTTCCCTAACGGGGAAAGGGATTTAGGGCGACCCACGTAGGGATAGGGGTTTTGTATATAACCTTACAAACCAATACACCTGCTCATTAGCTTACAATAGATAATCTATTTCTCTAAAACTCTGTTTTATGTTCAGTTTTTGAAAGTACAATTTTCATAGATTTAATAGTTTTTACTAAGATTTGTGGGGGCTGATTGTGGTCAAAGTTGGATGAGACAAAACCTTTTTGAGAAGTATTCACAGTCAAAAAAGCATTGAATGCTCCATCTGAAGCGGCTTTTTTGGTAGGTCGTTTCAGAGTAGAGATTTTCTCTAAATCAATATTTTTGAGGTTTTCTATTATGGTTGCCCACTGTTTTGGGCTTGTGGGGTATTGATATTTATGCTCATTGATTGAAACCATCACACTATCTGGAGTGATATGTAAATGCTTTTGCATTCCACGTGTTTGGTAAGTTAGCTCAATCGAAACGATGGTCTCTTTAGCCGATATATTCATGACGAACATGAAAAATAAGATGAATAATTGTTGCATAAAAAAAGCCTTCTCTACGTGCCAAGAGAAGGCTTAAATGTATTACTTTTTTTCTGAATTTCAAGTAAATATCACAAAACAAAAGCAGTTGTAATTATGGATTAAAACTTGCCCTTGCTCCTCCAAGAGCGAAAATTGCTCTACTTCTTACTTTTTGCCCTGCCGTAAACATATACATACAAGCATCATCTGTATAATCCATGTAATTCATGAACATATCCCCATTTGGACCATTACTACAAGTAACTTTAGGAAATGCAGGACAGCCATAATTGGCAGTTTGCTGAGTTGGCGTATCTGCTACTTGGTCATTACCACAACTGGCATCACCCCAAATATGGCGTAAATTCAACCAGTGACCTACTTCATGAGTAGCAGTTCTACCTTTATCGAATGGTGCTGCTACGTAGCCAGTATTACCAAAATACTGCGGAGAAATAACTACGCCATCAGTAGCTGAACTACCACCAGGGAACTGAGCGTATCCAAGAATACCACCTCCGATATTACAAACCCAAATATTGAGTTTGGTAGTCGGAGTAGTGGGGTCAATACCTCCTTTCTTCGAGCTTTTCATGGCATCACGAGTACCCCATGAGGTTTTGTTGCTCTGCTTGCGAACTACCGACGAAAGAGTAAACTGATACTCCATGTTTGATACTGATGACGTAAAAGCACTGGGTACTAAACCAATATCAGTATTGCTGGCACTAAAATCACGATTCAATACATCTATCTGTGATTGAATCTGAGCATTGCTGATATTTTGAGCAGCGGTATTATAAATTACATTCACTACCACAGGAATCACCAATGTTCCCGTAGCTCCTACTCTACTATTTTTTTGTTTTTTCTCAAACTCTTTGGTATGTTTTTCTACCTCATCCATTTTATCTTTTAAAGAAGGGTCTTCTTTCATATTCTCCTCTAAAACATCCATAGAAGCACATTGACGGTCTTCTTTGGCTGAATTTCTGGCTGATTTATTTAAAGAATTGAGTGCGGCATCGTTGTTATCTAAATTTACATCAGAACACGATACGATTGCACAAGACATGGCGACAAATGCCATCAGTTGGAGATGTTTTCTCATTCTTAGTTTAATTTTGAAGTAAATGTTTTATTTTAAGTAGTGGACAATTGTATTTGCACGACAATATAAATGTCATCACTTTACAAAAATATAATTTTAGTTGAAATTTGCAAACAAATTGCTCTTAAAATCTTTTATTTGTCTCACTAAACTACTATTTTCAGCAAAAATGATAACTAAGTAAATCTGTATATTCAGATTCTCCGTTAAAACACATCATACTGGATAAACCTTTTCTATTTCGTAAAGGCTCATGTAGGGTCTGCTATTCTATTATTTCACTCCTAAAAATTAACAATCCATCCCTAAAAAAACTAAATCCATCGGAAAGAGATTTCTTTGTGAGACCCTTGAAACTAATTTTGGTTCATCAAACAAGCCAATTATTTCAATATCAAACATAACAGAAATCATGAAAAATCTAATCTTGACCATCGCTTTTATTATTGCTTCATTCACTACTAAAGCAACTGACAACGGTCGCTTTATGCAAACAATGGGAACTACCCTTGCCGAATTAGGACAAGCCAAAGATGCCAGTGCATTACAGGAAGTAGCCAATAAATTTGAACGAATTGCCAACACCGAAACTGCTGAATGGTTACCCAATTATTACGCTGCTTTAAGCTATACTTTGATAGCCATGAAACAACAAGACGGTACTAACATTGATAAATACTTAGATAAGGCTGATGTGTTCATCGAGAAAATGGGTAAACAAAACGTTAATACTCCCGACGAAGTGGAAGTATTGAAAGCCCAAGTTTATATGATGCGTATTTCGGTGGATGGACAAGCCCGTTGGATGAAATTTGGGTCTGCCTTTGAGGGTGCGGTAGCCAAAGCTAAAGATATTAATCCTGAAAATCCTCGTGCTTATGCCTTGAAAGCCCAAATGGTATTCTACACGCCAGCACAATTTGGCGGCGGAGCAGAAAAAGCTTGTCCCGAAATACAAACCGCTATTCAAAAATTTGCTAACTTCAAACCAACAAGTCCAATTGCACCTACTTGGGGAGCAGAACAAATCAATGGTTTGGCAAAAGCTTGTAAATAGACTTTTGGATTCACGGTAAACGGTGAAAGGTTTTATCTAATGGAAATGATTTTCTCAGGTTGATTCTTACCTCAAAACTGTTTTTCTTTTTATTGAAATATACCATTCACCGTGTACCGTTCACCTTTTATCGATAAATTAATGAAATCAAGTTTCTGGGGACGTTTCTGGCTATTGGGGTTCTTTACCGTAATGGCGTTTAATGGACATATTTATTTCTTAGTAGGTATCCTCAGAGGAAAAGCTGAATGGGAAGACTTTATCGTGAACATTATTTACAGTAATGTATTCGATGCTACGATAATGGTGCTGGGATGCTGGATGATGCTCACTTGGGGTCATAGAATCAAAGCAATCATTATTCGTCATATTATACTGACTGCCTTTGCTACCATCAGTGTGTTTCCCAAATTTTATAGCTTTGGCTTTCTATATACTCTTTTCCGTGATAAAAATTACATCAATATAGACGATACTACCCGTGATTGGTACGATTTATTATTCTCATTAGGACCTATCATTGGTATCAATATTATTTACTACTGGTTCACTCGTGAGCGAAAGCAAATTATTAAAATGACTGAGCAGGAATACGAAATATTACAAATGAATGACCTCAAAACCAAAGCCGAATTGGCAGCTTTAGAGGCAAAGATTAATCCTCATTTTTTGTATAATTCTCTAAATTCCATTGCATCGCTTGTACACGAAGACCCCGACAAAGCCGAACACATGGTGATGAATCTGTCTAAATTTTATCGCTTTTCAACAGGACGAAACAACCAACATTTCGATTCTCTCAAGAATGAGTTAGAAATTGTAAAGACGTACTTGGAAGTAGAGAAAGTTAGATTTGATGAACGGCTGAGTTATGCTGTAAATTTTGAGAATGAGAATTTAGCCAATTATCAAATTCCAAGATTTTTAATACAACCCATCGTTGAAAACTCTATCAAACATGGTATTTCTAAGATAGCAGGAAAAGGTATCGTAGAAATAAATGTAGGAGAAGATAGCGGAAATGTCATTATTGAAATTCACGATAATGGGGTACCATTTCCTGATAATATTTTTTCTGGCTATGGTCTCAAATCGATTCAAGATAAATTACGGATTTTATCGGGTGAAAAAGGAAATATGACAATTACTAACTTGCCTAAAAAAGCTGTGGTTCTATCTATTCCCGCAAAAATGAATTTTACAAATAGCTCCAATCAACCTTTACTAAATAATACGCAAACGCACTAATATTTAACATCATGAACACTTTAGTAGGAAGTAATATTGGATTAACTCACTTACTCTCAGGCGTTATTGCCTTAATTTTAGGTGGAATGGTACTAATTTTGAAAAAAGGAACTGCTTTACATCGAAAAATTGGCTACGCTTACGTATTTTCAATGATTGTTTTGATTGTTTCTTCTTTCCTTATCTATCGATTATTTGGCAAATTTGGGGTGTTTCATGTCTTTTCTTTGATTGCCACTTTCTCGCTATTAGCTGGAATGCTGCCGATGCTCAAAAAAAAGAGAACTGCTAAAGATTTAGAAACACATTTCAAACGAATGTACTGGTCGGTAGCGGGTTTATACGCTGCATTTGCGGCTGAAAGTTTCGTGAGAATTCCCAAATTTGGTACTTTTTGGCAGATGGTAGCTTGGAGTTTCGTGCTGGTGTTTGTTATTTGTTTTGCCTATTTCATAAAAATGAAGCCCGTATGGTCTAAAAAGTTTGGCAAAGATAGGACTACCGAATAACCAATTTCCAATTCTTTAATTGCATTTTTTGGTTGAGATGTTCGGTTTCACTGATTGCAAACTCTTTAAAACCCGCTTTTTTCAGAACATTCTGCGATGGCAAATTAAAAAATGGGGTATCGGCAATAATGGTTTTGAGCGTTGGTTCAAGTTTTGCCCAATCAATCAAACAATTGAGGGCTTCGGTAGCGTAGCCAAGTTCTCGATGATTGCCATCAATAAAATACCCAACCATCGTAACGCCGTCTTGGTCGGGAAAACCCGCAAAACCAATTCCACCAATAGAGGTATTGGTAGCGTCTAAGATAATTTCCCAATTGGTGTACCAGAAAAAATCTATTTCGTGCTGGGCAGTCATTGGCAACCAAAAGTTTTGCAGAGCATCTTCGGTTTCAGCTAAATAAAACTCATCAATGTTCCAATCTGACGAGTTTAAGCCTAATTTTGTGGTTAAAGATTTCCGCCCTTCCGTATTCCAGATGGTTAATAAGTGGTTATCCAAAGGAATAAGCCGTAAGCGTTGTGAAAATATTTCTATCATGATTTAGGGATTGGGGATTAGGTAATTAGGTAATTAGGTAATTAGGTGAGTGGTTTACACTCATAATTACCATTTTAGATTAACGTAACTTACAAATTCAATCAAGAATTAGGCGGTTTTTCATCCATTTTCTTTTTTAGATATGAAATGTAGCCATTTAACAACTTTGTACATTCTTCTATTTCACTTTTAAAATTAACTAACTGTTCCTTACTGATGTATTCTTCGTCGAAAGCATCAATTAGATGATTGAGTGTTTCATACAAAGAACCTCTGGCATGAATACAAAACATTTTGGTTTCTTTGTAGGTATATTTCCCATAACCTTCTGCGATATTGGCAGTTACAGAACGTGAAGAGCGTATAATTTGGTCTGTTAAACGATATTTCTCTTCGGGTGGAAATATTCTAACGAGTATTGAAACCTTCTTTTTAAGTTCTCTTGATTTTTTCCAAACCTCTAAATCGAAAAATGATTGCATCAATAAGTGTTTGATTAATAAATATCCTCAAATAGAAACAGTAAAATACATCACAAAATATGGACAGAGCCTCAACTCCCCAATCCCTAATCCCTAATCTCTCTACTACTAATCCATTCAAAACCATTTTAATTGACGATGAAAAACTGGCAATTAGTCGTCTTGAGCGATTATTGGGCAAATATACTGATACTTTTGAGATAATCGGACGGGCAAATAACGGGGCTGAAGGGCTATCGTTGATTGAAACGCTAAAACCCGATTTAATCTTTTTGGATATTGAAATGCCCGTGATGACGGGGTTTCAAATGCTTTCACACCTGAACCACGTACCTTTGGTGGTTTTTGCTACGGCTTACGATGAATACGCCATGAAAGCGTTTGAAGAAAATTCCATTGACTATTTGTTGAAACCCATTGAAGTAGAACGCTTGGATAAAACCGTGCAGAAATTGAAACTCTGGAAAACCACCGAAAATCCCAAAAGTATGGGAGGTTTTGATGAAAATATTTTGAAAATGATTGAGGCGATGCGTCCCAAAAAAAATATCAGTTCTATTTCTGTAAAAACAGGCAATAAAATTCTATTAATTGACCTCCAAGACATCAGCCACTTTGAAGCTGAAGATAAATACGTTTTTTTAGTAACAATTGACGGCAACAAATACCTCACAAGCTATACTATTTCTGTCCTTTCTGAAAAACTTCCTACCACTCAATTCCTACAAATCAGCCGTTCCAATATCATTCAAACACAAAAAATCAAAGAAATAGAAAAGCATTTTAACGGCAAATATCAAATCACGATGAAGGATAAAGCTCAGACCAAATTGATTTCAGGAGGCACTTTCAACGATGCCATCAGAGAACTTTTTGAATTATAATCTCATCATTTTGAACGTTCCCTCATACTTGAAAAAGCCCCTCTCATCGGCACACTTTATTGATTGGTCGAAAATTGTCAAAATCTAAGGCAATGATGTGCAATTTTGTGTTATAATATTTATCTATAGTGATAGATTCAGCGTTTTTCCACTTATCTGAAAAACTATCCATTTGTACTATTTTAATTTATTAATCAAATTGCAATCCCCAAATTTGTACCGTTGTTACGTACTATCGTAGCATTTGTAACAAGCTAATTTTATGAAAAAGATTTTATTACTACTTACATTATTCAGTTTTCTGGCTACCGATACAATGGCACAGTTCCCGATGGGCGGC
Organism: Arcicella sp.; assembly: GCA_025454855.1. Classification (GTDB taxonomy): domain Bacteria; phylum Bacteroidota; class Bacteroidia; order Cytophagales; family Spirosomataceae; genus Arcicella. The sequence continues at coordinate 18,338 of JALONS010000035.1, forward strand.
GGATTCGGCGGAATGGGAGGAGGAAGAAGGAACGAACAGGCGGCTATCCCAGGTACAGCTCAGGCTACACCAAAAGGCTCGGCTAAAATTACTGGCTATGTAATTGACTCAGCGGCATCACAAGCCGTAGAATTTGCCAGTGTTGCCCTGATGACTAAAGCTGATAAGAAAGCGGTTGATGGTGCAATTTGTGACGATAAAGGTAAATTTTCACTCACTCGTGTTCCTACGGGCGAATATATTTTATCTATTTCTTTCATGGGTTTTCAATCGAAAAAGGTGGAGATAAAAATTGTAAATAAAAATGATGAAATAGACTTGGGTATCATTAAACTAAACCCAAGTACCCAAGTATTACAAGAAGTAACCGTAGAAGGGCAACGTTCGCTGATGGAAGATAAAGTGGATAGAATGGTCTATAATGCCGAAAAAGATGCCAGTAACAAAGGTGGAGACGGAGCCGATGTATTACGGAAAGTTCCTTCACTTACGGTGGATTTAGACGGTAACGTATCACTGAGAGGAAACTCAAACGTGAGAGTTTTAATTAATAATAAACCCTCTACCATCATTGCTACCAGCGTTGCGGATGCACTCAAGCAAATCCCTGCTGACATGATTAAATCGGTAGAAGTTATCACATCACCATCAGCAAAGTACGATGCCGAAGGTTCGTCTGGTATCATTAATATCATTACCAAAAAGAATACGTTACAAGGTTTGACCCTCAACTTAGATACCAGCGTGGGTATCAGAGGTGGTAATTTATCTTTAAATGGTAACTATCGCAGAGGAAACATGGGCTTCTCGTTGGGTGGTTTTGGTAGAGCAAACTATAATATTAATGGTCGTTTTGATAACACACAGATAACTACTGGTACTGATGGTATAAAAACTACCAATACACAAGGAGCGGAAACTCGTAACAGTGGACTTTTTGGTAACTATCAATTAGGATGGGATTGGGACATTAATAAAACCAATTCTATCACGGCTTCTGTGCGTTTTGGAGCAAGAAATCAGTCTAATTTTCAGGATGGTTTATTAACCCAAATTGCCAGAAATAACTCATTAGTAAGTTCTACGCTTCGCAATGTAGAATCAAGTGATAATTCAAACAATGTAGATGCGAACTTTGATTACACACACACATTTAAGAAACCACAGCAAGAATTTACGTTCTCGGCTCAATACAGTAGAAATAACAGAAATAGCGATTTCACGAATACAATTCTAAATTTACCTGACTCGTTGATTAGATTAGGGTTAAACCTTATCAGTAATACCAACCCAAGCTATAATCAGGAAACTACTTTGCAGGCTGACTATCAAACACCTGTGGGTAAAACACAAATCATAGAGTTTGGTGGAAAAGGTATTTTCAGAAAGGTAAATTCAGTATTCCGTCAGATAGGGAGTAATGGTTCATTGGATTACGACCAAAATATTGCGGCTTCTTATTTCTCTTACACCCTTACTACCAAGAAAAAATATAGTCTTAAAGTGGGTGGTCGTTACGAATTCACAAATATTGATGCAATCCAAACGGCTGAAAGTGGCGTAGCCCAAAATATTGATATTCCAGACTATGGTACTTTCGTTCCGAGCATTAATATTTCTAAAAGTTTGAAAGGCGGTACTACCTTAAAACTTGCGTATAACCGTCGTATTCAAAGACCATCATTACAATTCTTGAACCCGAACCGTAATGCGTCTAACCCTTCCAATGTAACAGAAGGTAATCCTACCTTAGCACCAGAGTTTACGAATAACTATGAATTTACTTTGAATACATTTTTCAAAAATACATTCTTAACTACAGCTCTGTTTGTAAGAAACACAACGGGAGGTATAGAAAGCGTAAGAACTTCCACTACTGACGCTCAGGGAAAACCGATTATTTTAACCAATTATTTAAACATCGGTAATCAAGATGCGTACGGAATCAACTTATTCGGTAATGTGAATATTTCTAACAAATTCCAGATTGGCGGGGGAACTGATATTTTCTACACCATTTTGAAAAATAATAACCCTAATCCACTTTATACAGCTCAAAATGAAGGCTGGGTTGCCAGTTTCAGAATGTTTGGTAGCTACAATATAGCCAAAGGCTGGGGCTTACAAATGTTCTCGTTTTATCGGGGTAATCAAGTACAGTTACAAGGTAATCAAGGAGGATTCGGGATTTATAGTTTGAGCGTGAAAAAGGATTTCTTGAACAAAAAAGGAAGCATCGGTTTCGGAGCAGAAAACTTCTTTACTCCTAATGGATTTATC
>JALONS010000272.1 GCA_025454855.1 Arcicella sp.
ACTCAGACAACTTATCCACAACTGCTCAATTTGAATCGGAAATACCCGATTAATTTAAATCGTTGGTGCCTGCTCAATTTCATCGGAGTATTCAGTTTGCCCCCGCAGATTCTATTATTACATTTTCCACAGGCTTTTTGCCAGAGTTTTGTTCCGTTACAAAACCTGCGAGTTTACTTTGAGCAAAAGCAAGATTACCCATAAGAAGGCAGTAAAAGAATGGTAGTATTTTCATAGACAGACAATATTTTCTTACGGAATTTAAGCACATAACCCATTATCTGATAGACATTTAAGCGTTTTTTTATTATATGGTAAAATTTTCACCAAAACCTTTATTAAATTGTATAATTCTTTGCTAATAACCAATTTTCAAAGCCCTTAACCATACCCACTTTATGACTCACTGGATTGACCAAATTGAATGGGATAAAATAATTACCCAAATTAAAAATCAAAAATGCGTGCTGGTCATAGGTCCCGATTTGGTTAATTATCCCAATAATCAATCACTGTTTCAGCTATTATGTGAAAGTATCAATCAGGAAACTGATTTGCAAAATCATGTGGAGTCAAGTCTTAAACATGGTTTTGAACATGAAGAGTTATTACAATTAAAACCCTATGCTCAATCAGATTTGATTTATGATTTCTTGGAAAAGTTTTATGATTCCAGAAATGAGTTTGATGCTCCGTACCAACAAATCTCGCAACTGCCCTTTCATTTAATCATCTCACTCCTGCCAGACAAACGGCTACAAAACGTTTTTAAGGAAACAGGTACAGCCTATGATTTCGATTATTTTTCAAGGATAACGGGGCAGGACAAACCCGACCTCAAACAAAACCCCACCAAAGAAAAACCTTTGATTTATAACATCATGGGCGTTTTAGACCGTGAAGAAGCGGTGCTGACTTTTGATGATATGTTTCAATATCTGCAAAATATTTTGTTCAATACGCCCTCATCTTTACCCACCAAGTTGCTCAGAGCCTTTGATAATGCCAGTAGTTTTTTGTTTCTGGGTGTCCATTTTGAGAAGTGGTATATGCAGGTGCTACTTCGCTTGTTTTTGCCTAATGATAAAAATAGACGCTTGAAATATTCCTTACTCCGAGACGAGCAAAATCATGATTCCTATACCTTTTTTGCCCAAAGATTGGAATTAGACTTTCTGCCCGTTGAACCGCAAGATTTTCTCAATGAACTTCACAAACGATTCAAGGAGAAAGAAGAATTGAAAGTGAGAAAGCGAGTCTTTATCTCGTACAGCCATCAAGATATGGAAGTGGCTAAAAAATTGAGAGACAAATTTGAAGCCGAGAATATCAGCGTAATGATGGATGAAATTTCGATGCCCGCAGGAGAGAAAGTAAGAAACTTTATGAAAAAGGTAAATGAAGTGGATAAAGTGGTGGTGATAGTTTCGGAGAATAGTCTAAAATCACCTTTTGTTTGTAAAGAAATTTATTTGAGTTTTAAAAACCATAAATCATTGATTCCGTGTCATTTGGATATGCAATTTCTGGATAAAAATCATGTGCCAAACACCAGAGTTTTGATAACCGACACATTGACGGAAATTAACCGTTTGATTAGTGAACGAAAAGCAAAAGACCTCTTAGACCCCGTGTCAGACCTGATGCAAGAAGAAGAACTTTGGCGAGAATTTGGCGTGTATTTACCCGAACAAATTGCTCAATTACAAGGCAGCAAAAGCATTGCCATTGGCGGCGATAATTACGACAATGGTTTACAGCAATTAATGCAAAATATTTTATTGTAAGATGCCCAACGAAACCTCCAATATCTTATCCCGCAATCGGTATCCAGGTGTGAAACCTTTTGTTACCGAGCAGAAAGAGCTATTCTTTGGGCGTGAAAACGATATTAATGATTTATTTGACCTCATCCTCGCCCGACAAATGGTGATTTTGTACGGCAAAAGTGGCTTTGGCAAAAGTTCATTAATCAATGCGGGGATTATACCCAAATTACAGGCGGAAACAACCTATCAGCATTTTTTGATTCGTTTCAATAACTTTTCAAACACAGAAACCGATAGGCAAAAACCTTACGAATCTTTGAATGAAAATCTCAAAAATATCCTTAGCCCAGCCGAACAAACATTTGCTGCCCTTCTTGAATTTACGGATGGCGAAACTCCTCTTTGGTATTGGATAAAAACCTTGCAGTGGCATAAAAAACAAGAACAGATAATCCTATTCTTTGACCAATTTGAAGAACTCTTTACCTATCCCCCGCAAGACATTGAGGCTTTATCGGCGAATTTGGCTGAGGCATTGTATATGCCTGTACCGTTGAAATACCGACAACAATTTTCGGTTTTACGGAAAGCAGGTTTATTGAGTGATGAGTTTTATAATTTCTTGAATGATAAACCAGATATTAAGGTGGTGTTCTCGATAAGAGCCGACCGAATGTCTTTATTGAATACACTCAATACACGACACCCTGCCATTTTATCCAATTGCTATGAGTTAGCACCACTCACCACCGAAGATGCACGAAATGCCATTATTGAGCCAGCCCGTTTAGAAAATGCCTTATATACTGCACCTACTTTTGCTTATACGGAAGAAGTAGTGAGTGAAATATTGCTTCATATTGCCAATAAACAGGATGGTAAAATTGAGACGGCAGTATTGCAAATTGTGTGTAAATACATAGAAGATACCTTGGTAAATACTCAACAAAAACACTTGATAGAGTTAGAAGACTTGGGCGATATGAGTAGTATTTTTCAAAAATATTACGAAGGTATTTTGAACAGTTTATCGCTCACAGACCGAGATAAAACCCAAGAATTAATTGAAGAAAAACTCATTACCAACAACCAACGCAACTCCCTATCTGATGCCTATATACGCAAGGAATTTAGTGTAAGTAATAGCTTATTGGATGCCTTAGAACAAAGCTCATTACTCAGAAAAGAACGTAATGTTTCTGGGCAATTACTTTACGAAATAAGCCATGATACGCTTGTAGAACCCATACAGGAATTTGCCCAAACACGTTTGGCAGAGAAGGAGATGGAAAAGCAGCGGTTGTTGGAAAAGCAGATTGAGGATGAAAGGCAACGTGTTGTAGAACTGGAAAGTTTGAATACAAAGGTTAAATTAAGAAGCCGAATAGCTTGGATTATTGCAATATTGGCTTTTCTACTAATGGTAGATTCTTTGCAGTCGAAGGAACAAGCAAACCAAGAATCCGAAAAGACTAAGTTACTTCTAATTCCAGATGCAAGTGAGAATTTGAATCCAATTCAAAAAATTCAGTTATTTGATTTTATTATTAAGAAAGGTTTTGATTACAATGAAATTATTGAAAATTACAAAAAAGAACTAACGAACTCTTTTAATAGTAGCAACATTCATCTATTCAGAAAAATTTATCAATCTGACACGAGAAATGACCAATTAATTTCACCCAATAATAAGTATTTATTGACTAACAATATTAATTTAGGAATTAATATACTGAATTTAGAAAGTAAGATATCAAGATTATTTAATTTAAAAAATTACAAAGATTTTGACTTGGTAAGTTTTTCGCCTGATAGCAAATGGTTCGTTGTGATAAATAGAAAAACTCGTAAAACAAAAATCTGTAATGTGGCAAATGGTATATTTTATGACTATTTTAAAAATGAAATTCCAGTTTCAAAAGTTGAATTTTCGCCAAATAGTAAATATTTTGTTTCATATGATAGTTTAGGAATTGTAAAAATTTGGAATGTCGGTACTGGTTTAGAGAATCCACTAACTATTAGTAAGAAAATCTACTTTTGTGAATTCTCTTCAAATAGCAAATGGGTAATATTAAAAGATAAGAATTTGGATAAAGTCGAACTTTGGAATATTGAGACTGGTAAGTGTCCTGATTTTCTTGATACAAACACAAAATTAATGGATGTAAAAATAGCTCCTAATAGCAGATATATTTACTTATATAGAAATACCCCTAAAATTGAAATCAAATTTATAGATACAAAAACAAGTAAGGATATTCAATTACAAAAGAATCTCTTGAAAGGATTCGATTCTTTTTCCCCCAATGGTGAATTAGTAGCAGCAAATTATTTTAAACGTGGAAGTGAAATCTATAATATTTTAACTGGTAAAACTATAAAATCTTTTAAAAATGAACATATCATTGGTTTTTCACCTGATAGTAAATTTGCTATATGCTTTAGTTTAAAAGGCTATTCCATAAATAATTTAGAGACAGGTCATTCATGGTTTTTTTCTAATGTAGATAATTCTTTCTATTTTCCTACATTTTCACCTAATAGTAATTGGGTTATTTTTATCAATAGTAAAGGAGTTGCTAAGATTTTGGATGTATTTACAGGCAAGCCAAATAAGAATTTTCAAAGCCTTAATAACATCTCAAAAATAAGTTTTTCACCAGATAACAAATGGATTGTTATAGAAAAAAACAGTTTCTTATCAGAAATTTATAGTTTTGAAAATGGTGAAATACCTAATTTTTTGGAAAATGTTTTTTTCTTTTCTCGAGATGTAACTTTTTCCTCAGACAGTAAATATCTGTCACATGTAGATAAATTTGTAGATACATTTGCATATAAAAAATTTTCAAAAAAGGAAAGGGGTATTTTAACTCATCCATCAGAAATTTGGAAACTATCAGCCCCTGAAATTTTACCTTTTTTCAAAATAGATAAGAAAATTTATGCTATTATTTTTTTAAAAAATCAAAAAAATATTCAAGTTTTAGTACAAAACCAAAGAACTCCTATTGCTACAATTATGCAAGAAAATGGTATAACTACAAACAAAAGAAATTTTGAGTATTCAATCAATAATTCTGAAGAAAAATTAAGTAAGGCACTTATAAATACCCCTAAAATTTCCAATTTTTTAAAAGACAAATCAATTAATTCAGGTTTTGCTACTATTTCAAATAACGGTAAATTGTTATCTTTTATAGATAGTCACAAAGTAACTACTTGGGAAATTGCCACTGGCAAACCAATCCAAATCCTTTGGGTCAATAAACAGCCTACGCAAATCAACATTATAGACAACCGCTATCTATACGTTACAGTAGGCAAAGCCATCATAAAAATGGATTTAGAAACTCAAAAAGGAAACTTTTTTAGCTACGGAGATGGTGAACCCTTAGACTATACCTACGAAGAAATCCAAGAATGGAAAAAGGTTTTTGGAGACCAATATTTGTTGCCTTTGGATGATGAAATTAAAAAGAAATATGGTATTGAAGATTGATATTTTTACAATAAAATAAAAAAATAATATGTGGTTTCTAATCCCAATTGCCGCAGCGGGCATTTTATTACTCCGAAAAAAGAAATCAAGTAAAGCTATCATTGTAGAAGAAGAAATAAAATTAGATTATCGGCGGATATATATCTGTCATTCGTTTCGTGATTCTAAATCTTACAAAAGGATTGTGAGTAAACTGAAACTATCAGAGAATTGTAAAGTTTGGAATCACTCAATACCCCAGCATAAACAGAAAAAAGTGGATAACGATGATGAGTTGAGAGAGGCTTTCAAAACTCAAATGAGGGGTTGTTCTCATGTTTTTGTGTTGGCTACCAGCGGTTTACCCCGTAAATCTTATGTGAAAATGGAAATAGAAGTAGCCCAAGAATTAGGCAAAAGAATCATTGCCATAAAACCCAGAGGTAGCACTTACGTGCCGAAATTTATCAAAGATGCCAAACCAGAGTATATTTCAAATGATGTGAGAATTGTACAAAAAACTTTGAAGAAATGAATGGAATAGAAGAAGCTAAAAAAAGGGTTAAAAAGTGTATCGAAAATCAAGAAACTGAGTTGGATTTGAGTGATTGTATATTCCATTTAATAAGCACCATTAATTCCAGTCAAACAGCACCACCTGTGGATAAGTAATTAGCCAATAATTTGTAGTTTGTTAGTGATTGTTT
>JALONS010000036.1 GCA_025454855.1 Arcicella sp.
CGCAAATTCTGCCGAAGCTTGGATATTGCTCACCAATTGCCAAATAATCCTAAATAGAAACTGAATTTTACCAAATATAATTTTTAAACATCTTCTTAGTTGAACATCTTGTTCACAAATGAGTTGTCCTCTTTGTTTTTTTAACCTTTGTGGTATCAAATAATTCAACTAAAATTCTAACCAATTTTAAAGGCTTTCTTTTTATTCCTTCAAATTTAATGAGTTCTCCATCGTTCCACTCATATTTATACCCATCGATGGGCTACCATTGCTCAAACTCTGCAAGGATTTTGGGGATTGATGTTTCATTTATTTTAGAAACCATTTTGTTTTTTTTACCAAAAAATAGCCAATTTCTATTTCAAAAACAACCCCGCTATTTCCTCCAAAGATAAAATCTTCATGGTCAGTTCACCACTGGGTGTATAACTTGGATTTGAGGAGGCAAAAAGTTGTTCTACCAAAGCATTCATTTCTAAAACCGTTAAGGAATGATTTCCGTAACGACCTGCCGAACGTTTAGCCATTGACCGAGCTACATTTTCAGATTTATCCAAATGTAAATGGGCTTCGTTGTGTTTAAATTGTTCTAAAAGCCCTTCAATCATGGTTTGTTCATTTTCATCGGGAGAATCAGCGGGAATGCCATTTACCATAAAAGTATCATGTCCCGTTACGCTCAGGACAAAGCCCAGATTACGTATTTCATCTTGTATTTCAAGTACTAAATGAAAATCAACGGGTGTGAGCTTCACCGTAGTTGGGAACAGTAATTGCTGCGATGCTCCGTCATTTTTTTGTAGATGTTGCGAAAACTTTTCGTACAAAATACGCTCGTAAGCCGCCCGTTGGTCAATTAATAACATCCCTGATTTTACCTGCGAGACAATATAACGGTTGTGAATTTGGAAGGTGGTTGCCTCTGTCTCCTTAAAACCTCTTTGCAAACGTATATCTGTTATATCGTTTGCCTTACTTTTCATGGTGAAAGGTGGGGTGGGTTCAAAATCCTTTCCAAAGTCAAAATTAGCTTGGCTGACTTCTTTTTTCTCAAAATCATCCGCTGAACGATTCAACCCTTCGTACAATTTATTCCAATTGGTCAGATTTGTTCGCTCTCGAGGACTTGTTTCTGGACGTGGGTAGGTACTGGCACCGCCTCCGTTGAAGGTATCAGCACTTTCTTGTTTAGTTTGGAAAGGCGAGTTTCCAAAATTGAAAATATTATTCGTAAAATTTACATCGGTTTCAAAATCTAAGGACGGAGTCAAATTATGCTGACTCATTGCCTTCCGTACTGCCGCTTGTACAATGGCATAGACGGTACGTTCATCATCAAACTTGATTTCTGTTTTGGTGGGATGAACGTTAATGTCAATATGAATGGGGTCTATTTCAATAAAAAGCACATAAAATGGATGTGTACCTTCGGAAATGAGTCCCTCAAAAGCCGACATTACAGCGTGGTTTAAATAGCCATTTTTGATATATCGATTATTGGCAAAGAAGAACTGTTCGCCCCGAGTCTTCTTTGAAAACTCTGGCTTACCCACATAACCACGCACACTCACGAAGGACGTTTCTTCTTCGCAAGATGCCAATTGTTCACGGTAGGCTTTCCCGAATAAATCTACGATTCTACGGCTCAGCTTTCCCGCTGGTAGGTTGTAAATCTCAGAATCGTTATGATGAAGAGTGAATGTAATTTCGGCATTGGCTAAAGCTACTCGTTGAAATTCGTCCAAAATATGACGCATCTCTACTGGATTGGATTTCAAAAAGTTGCGGCGAGCGGGTACATTATAAAACAGATTTTTCACTTGAATACTTGTACCTTTTTCAAGTGCAACGGCTTCTTGTGCTTTTATATCTGATGCTTCAATTTTTACTAAAACGCCCAGTTCGTCAGTAGCCCGCCGAGTTCTCATTTCTACTTGAGCCACCGCCGCAATGGAAGCCATGGCTTCGCCTCTAAAACCCATCGTTCTGATTTTAAAGAGGTCGTCAGAAGTACGTATTTTGGACGTAGCGTGGCGTTCAAAGCACATTCTGGCATCAGTTTCAGACATTCCTGTACCGTCGTCAATAACCTGAATAAGGGTTTTCCCAGCTTCTCTGATGATTAACTGTATGTTGCTTGCTCCTGCATCTATGGAGTTTTCCAACAACTCCTTCACCACTGAGGCTGGACGCTGAACTACCTCACCAGCCGCAATTTGGTTAGCAATAGAATCAGGAAGAAGTTGAATTATATCTAACATTTTATTTCAGTGAACAGTAAACCGTTATCAGTAAACAATTATCAGTTAGTCAAAAACTTTTCTCTGTTTACTGATAACTGATAAAGCCCTCTAAGTTCGCTATAAATCAAACGATTGGCAATAAAAAAAACAAGTTTGATGTTGATAATACGTGGATAAGTACATAACATTCTGAATTTCAACATGGTATCTTATATAAAAACAAAACGCTGATAGGGTTTGTGTTCTATCAGCGTTTTTGAGGATTTACTGAGAATAATCTCTAAGCAGTTTGACGATTTCTACATTCTATGTCTTTTGAGAGCTTCACTTTTTAGCTTTTCAATTCTTGACGTTCTTCGTTTTGACTTTCGGTAGAGCTATTTTTTTCTGACAGGAACAAACACTTATATTTACTTTAGACCAAACTAATTTCGTAAATTTGATGTTTAAAAAGTGTGTACTTGGTCTTAGGCTTACGTCCTAAGACTGAATATAATATATTTCTTGATACTTAGTACGTAATACTTAATACTAAAATCCTCATGTTGAAGCCCCAGATTTTTATTTACACAGAATCAACGCCCAATCCTAATTCGATGAAATTCGTTTTGAATTTTGAATTAGTACCCGACGGTTCATCTTTTGACTACGCAACACCTTCTGATGCGATTATAGAAGGCAAAAACTCACCATTAGCCGTTGAACTTTTTGGGTTTGATTTTGTGCAGAGAGTTTTCATCTCTTCAAATTTCATTACGGTTACTAAAAACGATGAAACTAAGTGGGAAGACGAATTATTCGGCATGAAACAGTTTTTGAAGCAGTTTTTTGAAGATAAAAAAGAAGTTTTTGCTAAGACAACGATTGCGGCTTACGAGTCGGCAGGAGGGGAGCAAGACTCTGAAACAGTTATTAAAATTAAAGCGGTTTTAGACCAATATGTGCGTCCTGCGGTAGAATCTGATGGTGGAGCAATCAATTTTCATTCATTCAATGACGGAACGGTGAAAGTTCTTTTGCAAGGCTCTTGTTCTGGCTGTCCATCTTCAACCATTACCTTAAAACAAGGGATTGAAAATCTCCTCACTCGTATGGTTCCAGAAGTGAAAGAGGTTTTAGCGGAGGGAGTTTAATTGAGTAGTGATAGTATGACTTAAGTTTGAATACATTTTTTACTTTAACAAAAGGGTATCAGAATTAATTTTCTGATACCCTTTTGTTTTTCACTCTGGTAAGTATCTAATTATCAAGAAATTATTTTTTCAATCAAAAACTTTTCACTTGACTTTGAATATTTAAAGACATACATTTGTCATGTTTTTAGGTAAGCCTAAATTTTATTTAAGTCTATTAAAAAATATTATTTATCCATTTCTAAGTAGAACAAGAAACTTGAATGTAGAGTGGGAGTCAAATGTTGTCGAAAATATTTTGAAGGAAGTCTAAATAGTAAAAAAGACTATCAAATCGTGGTTACTTTTGGTTCATAAACAAGTAATCCTCTAAACTTTTAAAATTAATTTATCTAAATCGTTCAGTACAGAGAAGTCTCTTCTGTATTGAACGATATTTATCTCTAAACCATTTAAGGAATTTTTTAACTATAATGTAAGCAATGAAGCATCGTGATATACTCTTGACAATCATACTAACCTTCCTTCTGAAACAATCTTTCGGTTTTACACAATCGCAGGGTTTAAAAGGGAAAGTTATCAGTGAAGGCAAAGCCGCTGAGTTTGTAAATATTACCATTCTTCCCCTCAAAAATATTGGTACACAAGCTGATGCAGAAGGTAATTTTTTACTAAAAAATGTACCCATTGGCAAACAAGTCATTCAGATTTCGGGAGTGGGGTTCAAAACTACTCAACGCACTGTACAGATTCAGAAAGATAAAATCACAACGGTAAGTTTTGAGATTGAATCCGACCAAACGGCACTGAATGAGGTAGTTGTGAGCGGAACCATGAAGGAAACGCTCGTTAATTTATCATCTACACCCATTGAAATTTATACGCCTACCTTTTTTAAGAAAAACCCTACGCCCAATCTTTTTGAAGCTCTCACGATGGTAAATGGCGTTCGTCCACAACTAAATTGTAGCGTTTGTAGCACAGGCGATATACACATTAACGGCATGGAAGGGGCTTACACCATGGTGTTGATTGATGGAATGCCCATTGTGTCGGCACTTTCTACGGTGTACGGGCTATCTGGTATTCCTAATTCGATGGTTGAACGGATAGAAGTAGTAAAAGGTCCTGCCTCAACACTTTATGGCTCAGAAGCCGTTGGTGGACTTATCAATGTCATTACCAAAAGCCCCCTGAAATCCCCTACTATTTCTTTGGATTTTAACTCAACAACCTACGGAGAACATACTTTAGATGGTGCGGTAAAGGCAAAAATCGGAAAAGCAAGCACGATGCTTAGCACCAATTATTTCAATTTTCAAAATAGAATAGATAAAAATAATGATGGACTCACGGACTTAACTTTACAAAATCGGATTTCAGTTTTTAATAAATGGTCTTTTCAACGAAAAAACAACCGAACTTTTACACTGGCAGGCAGATACGTAAACGAAGACCGTTTTGGAGGAGAACTCAATTGGCAAAAACAAGATAGGGGAGGTGATAAAATATACGGAGAAAGTATTTATACCAAACGCTGGGAAATGGTCGGAAACTACCAATTACCCATTAATAATCAGCAAATTAACTTTCAATTTTCATATAATCATCACGACCAAAATTCAGCTTATGGCAATCAGCCATACATTGCAAAGCAAGAAATCGCTTTTGGGCAATTGCTTTGGGATAAAAAATTAGGCAAAAATCACGATGCTCTGTTTGGTTTGGCTTTACGTTATACCTTTTACGATGATAACAATACCCTAACGCAAGATGAAAACGATTCGACTATTAATAAACCCAGTAAAACTTTTCTACCAGGTATATTTGCCCAAGACGAAATAAAAATCAATAAACGTAATACCCTTTTGGTAGGCTTGCGTTACGATTACAACGATATTCACGGGGGAATTGCTTCACCAAGAGTAAATTGGAAGTACAATTCTGAAAAAGCGGATATTTTTCGTTTGAGTTTTGGAACGGGTTATCGAGTGGTTAATTTATTTTCGGAGGATGAAACGGTTTATTCGGGTTCACGAAGAGTGGAGGTTCGGTCAAAATTAAACCCTGAAAAATCTTGGAATACTAATCTAAGCTACCAAAAAACGCTTACGCATACGTACGGTTTCATTGCAGTGGATGCCAGTATTTTTTACACTTATTTTACCAATAAAATAGTGGCGGACTATGATACAGACCCAACAAAAGTGATTTTTGATAATTTGAAAGGCTACGGAGAACTAAAAGGGGCAAGTATCAATGTGGATGCCAATTTCACGAATGGCATAAAATTGACAGTAGGAGGGACTTACACCGATATTTACAGAGTGGAGAATGACCTAAAAATCAGACAAAAAAGGACACCTATCTTCACTACCAATTATGCCATTTCTTACACACACCCAAAAACCCAAATGATGATTGATTTCACTGGAAATATCTATGGCTCAATGGATTTACCACTGATTGAAAATGATATTCGCTCGGCACGTTCACCCATTTTCAATATTTCCAACCTTCAAATTTCCAGACGGTTTAATAATGGCTTACAAGTTTATGCGGGCGTTAAAAATCTTTTTAATTTTTTACCTGATAACAAGATTGTTTATCAAGCCAATGAACTTAGTCCAGAACAAGTAGCCAACGCTACTGTAGGTACCTTTCCTAAAGGATATTATTTCAATGCAGATTACGGCTACGCTCCTATGCAAGGCATTCGTGGTTTCTTGGGGGTTCGCTGGCATTTGTTTTAATTTTTGCTACGAAGACGCAAAGGCACGAGGAGGTAATAAATAAAACTTAGACTCTTCGTGCCTCCGTGGTAAACATTAAACCTTTCCAAAAACAAACAGTCAAAGAAGCATTTTGAAATAAAATACATCGCAATTATGACTTCCAGACGTGAGTTTATCCAGAAATCAGCCTTTGCTACGGTTGGTACTATGCTGATTCCCAACTTCTTAAAGAGCTTTGAGCAACAGTCTTTAGCACAACTTCAAGGTCAAAATCAAGGAAAAATAGTAGTAATTGTTCAACTATCAGGTGGAAATGATGGACTCAATACCGTTGTGCCATTCAGAAATGATATTTATTACCGAGAACGCCCAAGTATTAGCATTAAAACGGATAAGGTCTTAAAACTAAACGATGAAATTGGGTTAAATCCCGCTTTGGAAGCCATCAGAGGGCTTTATGATAATGGTTCGATGCAAATTATCAATAACGTAGGCTACCCAAATCCCGACCGTTCGCATTTTCGCTCAATGGATATTTGGCAAACGGGTAGTGCCTCAAACGAATATTTAAAAAGTGGTTGGTTGGGGCGATATTTAGATGCTCAATGCTCAGGAAAATGCGAGCCACACGCAGCCATTGAAGTAGATGATTCATTGAGTTTAGCCATGAAAGGAGCTAAAGTAAAAGGGATTGCGGTTCAAAATCCCGCTCAATTATACAAACAAACTAAAAACCCTTTTCTTCAAAAACTCGCCAAGGTCAATCACGAAGAGTTTGATAACGTCAATTATCTCTACAAAACGCTTTCTGAAACGATTTCTTCGGCAGATTATATTTACGAAAAATCGAAGGTTTATCAATCAAAAGCCACTTATCCACCCACGGAATTAGGCAAAAGAATGAAGACCATTTCAGAATTAATCAACTCTGGTGTGCAGTCTCAGGTGTATTACGTATCGCACGGGAGTTTTGATACCCACGTAAATCAAGTAAATCAGCAAGAACGCCTCTTGAAACAATATGCCGAAGCGATGAATATTTTTATGGACGACCTGAAAACCAATGGACGCATGAACGATGTGCTGGTGATGACGTTTTCGGAATTTGGCAGAAGAGTAAAACAAAACGGCTCAAACGGTACTGACCACGGTACTGCTAATAATGTATTCTTGATGGGAGGGAAGTTAAAAACCGATTCAAATCTCATGCAAGCCCCTGATTTACAAAACCTTGATGAAGGAGATTTGAAATTTAAAGTTGATTTTAGAAATATTTATGCTACTGTTTTAGACAAATGGTTACAAACAGATTCGGTGGCGGTTTTGGGGAAAAGATTTGAGGGGTTGGGGTTTGTGTAATATCAAAATGGCTGTCATTGCGAGTGTGATGACAGCCATTTCTATTATATTTGTAGAGAATAATTCAAACTCTACTTTACATGAAAAAATATCTACTTCTATTATTACTTCTTGGTACAATCCTTCCAAAAATCAAAGCTCAAGATTCTTTGAGAATTTCCAGCCGTTTGGACTCCTTTCCGACTATTAAAATTAAGAAGAATATCACTTTACAAATTTTAGGAGTTTATCCAACAATGGCTTGGTTCATGGGAGCAAGCTGTAATGATTATATCATTGGTAAGAAAAAATATTTAAACCCAACTCCGATGAAGCCCTATTTTGATGAATTGGGAGATAATGAAGTATTGAACCATTACCAACAACATAGAGATTTGAAGCCTGCTTATTTTACTGGATATGGAGCAGGATTAATTTTGTATATCTATGGAATTAGTAAAAATATCAGTAAGGTATTTTCAAACCAAACTATTGGACAACCCTTGGAAGTATTCAATAATGGTAAAACTGAAATCTATACGGGTTTAGGAATAATTTTAGCTGCAACTGTCGTTCGAGTTATTAGCTTTTCTCACCTACGCAAAGCAACTAAACGCTACAACCAACTCATTACCAACCCCAAAACAGCCTTTGATATAAAACCAAGTCAGGACGGTTTGGGCTTAGGGTTACGTATGAGTTTTTAGGTAAGACAGAACGTTGAAATAGAATATTTTTCTAATTAAAAATCAATGAACATGAATAAAGAAAAAATCATAGCATTTCTAAAACACTTCCTCGTACTAATATTCACTTTTTATGCCATAGATTGGTTCATGTCTGTTGGCTACAAACTGCTTAAAGGGGCAGACTTCACAATGTTAAATAATCAGTATCATTTCAAATGGACTTGGATTGGTGTTGCCATTGGAATTTCTTACTTTAGAGTAAAAAGTGAAGAAAAGTAAACTCCCTTATCTCTTAAATTTTCCTAAATAAGCCACAACTATTACTAAATCGTTGTGGCTTATTGTATTTTTGTGATATGACAGAAAAACGTTGGATTTATAAACCCGTTCCACCCCAAGAACAGATTGATTTATTGGTCGAAAAACTGAATGTTTCGACTGAAATTGCTACGCTTTTGGCTCAACGACAGATTACTAATTTCGACGAAGCCAAAGATTTTTTCCGCCCTGCTCTTTCTCAATTGCACGACCCATTCTTGATGAAAGACATGGACAAAGCCGTAGTTCGTTTGGAAGAAGCCATTTTCAAGGGTGAAAAAATATTGATTTATGGTGATTATGACGTAGATGGTACTACCTCGGTGGCTACTTTTTATGGCTTTTTAAAAACCATCGTTTTCCAAAATAGAGAAGATTGTCCCTTAGAATTTTACATCCCCGACCGTTATGCGGAAGGCTACGGTGTTTCTCAGAAAGGAATTGAATATGCTGCCCAAAATGGTTTTAGTTTGATTATTTGCTTAGACTGCGGGATAAAATCAAAAGATAAGGTAGCTTGGGCGAAGGCTCACGGGGTGGATTTCATCATTTGCGACCACCACCGCCCCGACGAAAACGACCTTCCAGATGCCGTAGCGGTACTTGACCCCAAACGTTCTGATTGTACCTATCCTTTTGATGAACTGACGGGTTGTGGCGTAGGTTTTAAACTCTTACAGGCTTTTTGTAGTAATCAGGGAATTGCCGATGAATTACTTTTGCCCTATCTGGATTTGGTGGTTACGTCTATTTCTTGCGACATCGTACCGATAGTAGGCGAAAACCGCACGATGGCGTATTTTGGTTTACAACAATTAAATACTAATCCAAGAACAGGGTTAAAAGCCTTGATGGCTTCGGCAGGTTTAGAAGGCAAAATGGATATTACCAAAGTAGTTTTCGGCCTTGGCCCTCGTATCAATGCCGCAGGACGCATCAAACACGCTTACGATGCCGTCAATTTATTACTGTCAGACAACGAAGATGCCGCTTTGGATTTTGCCAAAATCATCAGCAAACATAATTCAGACCGCAAAGGACTTGATTCAAGCATTACCCAAGAAGTATTGGAAATGATTGAACAGGATGATTTTTTACAAAATGCCAAAAGCACTGTATTGTTTAAGAATGATTGGAATAAAGGCGTAATCGGTATTGTGGCAAGCCGTTGCATCGAAAAATATCACCGTCCGACTATTATCTTGACAGAATCGCACGGACACGCTGCGGGGTCGGCTCGTTCTGTTCCGGGGTTTGATGTTTACGAAGCCATCGAGGAGTGTTCAGAACATCTGATTCAGTTTGGCGGACACACTTTTGCCGCAGGTTTAACCTTAGAAATCAACGAGATAGAGAATTTTAGGCGTAAATTTGAAGAAGTAGTTGCTCGCAAGATTTTACCTGAACAGCTTTCACCCATGATTTCGGTGGATATGAAGTTACCCCTGAATCAAATCACCGATAAATTTCATCGAATTATGACTCAAATGTCACCATTCGGTCCCCAAAATATGACACCCGTTTTTGTTTCTGAAAACGTAAGGTTACACGGTGTACCCATAAAAATGAAAGAAAAACACCTGAAAATCAATGTGTTTCAGGAATACGAAGACGGTTGTTCGCCCGCTTTTACATGTGTGGGGTTTGGTATGGTGGAGGATTTTTATGAAGAATTATCCAAAGGAAAACCCTTCTCAATTTGTTACACCATTGAAATCAACGAATGGCAAGGCAAAAGGAGTTTTCAGTTGATGCTGAAGGATATAAAGTTAGGGGTTGGGTGATGGGGGTTAGAGATTAGTAAAATGTGGTTTACTATCTATATTTTCAAAAAATTAATTAAGAAATCACGATTTATCACGTTTAAAATGATATTACGAACAGAAAACTTAATCAAAAAATACGGACAACGCTTGGTTAATAATCAAGTGAGCTACCAAGTAGAACAGGGCGAAATTGTGGGGCTTTTAGGCCCTAACGGTGCGGGTAAAACTACGTCTTTCTACATGGCTACGGGCTTAGTAAAACCTAATTCGGGCAAGGTGTATCTAGATGATTTGGATGTTACGGACCTGCCCATGTACAAGCGTGCGAGACTCGGCATCGGGTATTTAGCTCAGGAGGCTTCGGTTTTTCGTACTTTATCCGTAGAAGAAAATATCTTGGCAGTTTTGGAAATGACCAAACTATCAAAGAAAGAACAAAAAGAAAAAACAGAGTCACTTTTGGAGGAGTTTTCATTGACCCACGTGCGGAAGAATTTGGGACAAGTTTTATCAGGAGGTGAACGCCGAAGAACCGAAATTGCCCGTGCTTTGGCTGTGGACCCCAAGTTTATCTTGTTAGATGAACCCTTTGCGGGCGTGGACCCCATTGCCGTAGAGGAAATTCAAGGAATTGTGGCAAAATTGAAGCTCAAAAACATCGGCGTTTTGATAACCGACCACAACGTGGACGAAACCCTTTCCATCACCGACCGTGCGTATTTGCTCTACGAAGGTAAAATCCTAAAATACGGTACTCCCCAAGAACTGGCTGATGATGAGGAAGTTAGACGTTTGTACTTAGGTAAGCACTTTGAATTGAAGCGGAAGGTTTAGAATTATTAATGAAACTATAACTTTAAGATATGGCAACATTTAGAGGGTTTATTAGAACTGCTGGTGCTTATGCAAGACGTGCTGAAAGAGAACAGCAAAGAAGAGTTAGAGAAACTACAAAAAAGTTTAAAGAACAACAGAAAAATGAACAGATTCATAATGGTCAAAAAGCTATTATTGAATGGAATAACTATGTAGAAATGATACAATCATTGCATAAAGATTGTTCCGAAGAAATTAACTGGCAAGATATTTTGAATATTCCACGACCAATTGAACCAACCATCTACTCTAAAAATGAAGAGTTAGCTTTATTGAAATTACAAAATTTTAAACCAAATTTTTTTCATAAATTTTTAAATTTAACTCAAAAAAGAATAAATAGGCTTGAAAGAGCAATAGTAGATGCAAAGAATAAAGATAATGAAGAATATAATTTAACAAAAAAAGACTACGAAGAAGAATTAAAAGAATGGGAGTTATTAAATGAAATTGCTCTTGGAGTACAAAACAGAAAAAATGAATATTTTGAAAAAGCTATTGATTATTTTAAACCATTCAATGAGTTAAAAGAAATTGGGACGATGATTAATTTTTCATTTTATGGACATTACTCGGATATAGACTTGTATATTAGAAGCGAGAATATGGTTCCAGATTATGAATTAAGTCAAACTTCAACAGGAAAATTATCAAAAAAGAAAATGCCTAAGACAAGGTTCAATGAAATATATCAAGACTATATTTGCAGCTGTACTTTGCGGATTGCAAGAGAAATTTTTGCACACCTTCCTTTAAAGTATGTCAGGATTAATGCAATATCGGACTTGCTAAACTCTCAAACTGGTTATTTAGAAAAAAAGCCTGTCTTATCTGTAATCATACCACTTGAAACAATTAACAAATTAAGCTTGACGAACCTTGACCCTTCCGAGAGTATGAAAAATTTTGTTCATAATATGGATTTTAAAAAATTAACTGGCTTTAATGAAGTGAGAAAAGTCAATTTAGGTTAACTCAAACAAAAGCACCTCACAACGCAATAGGAAGGTGATTCATTTAGAGTTTTCGGATATTGATTTACCTAATGGGATTGATTGGAGAGAAAAAGTGGGTTATTTTTGAAAAATCAGTATATTTGCATACATCAATAACATACAAAATGAGAGCTGTAAATTCTTCCATATCGAAAAAAGACTTTTTTATTTCTTTCAATAATAGCAAAGAATCAAAGGCTTTGTTAACTTATTTAGAAAGTTTGAATTTCGTTACAATAAGACCTATTCAATCCGATACTGAACCCGAAATACTACAAGAATTTAAAATGGCTCTGGAAAATGTCAAAGATTTTAAAAGTGGTAAAAAAAAATCAAAAACCCTTGAAGAGATTTTAAATGGCAATTAGTATAAAATTCTCAGACCCTTTTGAATCAAGAGTAAAGAAGTTTGTTAAAAAATTCCCTTCACTTGCTGGCTAATTAATAGATTTTGTGGAATCGTTACACGAAACACCTTTTCAAGGAGAATCATTAGGTGCGGGCTTATATAAAGTTCGTTTATCTTCAAAAAGTAAGGGTAAAGGTAAAAGTGGAGGTTTCAGAATTATTAACTATATCATTTCTGAAAATAATGAAGATACTGACATTACACTTTTGACAATTTATGATAAATCGGAAGATTCAACTATGAAAAAGAATATTCTTGTTAAAATGGTCAAAAATGCTGACTTATAATTCCTCACCCCCGCATTACCTCATGCAAAACCGCCAATGATTTCACC
The DNA here is from genome assembly GCA_025454855.1 of Arcicella sp. GTDB lineage: Bacteria > Bacteroidota > Bacteroidia > Cytophagales > Spirosomataceae > Arcicella. The sequence continues at coordinate 12,837 of JALONS010000036.1, forward strand.
TCTATCAGCGTATCTACGTGCAGGCGATAAAACAAAATAATTGAATCTAATAATTGATTCCTTGAAAATCTGTCCATTTTGGGTGCTTCGTCATACTGAGTATTCATCAACTTATCTAACTGGTTTTCAAGGTCTTTCGACAGAACGGGCAGATTATGCAAACTCAATTCGTTCGAGATTTCGTGGGCATTCTCTGGTGAAAAGCCTAAGTATCCTCCCAGTTGTAATAGGAATTGCAAATGAAAATTCTCAAAATGGTCGGGGGTTTCGTCAAGCCAAAGAATAGAATTGTGTAAAAAATAAAAGAGGGCAGCATTACTGGTTTCTTCGTGTAGTGTTTTACCCAAAATTTCAGTGATAAACAAGGCTATCGAAGATTTGTAAATATCAAACGGAAGGGTTTGGAAAGGGTGATTGCACTTCATTTCCGAAATTCGGTGAATATCTTTTCCCTCTTTGTGATAGATGACTAAATCTAATAATGTTAGTGGTTGAAACAGGGCAATTTTATTCTTTGATTTGGCACTTCGCACCCCATTTTCAATGTATGTCTGTATGCCAAATTCTTCGGTATAGATTTTTACAATTACCGATGTTTCTCGGTAACGGATGTAATTAATAACGATTCCTTTAGTTTTGAAAAGCATTGTTGTTTCGATGTTCGTTTTTCGATGTTCGATGTTCGGGATAAAGTGAGTTTGATATGCAATCAGGTATCAAAACATCAGGTAGGAAATAATAATCGGATAATCCGAATACCGAAAAACGAACATCGGACATCGGACATCGAAACTACCGCTTCCAAATCAATTTATCGACTGGAATATTCTGCTCAATTCGGTCTCTTAACATATCAATCATTTCTTCTACGGGCATTTCGGGGTCGAATCGGATTGGTTCTTTGAAGTTTACGGTGAGGGTGGTATTCACTTTTCTAAAACGTAATCCTTTTTTATCAAACGCTCTCCTGAAACCATTAATCACTACGGGTACTACAATCGGATTGTGAGCTTTAATTAAATGGGCTGTTCCCTTGCGGAGTGGAGCATAAGGGGTTGTGGTACCCTGCGGAAAACTCACTACCCAGCCATAGCCAAGTCCTTTTCCTACTTTATCATTAGCGGCAGTATCTACTTCTCTTTTTACGTCTTTTCCTTGAGCTCGCCACGAACGATTCACTAAAATTGCTCCTGCCTGCGAAAATATTCTTGGAATCAATCCGCCTTCTTTCATCGTTTCGGAAGCCGCTACATAAAAAACTCGTGAACGTGGTGCTAACAGATAAATTGGAAAATTGATGGAGTTTCTGAACCCCCATTTTATACTAAAGAAAATATGATAGAGGCAAATTACATCCATGAAGTAGGTCTGATGATTTGATAAAAATAGTACGCCTGTACGGGGCAGCCCTTCCAGATGTTCTGTACCACTAATTTGCGTTTTGTTTACTCCTCTCAAACGACTGTACGTAATTACGCCCAAAACCATCACGATTATTCTTTTCAAAAACATGGAGTTGCCAAAAGGGTCTCGTTCAAAGAAACCAAAGACATCACTCATGGAAAGAAATTTCTTAAACATTGAATTCATATTGTATATTTTTCCTTTGTGAAATCAGAAACAAATAACCGAAGATAGGTAAATTTTAGTAATTTGTTCAAGATTTCAACTCCTTGATTTAGGATAACTTTCGTTCAACATGAGATTCACAATCTGCCTAATTTTATGCTTTTGCTTGATTTTCAATAGTTTATCCCAAAAAATTATCGAACGACCAATCATTTATGATTCTATTCGTAGGAGTCTTTCCCTACAATATCTTAAAGAACGTCACGGTTTGGAGCTGAATGAACCAACGGTAAACCCTAAAATAATTGTAACACACTGGACTACTATCCCAACTTTTGAGGGTTCATTCAATGCCTTCAATCCCGTACTTTTATCCAATATTCGTAAAGAGTTAAAGGAAGCAAGTTCCCTCAATGTATCTATTCATTTTTTAGTAGATAGAGATGGAACTATTTATAGATTAATGCCTGAAAATTTGATGGCTCGCCACGTCATTGGGTTGAATTGGTGTGCATTGGGTATCGAAAATGTTGGCGATGGTCATAAATTCCCCCTCACAGATGCCCAGTTAAACGCTAATATTTGGCTGGTGAAATACCTCAAGAGGAAGTACAAAACCATTGATTATCTGATTGGTCATCACGAATACACCACTTTTCAAAACACTCCACTCTGGAAAGAAACCAATTCAAAGTACAGAACCAATAAAAGTGACCCTGGCGATGATTTTATGGAGAAATTGAGGAACGGGGTAAAAAATCTAAACTTGAAAAGAAGTTACTGAGTTATAACCATAAACTCATTTCATCACAACAATATGAACGTACTCATCACAGGTGGCTCTGGTTTAGTTGGTACTCGGCTTACTGAACTTTTATTACAAAAAGGATTCAGCGTTTCACATTTAAGCCGTAAACCAACTGCCGACAATGGAAAAATCAAAACTTATCACTGGGACGTAGCGAAAGGCATCATTGACGAACGTGCAATTCAGGAGGCCGATTACCTTGTGCATCTTGCGGGAGCAGGTATTGCCGATGAAAACTGGTCAGATGCTCGTAAAAAAGAAATTATAGAAAGCCGAACTAAATCTATTCAGTTGGTTACGGATAAACTAAAATCACTTCCACACAAGATTAAATCCTTTGTTTCAGCTTCTGGCATTGGTTTTTATGGAGCAGATACTGGCGATGAATACATTTCTGAACAACATACCGCAGGCATTGACTTTGTGGCAGATTGTTGTATTCAGTGGGAAGCGGCAGCGGATGAAATTCAAGACTTAGGAATCAGAACCGTGAAATTACGTACTGGAATTGTTTTGAGTGAGAAAGGAGGGGCTTTACCAAGAATTACTCAACCAGTCCGCTGGGGCGTTGGAGCGGCACTTGGCACAGGTAAACAATGGCAGTCGTGGATTCATTTAGATGATTTGTGCGAACTGTACATAAAAGCCCTCACGGATGAGCGGATGAGCGGTTTTTATAACGCTGTTGCTCCTAATCCTGTAACTAACTACGATTTAACTAAACTTTCGGCAAAAGTATTGAACCGTCCTTTCTGGATGCCTAATGTGCCAGCATTTGCTCTGAAGTTAGTTTTTGGAGAAATGGCGGATATTGTACTGGGAGGAAACTATGTGCTAAACCAAAGGATTAAATTAGAAACAGATTTTCAATACAGATTTACGGATGCGAAAACGGCTTTGGAGGATTTATTGAAGTAGTTACTGATTACAACAATTTTAGCCTTATCATTTCACGGCGTTCAATTATTGAATCAGGATGGTTGAGATTGAGGGTTTTTACGGTGGATGCTCCAATAAGTGTTTTATGAGAAATCAATCCTGATTGTTGTATCTCAAAATGTTCATCCCAATTATCATTTCTTGGGTGAAAAAAACGAACAACGTCTTCTACATCTTCTACAAAAGTAGCTATATCCGTGCCTTTATTAAGATTACAAATTGGGCAAGCAAAAGCCAGATTTTCAGGAATAGTTTTACCGCCATGTTTCAAGCTAACAATATGCTCAATGTGAAAAGTAAAAAACGAGTTTTCCGAATGAATTCTACAATATTCACAACTGTATAAAGCCCTTTCTATAACTAATTTTCGTAATGCTTCTGATATGTAACGACTCATGCTTATCTTCTTTCGTGTGAACGAATTTTTGCCAAACGAATCAGCCTTTCCAAAACCACGTAATGGTCTAATTCATCTTTTTCTTGAAGATTAAGATTTGATTCTTTTGATTTTTCAACCAAATTTTCAAAGCGATTTTGTAATTCTTTGTTTGCCTTCAAAGCCATTACTTTTGCAGGATTCAGCTCCGCAATCAGTTCTGCAATTTGGTCATAAGCATTATAAACAAGCATTTTCTTTTTGTTTAATTTTAGACTTGTAAATATACTACGTATTTCTGGTAATACTTCTTTAAAATTATCTTCTTATTTTTACGAAACTAACTAAACAAATCCAATATTTTGAAAAATATTTTAATCTACTGCGGTTCATCAGCGGGATACAACGAGGTTTATAAAAATACCGCCACGCAAGTTGGCGAAACACTTGCAAAACAAGGACTTAGCTTAATTTATGGTGGTGGCAGTGTAGGCTTGATGGGTACAGTTGCCGATGCCATATTGGCAAATGGTGGCGAAGCCATTGGAGTGATTCCATCTTTTATGGAGCCGTGGGAGGTTCAACATAAAGGCTTAACCGAATGTATCGTTACAGAAACTATGCACACTCGCAAGCAAATTATGGCTGAAAAAGCGGATGCCGTTATCGCCTTAGCGGGCGGCTGGGGAACATTGGATGAGCTTTTTGAAATACTAACTTGGCGACAATTGGGTTTACACCAAATGCCCATTGGTATCTTGAATACAAACGGTTTTTACGATGATTTATTAAAAATGCTCGAAAAAATGGTTTCGGAAGGATTTTTGAAGGAAGCTAATCTACAAATGCTCATTGTTGACGATAACATTGAATCGTTATTAGAAAAACTTAAAAATGACTCTTACGAAGGGGAATTAGTTGGAAAGTGGATTGGAAGAGCTTAGGTAGAGATTAGATGATAGATATTAGAGAATTTGAATCCTGACGACGGTTAAAAACCTTGTCAGCGGTTAATTCTCATTTATTTGTAGGAATAGTCCACCGTTTCTTCACAAAGAACTCACAAGTAAATCGTAATTTTTTACCCTCAAATTCGTTATTCAAAATAAGTAACATTATCATTTTCAGAAGGATGTTTCTATTCTCAACCGATTGAGGTTTGCAAAATATAAATAACGTAAGGTGCTGATTTTTTTGTGATTTACTTATTCGCTTTTTCGCAAATCGCTTTTCACTTAGTATATCAACTCTATTTAATCATATTCGTTACCAAAGCCGTCAATTAAAATTCTAACATGAAATCCACTTTTTCTTTCGTTTGTTCAGCTCTTCTTTTTGCTCAAAGTTCAGCACTTTTTGCTCAAAACAAGCCCGAAAATATCGGTTCTGCCATCAATACTGAATATTCGGAACTAAACCCTGTGATGTCACCCGATGGAAGAATACTTTATTTTGGACGAAAGAATCACCCTCAAAATAAGTTTGGTATGGCTGGAACGGAACAAATAGCAGGTTCACAAGATATTTGGTATTCCGAAAGTTTGATGGGTGCATGGACAACGGCAAGGCGTATGCCCGAAAGCCTTAATCGTGACCAATACAATACCATTTACAGTGTTTCTCCTGACGGTCAAACGATTCTTGTCAAAGGTGCTTACGTAAACGGACAATACGAAACTCGTGGATTTTCGATTGCTAAAAAAAGTGCTTCGGGTTGGGAAATTCCTAAAAAATTAGAAATTCCAAAATACGAAAAGCTGAGTCGTGGGAAGAATGAATATGGCTATCTTTCAAATGACGGCAAAGTGCTTTTGATGGCTTTTTCAGAAAAGAAAAATTCGGACGAAGATGATATTTATGCCTCATTTTTAGAAAAAGACGGTTCGTGGTCTGAACCCATGAATCTGGGCGATGACGTTAATACTGATTTTACCGAAACCACACCTTTCTTAGCGGCAGATGGCAAAACGCTTTATTTCTCGAGTAATCGTGAAGGAGGCAAGGGCAGTAATGATATTTGGGTTTGTAAACGCAAAGATGAAACATGGATTAATTGGACTGAACCCACCAATATCGGTGAACCCATCAATACTGACCAATACGATGCCTATTACACCATTTCGGCAGCAGGAGATTATGCTTATTTTATTTCAAGCAATAGCTCTCTTGGAAAAAAGGACATCTTTCGTTTGAAATTGGACCAACCCAAACCTGTTGAAACGCCCGCAACCACTACTTCACCAATGGCTGGTAGTGAAACTAAAAAAACGGAGCCAGTCAAAACAGAGCCTACAAAATCTGACCCTGTCGTTTTGGTATCGGGCAAGGTAATTGACGCAAAAACGGGTAAAGTCCCCGCCAATTCAAAAATTATCTATGAAGACTTGAGCAACGGAAAAGAGTTGGGTATTGCCACACCAGACCCTATCACGGGTATCTATAAAATTGTTTTGCCTTACGGTAAAAACTACGGAATCACCACCAAGATTGAAGGCTACGTAGGAACATCCCAAAACCTTGATTTGAGTAAAATGAATGGGAAATACCTTGAAATTGAAGGAAAAGACATGACCGTAAAGCCTGTTGAAGTGGGTGTAAAAGTGGAAATGAACAATATTTTCTTTGAATTTGGGAAAGCTACCTTGAAACCTGAATCTTACCCAGAGTTAAATCGTATTGCTGAGTTTTTCAAAACCAATAAAAAAGTGATTTCCGAAATTAGTGGACATACCGATAACGTTGGCTCCGATGAAGTAAACAATAAATTATCACAAGAACGTGCCGATGTTGTACGTAACTATCTTCTCACTCAGGGCGTTCCCGCTGAAAGAATCACCGCAAAAGGTTATGGGAAAACTCGCCCGAAAGTAGATAATAACACCCCTGAAAACCAAGCCATTAACCGAAGAGTAGAGTTTGAAATCTTAAAAAATTAACATAAAAGTTTATGAAAAGACGGCGTTTCTTTGACATTCGCCGTCTTTTTTATGCCTAAAATATAGACCCCAATAGCTTTTTTGAAATCATTTTTTACTTTTATCCTAAACTTATATTTATACCAATGGAACAAATCTCCCGCAGAAATATCCTCAAATCAAGTGTTGCTCTTAGTGCAGGCATTACCCTTCCTTCCGAAAAAAAGATGGTAAATAACATCAAATCAAATTTTACCTTTTGCCTCAATACCAGCACCATCATGAAACAAAATATTGGACTGATGGCTGAAATTGAATTAGCGGCAAAAACAGGTTATACTGGAATTGAAGTCTGGATTCGTACCATTGAGGCGTTTGTGAAACAAGGTGGCAACCTGAAAGACGTAAAACAAAAAGCTAACGACTTAGGAATTATTATTGAGGATGCCATTGGTTTTGCTCCGTGGATTGTAGATGACCCTAACGAACGACAAAAAGCCCTTGACCAAACCAAGCGGGAGATGGATATGCTGGTGCAGATTGGCTGTAAAAGAATTGCGGCACCCCCTTTCGGAGCAACAGAAAAAGCGGGTATAAATCTTCAACAAGCAGCCGCCCGATACCGAGCAGTTTGCGACTTAGGCGAACAAATGGGCGTTTTACCGATGCTTGAGCTTTGGGGGTTTTCTGCCAATTTGCACCTTTTTGGAGAAACACTCTTTGTAGCTGCTGAATGTGGACACCCCAAAGCCTTGATTTTAGCAGACGTTTATCATCTCCACAAAGGAGGCTCTGAACTCAATGCCCTTAGTTTACTTAGTGGTAATCACATCCAAGTCTTTCACATGAATGATTACCCCGCACTTCCATCCCGAGAAACTCTCAATGACAGTTTCAGAGTAATGCCAGGCGACGGAGTGGCACCAATGAATAAAATCCTGAAAATGCTCAACGACAAGAACTCGCCTATTGTTCTTTCGCTCGAACTTTTCAATGAAGATTATTGGAAGAAAGACCCGAAGGAAGTAGCGAAAATTGGGTTGGAGAAGATGAAAATGTCAGTGGAAAAGGCAAGCATTTGAAGAATGTTGTCAGCCCATTATTGATGGCAAAACTTCTGCCACAACAGCACAAGCCCTGATGCGTTCACGGTATTCGGCTTATGTTACGGTCGCATCTCAATATCTAATCGATAGCACTCATTTTTCACAAAGATTCAATTATTCTAAAACCGACATTGAAGCGTGGGCAAAGGAAAGTTCATGGCAAAAATTAGAAGTTCTTTCTTACCAAAACGGATTAGAAAATGATAACTTGGGCGAAGTAGAATTTAAAGCCTATTATCGAGACAAAAAGAATAGCCTCCAAATTCACCATGAGCAATCCGTTTTCAAAAAAGAGAACGGCACTTGGTATTATATGAGTGGAAAAATTATTCCTCCACCCAAAAATGAAACCATTACCATTAATAGAAACGCTCCTTGTCCTTGCGGAAGTGGAAAGAAGTTTAAGAAATGTTGTGGGTAAAATTTCAAAATAGCTTTCAATTTAAAAACTAAAACACATTAAAATCAGTTAATTTTGTAGATGTTTTCTCGCCACGAATGGCTTTTGATTTTTCACAATCAAGCCATTCGTGGCTATCTGAGTTTAGGGGTTCAAGGGGTTTAAGGGTTTGGGAGCTGATGGGTTTTGAGAAAAACCACAATCCCTAAACCTTAAATCCCTTGAACCCCTAAACCCCCAAACTCCCCAAAAATGCTTGTTAAAGATTTCTTGACTCTTTACCGTGAAGACGGATTTGTTAAAACGATTGCGGAACAAATAAAATCACCGAATGAACATCCGAATGTGCAAATAAAAGGCATTCTGGGCAGTTTAGATGCAGTTTTGGCATCCGCAGTACACCTTGTCAATCCTTCGCAAACTCATGTTTTCATTCTTTCCGACCGTGAAGAAGCCGCTTATTTCATCAATGATTTACAAAATTTGATAGGAGAGGAGTACGTTCTGTCCTTTCCGATGTCATACAAAAGAGCTTATCAGTACGAGGAAATTGATAATGCCAATGTACTTATGCGGGCAGAGGTGCTGAACAAACTCAACAATGCCCCTTCGGGTTTGTTGTTGGTTACTTATCCCGAGGCTCTATCCGAAAAAGTGATTAACCGTCGGTCTCTATCGAAGAATACTTTTACGATAAATGTCAATGAAAAGTTGGACACTAACTTCTTGGGAGAAGTGCTGGCAAGCTATGATTTTGAAAAGACCGATTTCGTCTATGAGGCTGGTCAGTATTCTATTCGTGGGGGAATTGTGGATGTCTTTAGTTATGCCAACGACTTGCCATATCGTATTGATTTATTCGGTGATGAAGTGGAAAGCATTAGAACTTTCGACCCAGAGTCTCAACTATCCGTTGAATCCGTTTCCAGAGTTAATATTATTCCAGACGTTCAAAACCGATTGATTCAAGAAACTCGTGAGCCTTTTTTGAGTTTTCTTCCGAAAGATGCTCGACTTTGGTTCAAAGACGTTGAATTGACCTTAGAAATCATTGAAAAATGTTTTGAGAAGGTAGAGGGCAACTTCCAAGAGATAATCGCTAAGAGTGGCGGTATTAAGGTAATTTCAGAACCTTCTCAGCTATTCGAGTCTCGAAAAAGTTTCTTAAAACTCATCAAAGAGTTCGGAACGGTTGAGTTTGGAAGAAGATTCTATTTTAAATCTGAAAAAATCATCTTGCAAGCCAAACTACAACCTGCTTTCAATAAAGATTTTAAACGATTGGCAGATAACCTTCGTGATAATCAAGGATTTCATTTTACGAATATAATCACGTCTGACTCTCCCAAACAATTAGAACGCCTTGCCACTATTTTCGATGAAATTGATAGAAATGTTCGTTTTCAACCATTGAATATTTCACTTCGAGAAGGGTACGTGGATGAACATCTGAAACTGGTTTGTTACACTGACCACCAAATCTTCGACCGTTTTCATCGCTTCCGAGAAAAAAATAAATACTCAAAGTCAAAGGCTCTGACGTTAAAAGAACTCCGCACACTGCAAATCGGTGATTACGTTACCCACGTGGACTACGGCATTGGGCGTTTTGCGGGTCTCGACCGTGTGATGGTAGGAGAGTCTGAACAAGAAGCCATGCGTTTGATTTACAAAGACAATGACGTGTTGATGGTTTCCATCCATTCTCTTCATAAAATTGCAAAATATTCAGGCAAAGAGGGCGGACCACCTACGATGTCGAAATTGGGTTCTCAGGAATGGGATAATCGTAAATCAAAAGTCAAGAAGCAAGTAAAAGACATTGCAAAAGAATTGATTTCGCTTTATGCCAAACGACGTATGGCACCAGGTTTTGCTTTTTCAAAAGACAGTTTTATGCAAGTAGAATTGGAGTCTTCTTTCCTGTATGAAGATACGCCCGACCAAGCTAAATCAACTGCCGATGTAAAAATTGATATGGAAAAGCCACACCCAATGGATAGATTGGTTTGTGGCGATGTTGGTTTTGGAAAAACCGAAGTGGCTATTCGGGCGGCTTTCAAGGCAGTGGCAGATTCTAAACAAGTAGCCGTTTTGGTTCCCACAACGGTTTTGGCAATGCAACATTATCGAACCTTCCGTGACCGTCTTGAAAACTTTCCTTGTCGGGTAGAATATATCAACCGTTTCAAGTCCGACAAACAAATTAAAGAAACCCTCAAAAGAGTAGCAGCGGGCGAAACAGACATTCTTATCGGAACGCACAGGATTGTTAATAAAGATGTTATTTTCAAGAATTTAGGCTTGATGATTATCGATGAGGAACAGAAGTTTGGGGTCAAGGTAAAAGACCGTTTGAAAGAAATGAGGGTAAATATTGATGCCCTTACTTTAACGGCAACGCCTATTCCAAGAACGCTACATTTTTCGTTGATGGGAGCAAGGGATTTATCCATCATTGCCACACCTCCGCCCAATCGCCAGCCAGTTACCACAGAGTTGCAGGTATTTAGTGAAAAACTTATTAGAGATGCTGTTAATTATGAACTTAAACGTGGTGGGCAAGTTTACTTTGTACACAACCGAGTAAATGAATTGGATTCCATTGCCAATTTGATTTTAAGGATGGTTCCTGATGCCAAAGTAGGTATGGCTCACGGGCAAATGGATGGAGATAAACTGGAGAAGGTAATGATGAATTTCATAGAAGGTCATTACGATGTGTTAGTTTCCACAAATATCATCGAGTCAGGGCTCGATATTCCGAATGCCAATACCATTTTCATCAACCATGCCAATCACTTTGGGCTTTCAGATTTACACCAAATGCGGGGTAGGGTAGGGCGTTCCAATAAAAAAGCATTCTGTTATCTACTTACGCCTGCTCTTTCGTTACTCACGAGCGATGCACGCAAACGGTTAAGTGCTTTAGAAGAATTTTCTGATTTGGGAGATGGCTTTAAAGTAGCCATGCGAGATTTAGACATTCGTGGGGCGGGAAACCTCCTCGGGGCAGAACAAAGTGGTTTTATCAACGATTTAGGTTATGAACTTTATCATAAAATCTTAGATGAAGCCGTACAAGAGTTGAAAGAAAATGAGTTTAGAGAATTATTTGAAAAACAACTTTCTGAAACCGTTGAGAGCCTTAAGATTGACTGCCAAATTGAAACCGATTTACAGGTACTTATTCCTGAAAAATACGTTACCAGTATCTCCGAAAGGCTGTCTCTTTATACCCAATTAGACGATATGAAAACGGAAGAAGAACTGGAAAAATTTGAGCGGATGGTCAAAGACCGTTTCGGACCACTGCCCCCCGAAGTCAAAGACATCGTTGAAATTGTACGGGTACGATGGATGGCAGAAAGTTTGGGAATGGAAAAAATATTGCTCAAAAACAATAATCTCAAATGCTACTTCGTTTCATCTGAGAACGAAAAGTATTATAAATCAGCTACTTTTGGCAAGATTCTTGATTATGTAAAGGTGAATTCTCGGAAGTGTTCATTAAAAGAAGCCAAAGGAAAATTGATATTAATTTTTGAAAAAATTACCTCAATTGAAGAATTAAAAGGTATCTTGAAAGAAATTATCGGCAGAGAATCATGTTAGATTGGCATAAAGACCAAACTTCTCAGCCATTCCCGCCAGATATTACGCTGATTATCTTAACTTTGCAGTCCTTTTCACGATTTTCGGGTCGTTTTTAAGCTGAATTTAAAATCATTTATTTATATCACGACAATCAAATTAATCAACAGATGAAGTTGTCCCTCAAATCAATGGCTGTTCTTTTGGCTGGTCTTGCTCTGGCAAGTTCTTGCAAATCCAAAAAGCCAAGTAGTGTAAAAATGAGCAAAAACAGTACTGCTACTGGAATTGCTTACAACAAAAAAGGTGGTTTTCAAATTGATAAATCCTTCAAAGGACAACCAACTGGGCCCAACTTGGTATTCATCGAAGGTGGTCGTTTCACAATGGGTGCTTTGGAAGAAGATGTTATCAATTCAAGAGATAACTTGGAAAGAACTGTATCTGTACAGTCTTTCTACATGGATGAAACCGAAATCGGTAACGTTCACTACCTTGAATATTTGAACGCTATTCAGAAAGATTCATCACAAGAATTTTACGAGTCTGCTCTTCCTGATACTTTAGTTTGGAAAAATGAGTTAGCATTTAACGACTCTTATGTAGAGCAATATTTGCGTTACCCAGGCTTCCGTATGTACCCAGTAGTTGGTGTTTCTTGGACTCAAGCCTCTGATTACTGTAACTGGCGTACCGCAGCTGTGAATAACGACATTGCTTTGAAAAGCCAAAAAGGCAGTAAAAAAGGTAGCTCAAAAGGAACGAAAACTAAGGGTAAGGCTGAAAGCAAATCTGCTCCAGCTTTCACAACAGGTCAGCGTTTACAAATTGAATCTGGGAAAGTTCTTCCCGCTTACCGTCTGCCAACAGAGGCTGAGTGGGAATACGCTGCTAAAGCGATGATTGGTACTCAGTATGAAGATGAAAACCAGACTAACCAAAGAATTTATCCTTGGGATGGTCCAAACATGAGAACGTCTCGTGGTCGGAAGAAAGGAACAATGTTAGCGAACTTCAAACGTGGGCGTGGTGACTATGCGGGTATTGCTGGTAAGTCTAACGACGGAGCTATTATCACTACTGAAATCTATTCTTACCCTGCCAATGACTTTGGTTTATACCAAATGGCTGGTAATGTAAATGAGTGGGTTTTTGACCTTTATCGTCCATTATCTTATGAAGATTTTAATGATTTGAACCCTATTCGTAGAAATGATTATTTAGATAATGCTAAAAACTACGATAAGAAAAATAATAACTCATTAGTGGATAACAAATCCAGAGTTTACAAAGGTGGCTCGTGGGCTGATGTCGCTTATTGGTTAGCTCCCGGAACTCGCCGTTTCTTAGACCAAGATTCGGCCACTTCAACCATCGGTTTCCGTTGTGCCATGATTAGAGCAGGAACTAACAAGTAAGTTATTTTTTCTACCATAAAAAAGCCCTTTGAAATAGTTATTTCAAAGGGCTTTTTTATGGCTAAAGAGCAGTAGCCATAGCAATAATTGAAACATCTTTGATACCTACATCATTCAATGCTATTACACAGGATTCAAGCGTTGCTCCCGTTGTCAAAGTATCATCTACTATCACAATTTTTCGATGCAAAATTTCTTCATAATTTTCTGCATAAAATACATCCTCCATATTTTTATACCGCTCTAATCTTGATTTTTTTATCTGGCTTTCTGTTTCTGTTCCTCTTTTCAAAATATCACTTTTCCATTCTATTCCCAAACTTTCTGCTAACCCTTTTGCTAAGGAGTCAGACTGGTTATACCCCCGAATGATTAATCGTTTTTTATGGATTGGAACTGGCAAAATCAAGTCAAATTCGTGCTTAAAGCCATTGTCTCGTAATTCAGCACCATACAACCTCCCCAATAGTTCGCCAATTTCTTGATTCCCTTTATACTTTAACTCGTGCATCATTTTTTGTACTTTTCCGCCTTTTACAAATTTTAGGAATGATAGTGTATGTTTTAAATTTACCCTGCCTGCAAATTTATTGACGAGTTGAATATCAGTCTGAATGTGTGAGTTTGTAACGGGTAATTCAAATCGGCAGTGGGTACAAATTTGTTCTTCGCTGCGTTCTAAAGGGGCTTGGCAACCCGCACATATACGAGGGAAAATGAGGTCAATAAAGGAGTGTAGCATCGTGATTATTTTTATTTTTTTTCGTTCATGCTCACCAAAATCTTCCGAAAAGATTTGTAGTCAGTGATAATGATTAACTTTGTAAAACTGGTACTATTAGGTATCTGTAAAAGTAGTAAAAATATGTCTAATTTTCGTTGGTAATTCAACGATAAATCAACAAATTACTCTATGAGTTTAGTTACTGAATTTAACGATTACAGAAGCAAAATGAATGATAAAATCATGGCTTCTGACAATAAAGTTATCAAAAGAATTTTTAACCTTGATACCAATACCTATGCCGAAGGTGCCTTATCTGAAAAAACCAAAGAGATGATGGGGTTGGCGTGTTCAATGGTTTTACGGTGCGATGATTGTGTAAAATATCACTTAGGGAAATGCCATGAATTAGGAGTAAATTCCGATGAAATTCAAGAGATTTTTTCAGTGGCAACACTCATCGGTGGCACTATAGTGATACCTCATCTACGTAGAGCTACCGAGTATTGGGAGGCATTAATCAATGAGTGAATGACAGAATGACTGAATGATTGAGTATTGGAAATCTACCTTTATAAAAACATTCACTCATTCTATCATTTATTCATTCAATCATTGAGAAAAGAATGGAAAATTTAACCCAAAACTGGGAATTACTTTTAGATAAGTTAGAGTCTGCCATCGGTAAAAGACCTGCTGATTTGAACGCCGTACTGTTTTTGATGGGCGTTCAAGAGTTAGGTAAAGGACATCAATTTTTTACTAAAGAACAAAAACAAGACCTCATGCACATTGCCATCTGTAAGGCATTGAGTTATGCGGGAATTTATGAACTCGAAGGACTCGACCAAGATGGTTGGCCTCACTGGAAGTTGATTCAACCGCTTCCGTTTGTAAATGTGGTTGAACAAGAAAAAATTATTAAGGCTCATGTGATTGAGTATTTTGAAAAGGAAGTTTTTGTATGAAAATTTTAACCTATAATGTTAACGGTATTCGCTCGGCTATTTCCAAAGGTTTTACGGATTGGTTGAAAGCCACCAATGCCGATATGATTTGTTTACAAGAAGTAAAAGCCGAAATCCATCAAATTGACAAGGCGATTTTTGAAGAGCTTGGCTACGAATTGTACTGGTTTTCAGCTGAGAAAAAAGGCTACTCTGGCGTGGCTATATTCACGAAAGTTACGCCCAAAAATGTAGTTTATGGATGTGGAATGGAACTCTATGACCGTGAGGGAAGGGTCATACGTACTGACTTTGAAAATTTTTCGTTAATGTCTGTATATATGCCCTCTGGTTCGAGTGGTGATGTCCGACAAGATTTTAAGATGCAGTGGTTGTCTGACTTTGAAAGTTACATCAAAGATTTGACGATGAGCGTTCCCAACTTGATTATTTCGGGTGACTACAACATCTGTCATCAACCCATTGATATTCATAACCCAAAAGCTAATGTCAATAGTTCTGGCTTCTTACCCGAGGAAAGAGCTTGGATTGGCAGTTTTTTAGACAACGGCTTTATTGATACATTTCGACACTTCAATCCAGAACCTCATCATTATACTTGGTGGAGTTTTAGGGCAGGGGCAAGGACTAAAAATTTAGGTTGGCGTATCGACTATCATTGTGCCACTGCATCTATGAGAGAACGTTTAGTTCGTTCGGCAATTCTCTCTGAAGCTAAACATTCAGACCACTGCCCTGTATTATTAGAAATACAATAAAACTATGATAACAAACATCAATCAATTAGACCTTAATCAGAAATATTCTTATGCTGATTATCTAACTTGGAAATTTCATGATTTTGTTGAGATTATCAAGGGACAAATTCACAAAATGTCTCCTGCTCCAACTCGTTTTCATCAAGACATTATCAGAGAGATAGAACGCCCGATTGCTAATTACCTCTATAAAAAACCATGTAAGGTATATTTTGCTCCTTTTGATGTCAGGATTCCTCTTAATGGTGAAGACTCTGAAGATGCCATCTATAGCGTTGTTCAACCCGATATTTGTGTAATTTGTGACCCTAAAAATTTCACCTTCAACCGCTAAAAAAGACCTCAACGAAAAGTTTGATTTATACGAAAGTTCTGGTGTTAGTGAATATTGGGTAGTTTTTCCCAAGGAACGATTTATTATGGTACATCTTTTGAATGATAAAGGTGTTTATGAGTTGGTTGGAAATTTTGAACCCAATCCCGAAACTCCCACAATTAAAGTTAATATCTTTCCAGACTTGGAATTATTGATGGAAGATATATTTTCAAATTGAAATTACAAAAACTATGACGACTTCACCCATTGCCACCCTTCTCATGCGAATTGAGGAATACAAACGCAAGTATTACCTCAACAGACTAATCAAAGGGTCTATTTTCTCGGCGGCGGTTATCCTGTCCGCTTTTTTGGTTTTTAATACCCTTGAATATTTCGGGCATTTTGGTACAACTTTTCGTACTATTTTGTTTTTTTCATTCTTAGCGGCTTTTTTTCTTTCCCTTATTTTTTGGGTAATTAAACCCTTGATGTTTTTGTACGGCGAGAAAAAACCACTTTCTAATGAACAAGCTGCTGACCAAATCGGAAAATATTTTCCTGAGGTTGGGGATAAATTAGTAAATACCCTCCAACTTACTCGTAATCTTGATAGAGACCAAAATGAGCTTTTGTTGGCTTCTATCAAGCAAAAATCTCAACAATTAGGTTTTTTGAAATTTGCCGATGCCATTAAAATCAATGAAAATCGCAAGTATCTCAAATTTGCAGCTCTACCCGCAGGGGCAATTGCTTTGATATTAATGCTTTATCCTGCTTTCTTTTCCAAAAGCACCGAACGCATTGTTAATTTTAAAAATGAGTACCAAGAAGAAGCTCCATTCTCTTTTTTTTTAGACAATAAATCCTTGCAAGCCTTTAAAAATGAGGACTTTACAGTAAATTTATCTCTTCAAGGTAATACCATTCCCGAATCGGTTTACATCATTCACAATGACCGTAAACTGAAAATGGAAAGTGCTGATAAGCGTCATTACACCTATACATTCTCAAAAGTCCAGCAAAATTTTGATTTTAAATTTGAGGCGGCAGGCTTCAAGTCAGGAGAATATGAGGTTGAAATTGTCAATCGTCCGAGTTTAGCTTTTTTTGATGTCAATCTTAATTATCCTTCTTATTTAAACAAACCCAATGAATCCATGAAAAATGTGGGGAATCTTACTGTTCCAGAAGGTACTTCTATTGAGTGGGATTTTAATGTTACCGATACAGACTCTATCATCATGGTTTTTGAAGGTGATGGAAAAAAATACGTCGCAGAAAAGAAATTATTGGGTGGCGGCTTTGATTTAACCAAGCGGGTGAAAAACTCTGGAACGTACAAAGTATTTCTTAAAAATCAGTATGCCTCTAATGCCGAAGGAATTAGTTTTTTTCTGAATGTTGTACCTGATAAACATCCGCAGCTAAGTCTTGAACAGTACAAAGATTCAACCCTTTATAATTTTATGGTGTTGGGAGGTAACATTGCCGATGATTATGGCATTAGTAAATTAGCTATTTTCTATAAAGTGTTGCGTGATGGAAAAGCCTCTTCTCAAAACTATGCCAGTTTAAACCTACCCATTAGTCCAAACCAAACTATTCAAAGTTTTTACAAGCAGTGGAATTTAGACAGTCTGAAATTGAGTCCTGCCGATAAAATTGAATATTTCGTTCAAGTTTGGGATAACGATGGTGTAAATGGGCCAAAAGCAACCC
Organism: Arcicella sp.; assembly: GCA_025454855.1. Taxonomy (GTDB): domain Bacteria; phylum Bacteroidota; class Bacteroidia; order Cytophagales; family Spirosomataceae; genus Arcicella. The sequence goes on from JALONS010000036.1 coordinate 30,450, forward strand.
GTTCACAAGTGATGAATTACGCTGTACCTGATAAAAGAGCCATAGATAAAGAAATTGATAACTCCATTGAAAAAGCTGAAGCACAAATAGAAAAAACGCTTGAAAAAGCACAAAAACTCCGTAAAGAAATTGCTGCTTTGGAAAATCGTTTGAAAAATAAGAAAGAACTTGATTTTCAAGATAAAAAATTAGCCGAAGAACTCATCAAGAAAAAAGAAGAATTGATGAATGAAATCAAGCAGATGCAAGAGCAGAACCAAAATCTGAATGATAAGCAACAACGTTTCAACGAACAAAAGCCTGAAAATCAGCAAAAAATGGAGGCT
>JALONS010000273.1 GCA_025454855.1 Arcicella sp.
TACTGGTATTTACGAAATCAGTAAATTAGTAGCACCCGAATATTTGGTAGAAATAGAATTCACTGCCATTGTGTAACCCGATTCTACGAATCGAAAAGTGCACCCTGTTTCTACAAATTGAAACTAAAGTAAAACAAAAAGCCCTGTCTTTTCAGATGGGGCTTTTGCATTTTATTTCTTTGATATAATGGTAAAACGATGAACCGATAGAGAAAGTTTTACGTTTGAAAAATAGTTAAATTATTTTTCATTTTATTTGCCTTTTTTTATGAAGCAACAAACCATCTATGAAGTAGCCGTTATCCCGATTGGTTCATTAAACACTATTCGACAAAAAGAAACCATTTTTAGTTATTTCTCAAATCTCAGTAAGTGCCTCGACCAACTTACAGCGGCTTTGGCAATTAATGGGTGGGAATCAAAAATTAATTATACTGCTGTTTACAGAAGTTTGAAGGAAAAGCAAAAGTTTGTTGCTGAATTTGGTTTGGCAGGAAATAAAATTTTCAAGGTTGTGATAACATGCAGAACAATAAATCCTGCACTAACCACGCTGGGCATTGAAGAGAAACCCAAATAAATAAAAATCGTCAGACTTGATAAGGATTTTCTACTTTGATTTGCATGAAATTCTCGGGCTGGTCAAGTGCTGTAAATCCATATTGAGCATATAGCCCATGAGCATCTTTTGTAGCTAACACCCAACGCCTAAGTCCTTGTAAATCAGGATGTTTCAACACTTTTTCAACCAATAGCTTTGATAAGCCTTTACCTCTAAAATCTTCCAAAATAAAAACATCTGCCAAATAGGCATACGTAGCTAAGTCACTAACAACCCTGCAAAATCCTATCTGCTTTACAGTATCGTCCTTATCTAAATATACCCCAAAAGCAATGGAATTATCAATAGATTTTTGTACCGTTTGTATGGGTATTCCTACTGCCCAATAAGAATAATTCGATAGGTAGTGGTGGATAACGTTTATCTGAAGTTTCGATTTATCCGTAGAAATTAGTATGTTATGTTCACGAATCTCAAACATTTTCTAAATGGAGTAATGCCTCTTGTTTCAATAATTCTTTATCAATGGGTACTACCCCCACCGACTCACAAACTAAACCTCCTCCCAAATTTGAAAGCCCTGCAATAAGTTCAGGCGAAAGCCCCAATGCCAAACAACAAGCGGCAATGGAAATAACAGTATCCCCCGCCCCTGAAACATCCGCAATGGTACGAACATGAGCTGGAATGGCTTTTTGTTTGTCTTTAAAATCGATATAAACGCCTCTCTCTGAGAGTGTTAAAAAAACACCTTCCAAATCCAGCATCGACTTTAACATCATTACAGCATCTGATAGCTCATCAGGATTTTTAACATCGAATTGAAGGGCTAAGCCTTCTTTAAGTTCTTTCAAATTAGGCTTAAAAAGAGTAGCATTTTGATAATAAAGAAAATTTCGTTTTTTGGGGTCCACAATCGTAGGAATATCGTGGTCATTGGCAAACTCAATGATGTCGTGGATTAATTCTCGTGAGAGAACTCCTTTATCGTAATCTTCAAAAATGATAACGTCGGCATCGGTTGTCAAAGCCTTAATTTTTTTGCTCAATGAAACCCGTTCCGTTTCATTAATCAAACTTTCTGTTTCGGTATCTACCCTCACAATTTGCTGAGAACCTGCAATAATTCGTTCCTTGACGGTAGTAATCCGAGTTTCAGATTGAATGATTCCTTCGGTGGATAAACGCTGTTCCTCCAGTAAATTCAATAGCGACTGCCCATAAGAATCTTTACCGATAACTGAACAAATAATAGGATTTGCCCCAAGTGCCTGTACATTCATAACCACATTACCCGCTCCGCCCAAGCGTATTTCACGACTACGGACGTTTACCACGGGAACAGGTGCTTCAGGTGAAATCCTTTCCACTTTTCCCCATGTGTAAGCATCAAGCATAACATCACCGATGATGAGGATTTTTAGGGAATTAAATTTGTCAAATATTTCTGTAATAGTCATGTATGGGGGTATTATTAAGCAAATTTACAGAAATGAGATTAATTTTACAGAATTAGATTTATTCCATAAAACTATTATCCGAAAAATACCTGCTTTTAACCTATGAAAGATTTATTTTCTCATTATGGTATTGGGCATTTTATTAATGAACCCCACAACCCGACCGAATTTGAAATCACTCGTTTTGAAGAAATGGGGGAACTCGATATAGAAGACCCTCACAAACATACTTTCTATGAAATTTTGTGGTTTGATGAGGGCGTTTCATCGCAAGTAATTGATTATCAAGCCTACGAAATCCATCCGCAAACGTTGTTTTTTATTTCGCCAAATCAGTTACATCATTTTGAAGAATATCAACCTCTGCGGGGGGGAAGTATATTTTTTACGGAAGATTTTTTCTTATTCAACCAACAAGATAAAGACCGCCTATTCGAGTTATCATTTTTAGATAATTTCTATACTCACCCTTTTTTAAAACCTGATACTGAAAGTTTCGGAGAAATAAGGCAAACTATTGATTTACTGATACTTGAAAAAAAGAGAAAGGATTTTTCAGAACAAATTTGCAGGGCTTTGTTACAAGTAATTTTAGGACAAATCCAACGGGCATTTGATAACCAGCATATTGTTAATCCTTCCAAAAAATACGTGGTTATTTACAAGAAACTTAAAAACCTTATTGAGCAACATTACCGAGAAAACCTCACGGCAAGCGACTATGCCGAACGCCTAAACATTACGCAACATCATTTGAATCTTATTTCAAAAGAAGTGACCAATCGTACTACCACCGAACTCATCAGAGCCAGAAGTATTTTAGAAGCCAAACGCCTTTTAACATTCACTGACTATACGGTATCAGAAATTGCCGCAGATTTAGGATTCTTTGATTTATCGTATTTCGCTAAAGTTTTTAAAGCTGAAACGGATTTAACTCCAAAAGATTTTAAAATAAGAATATCCGAAAAATACCGAAATTTATAATATTTATCTTAACAAAAGGTAGCCATACTGAACGAATTTTGTATTGTTAAATTTTAATTCAACAATACCATCATGAACAACACTGTTTCAACCATCGTCAGAGTGCTTTTGGCACTACCTTTTATCATCTTCGGACTCAATAAATTTATTGGTTTTGCCGATATGCCTCCACCCGCCGACCCAACCGCCCAAGCATTTTTAGGAGCTATGTTTAGTTCGTACTTAGCCAAAATGGTAGCCGTTACCGAAATTTCAGCGGGACTTTTATTGCTCTCAAACCGTACTGCCTTTTTAGGCTCATTACTTTTATTACCCGTTACGGTAAATATTGCCATTTTTCACCTTGCTCATGATTTACCCGGTAATGGCATCTGGATTATTACCACACTTCTGCACGCTTTCGTGATTTATACACAAAAAGAAAAATTTTCAAACCTTTTATCCATCTAAAAATATGGCACAAAAAATTTGGTTTATTACAGGAATCTCCAGTGGTTTTGGGGCATCACTTGCCCAAGAAGTCATCGCTACGGGAGACTTCGTAATTGGTACGTTTAGAGACGATACCAAAACACAGACTTTCAATCAAACCCACACAGGAAAGGCATTCGCTTACACGCTTGATATAACTCAAATCACTGATTTACAAAACGTTGTAAATTCCATAATAGAAAAATTTGGTAGAATTGACGTATTAGTAAACAATGCAGGATACGGCTTTGCGGGGGCTGTTGAAGAAGCCACTTTAGAGGAAGTACGAAAAGTTTTTGAAGCCAACGTATTTGGCACACTTGCCCTTACGCAGGCAGTTTTACCCATATTAAGAAGCCAAAAGAGTGGTCATATTATTCAAATGTCTTCGCACGGAGGCATAAAAGCATTTGCGGGTTTTGGCATCTATAACGCTTCCAAATTTGCTTTGGAAGGTTTTAGCGAAGCAATGGCTCAGGAAGTAGCCCCGTTGGGAATTAAAGTCACCATCGTTGAACCAGGTCCATTTCGCACCAACTTTGCAGGAAATTCTTTCCACGAAGCACAAAGAAGTATTGAAGATTATCAACAAACGTCGGGTGTTTTCAGACAAAAAATGCAGGAAGTAAACGGAAAGCAAGAAGGAGACCCCATTAAGGCATCAAAGGCTATTATCAAAATAGTAAATTCAGAAAATCCACCTTTGCGTTTGCCCTTGGGTAAAGTCCCTATGATTACTATTGCTGCCAAATTGGCAAGCGTTCAACAAGATTTGGATAACTATCGTGAAGTAGCGGAGAGTGTTGTTTTTTGAGATTAGAATACCCATGAATATAAAAATAGCCGACAATTAATTTTATCGGCTATAATTCTTGTTTAACTGATATTACAAGTTCAACGGGTACTTCAGCTATTTCTGCTATTAAATTTACATCAAGCCCTTTTTGAAGAGCATTTTTGATGGTTTTAATTTTTGATTCTTGTATCTTTTTATTTTCGTTTTTAATCGCCAAAGCATTAGCTGATAAGGTCATCTCATAGGCTAATTTTTGTTCGGGCGACATATTTCGCAAATCAACTTCAGCGATTGCTTTTTGTAGCCACTCTTCGTTCCAAAATGTTGGAAATTGTGATAGCTCCGTGATATTATGCAGATTTTTCATGGTAAAGATAAGTTTATCTAAATCTGTTTCAATAGCATTTTGTGACTTTGTAAATTTATCCAATTCTAATGTTATGAACGATAGTTGCTCATCAATAGTTTCATTTTTTGCGTTTCTCAAAATGGCAACATTATGATAATCAGCAATTTGAGGAAAAATACTCTTGGCTAAAATACCAATACAGTAGATTTTAGGCAAATTCTCAAAACGATATTCTCCTTTCTTAACAAGCGTATTAAAACGGTGTAAAGCATAGAATTTCATCCGTTGGATAAATTCAGGGTATTCACTTAATTGCATTTCAACGATAAAATGGTTGTCGTTTTCATCAACGCAAGCAATATCATAAATACCACTACGACTATCAATCGTTATAGCAGTAAGCTCATTCTTCATGAACCTAACTTCTTCTATAACGATTGGTGAGTCAATCAAGGTTTGAAGGGCTTTTTTTAAAAATGTTGTATCAGTCTCATTTCCAAAAGTTGCTTTAAACCCATAATCTGAGAGGATAGAAATAAACCTACCGTTATCATTTATAATTTCCATGGAGCAAAACTTGATTGTAATAAATAGATTAAAAATAATTTTTATGTATCACTATGTTTATTCAAACTCTCACCCACCAATGGTCGTCATAGACTCCGTGATGAGCGTTTTACGATTACGTTCTGCCTCAAAACCATCTTTCGGACGGGCTTTGAAAGCTCCGATGAAGGTGGTTTTGAGTTCTTCATTAGAAATTCCATCACGCAATAAATCCCGAATATTCATCACGCCATCATCGTACAAACAGGTTTTTAGCTCGCCCGTAGCAGTTAGACGTATGCGATTGCAAGTTCCACAAAAAGTTCTTGAAAAAGCGGCAATAACGCCAATATTTCCCTGAAAATCAGGCACTTGATAATTATACGAAGTTGAATTAGGAGAGTCGGTTAGTTTCTGTAAATCAGGGTATTGACTTTTAATTTCGGCTAAAATACGATGTAAATTCCAAGTTAATTTCGGATAATGAGAACCTTCTCCATTGAAAGGCATTTCCTCAATAAATCGTACCGAAACGGGGTAATTCCGGGTCAATTCTACCAAGGGCAAAATGTCCTGTGTATTCTTTCCGTCCATCACTACGGCATTAACTTTTACTTCAAAACCAGCTTCTAATAATTGAAATAGTGTTTGGTAAACTTTGTCAAATTCGTCTCGTCGAGTAATTTCAAAAAAACGCTTTTTATCCAAAGTATCCAAACTCAGATTAACCGCCCGCACTCCCATTGCTTTCATTTGGGTAATATACTGCCCCGTCAGAATACCA
>JALONS010000037.1 GCA_025454855.1 Arcicella sp.
GTGTTTTATCACCATCGTATCACCAATGATTAACAGGTGCATCAACACGAACTTATCTTTCGATTCTTCATCTACAAACACGTACTCACGCCCACCCGTGCGATAACGGTCGTGATACTTATAATCTTTATCAGGGGCAAAGGTTTCGGCGTAACTAAACTTTACGTCAAAACAACCACATTGCCCTTTTATAGCAGTAATATCTTCTTTTTTCTGAGCTTTTACCAGTATTGATACCCCCATCAATAGCGTAGCGAATAGTATTTTCTTCATTTTATCATTTAAATTTTTACCGTCTCGAATACGAATAATTTTTATACCAAAAAACATTTTTGGGTCACAAACTTGTATTACAAATTTAGAATAATTCTAAATAAGACGCAAATTATTTAGAATTATTTTAAATAAGTCTTTGGAATTATATTTAGACTTATTACTTTTACGTTATAATTGAAAAAAAGAAATTGAATTATTAGATGAATATTGACCCAAAATGCTTAAAAGAATTGTATCAAACTCAGAAGGGTATCACTTGGCAATGTGATATTACGAATCGGATATACATGAAATTTGGAGACAGTATCACGGCTTTCAGAATACAAGATTTTCTTAATTTCCGCAGAAAAGTAAATACAGTTAATATTCACGAAATGATTTTTAATCTTTCTGATGATTACGACTTTGAACTGATTGAGGCTCCTCAAAATGGTTTTTCTTCTCACCTTACGCTCTGTGAAGTTATCCAGCTACGTGATTTATTAGATGGCACAAAATTCTCTCTTGATGTAACTTCCATGCTCTACGAAGTATTAGGAGAAGGTGCATTCGCTTAACCGCTTATTTATACTCATTTTAAATTTTATTGTTTATTCTTCAAACAGAAACATTTTTCTGTTGTTCGTTGTAATATTGTTGTAAATAAAAACAAATATTATGATGAAAGACTTAATTCGCCTCCGTACTTCTCTGAAAGAGGAAATCGAAATTGCGTTGAATTCACAAGCAAAAATTGAAGCTGAGGCTTCTCAAAAATATTTGGCAATGGCTTCATGGCTTGAACGTGCAGGTTACGAAAAATCAGCGGGGTATATGTACAAGCAAGCCGAAGAAGAAAGAGAACACTTTTTGAAAATATTCAAATATATCAACGAAGTAGGTGGCACTGCCATCACTCCCACCGTTGGAGAGGTTCAGCAAGATTTCGTTTCATTCAAAGAGATTTTTGAAATTGCTCTACAAAATGAAATTTTCGTAACCAATTCTATTCACAGAATTGTGAGCAAGTGCCGTCAAGAAAATGATTTTGCTACCGAAGAATTTATGATGTGGTATGTAAAAGAGCAAAGAGAGGAAGAAAGAAACGCTCGCCGTGCTTTGGAATTAATTGATTTAATTGAGGAGACAGGCACAGGAAAATTTGTATTAGACAAAGAGATTGCCAAAATTGGGCATAACGATTAAGAATTTTAGAAATGAAAAAGCCTTCTCAATCAAACCAAGATTAAGAAGGCTTTTTTGTGTTTAATCTAAAATCATTTCTTTAAAAATCTTTTCGGCTTGCCACATTGAAACATTCGTAAACCATTGATTTTTAGGTTGAAAGCACATCACAGGAGCGTGCTTACAACGGTCGGTACATTCTATTTTTACTACTTCAACCATATCTTTCAATCCGTGTGTTTTGATGGATTCTTTGAAAATTTTGCGGATTTCTTTATGTTTACTACACTTGCTTCCATCGCAAATGAGTATGGTTTTTTCTGGAAATGTCATATCTGTTAAAATTAAATTTTTACTTGAAAAGTTACATAAAACGCCCGTCCATCGCTGGGAATAATACCAGGTCCTGGGTAAGCCTCGGCACGGCGGGTAAAATACATTTCGTTGAGAAGATTATTACAAGTTGCCTCAATTTGTAGAAATTTGAAATTATATTTTGCCGATAAATCAAGCACTTGATAACTTGGGATAATTCCTTCAACGGCAGTAGAGGTGCGGATGGCATTGGTTGCATCAGAAAAATGTTGTTTCACATAAGAATATTGCAAGCTGGTAGAAAAACTATTCGTACTAAAATTCAAACCTGTTCTCAAAACCACTGGTGGTACCATTTCCACTTGCTTATTTTTTATGGAATTATCTTCGGTGTTGATATATCGGGCATCAACTAACCCTACATTTGTAAAAATAGATAGGTTATTTTTTGTTTTCTTCTTCAATAGTTTTATCAAATTTACTTCACCAAATGCCTCAATACCAACATTTTGAGCATCGGCAATATTTTTCCGAAGGCGATAATCTAAGAAAAGCGGTGGCTGGTCGGCTTTTAGTAACTGCCCAATTTTACCGTTATACTTCAATAAAAATAGTGAAACATCATAGTTGAATATTTTTTCAAGATTACCCCGAATACCCAAATCTGCCGAAAAACCCGTTTCGTCTTGCAGGTTTGGATCAATTGCAAAATTGGGGTTGTTGATACGTAAATCAGTAAAATTGATTGCTCGATAATTCTGTGATATATTGGCATAAAATTCCGTCTTTTCATTAGGTTTTAGGCTTGTTCCGATACCCAAAATAACAAAGTCTCGTACTCGGCTCTGGTTGTCGGTCAGTTTATTATCTACAATTAGGTTTCCTGCAAAGTCAAAAACTCGTTGTTTATAATAGCCTTCCGAAACCGTTTTAATATATTCGTAGCGTATGCCAGGCGTGATTGTCCATTTTGGGGTTATGGTAAAAATATTTTCTGCAAAAACTGAATAGTTATAATTTGGAAATCTAAAATCGGAGTTTTCGAGGTTATCAGGGTTCAGATATTCAAATTTGGGGTCGTTCCCACCATCGGCATCGCCTTGACGTGCGGTAGTAGTGCCTTTGTAGATGCGGAATCCAACAAGTAGGTTATTGGCTCCATAACGGTGTAAAAGCCTGGTTTCGTTACCGATATTTTCAAAGCCACCGTCTATCATGGTTCTGTTTTTTACTACTCGGTCATCAACGTTGATACGTTCGAGGTTGCCCAATGATTGCCTTGATGCCAACAGTCCAAAGTTGCGAATGTTGATTTTGGTACGGTCTGAAAATTGATAATTGAGACTCAGGGAGGCTAATTTCCAGTCTATTCCAAACCAGTTTCTACTGCGTACAGATTGCCGTGGGTCGTCGGCAAACATAGCATCGGTCAGCCCTCCTGCTTGTTTGGCGAGATAATCCATAAAGGTAATTTCGAGGTTAGCACTCAGTTTTTCAGAAAATTGATACCCCATTTGCCCATAAAAAGTATTGACCTCAAACCGTGAATTAGATCGCCAACCGTTGCCTTGTTTACGTTGGTAGAAAGTATAATAATTAAACTTACCGACCGTTCCGCCCAGACTATTAAAACTGCCCAGAAACCCCCAAGAACCTGCCGTTTGGCGAGTATTTAGTTCAATTTTTTTATCTTTTGCTCCTTTTTTAAATCTAAAATTGAGCATTCCACCAAACTGCGTACCGTATTGTAATGAAGCCGCACCACGCACCACTTCAATACTTTCCAATGCTTCAATGGGGGGCGTGTAATAACTTTCGGGATAACCCAGAGCATCAGCAGAAATATCATAGCCGTTTTGGCGGGTATTGAAGTTGGCGGTTCGATTGGGCGAAAGTCCACGCCCACCAATACCTAACTGCAAACCCACACCGTCAGATTCCCAGATATTTAAGCCTGCTACTTTGGCAAAAACTTGACGGGCATTATTGGTTGCTAAATTTGCCGTAACATTTTTCAAAACAATCACTTCGGTCTTTTTTGATTCATAAATTCCAAAGTTTTCAACCGATTTTAGGCGACTGATTCCGAAGGTTTCTTCCCTTTTAGCTTGCACAACCACCGCATCTAATTCTTTACTTAAATCACTGAGAGTAAAATCAAAAACCATTTCGGCTTGGTTGATTTCTACTTCTTTTTCAATTAAATTTTTCCCTATCGCAAATACGACCACTGTTTTTTTGCCATAATCTACATTCTTTATTTTGTAGAATCCATTTTTGTCGGTACTGGTAAACGTACTGGTTTTAAAACTCACAGTTGCACCAATAACTACCTGATTATCAGAATTTTTAATAAATCCAGAAATAGTAGCTTTTTGTGAAGATGCTAAAAATGAAAGTAAATAGATAGATATGAAAATGAGTTTTGGGAACATATTTGGAATTTAGAAAGGAAAGATTAGCGATTGATTATCCACTTTTTATCCGTCCATGAGTCTTTAATTTGTGTTAAGTCAAGGTTGGGGTCAATCAATAATTTGCTGGGTTTACCATTCAAAGTTACGAAAATTTCTGCCCGCACACTTGGTTTAAATACGCCTTTTGCGGCGAAATGGTTTTTTAAAAAATGGGCATATTGCAAAATCATATCGGGCTGCATTGCCATTTGTTTCTCCTGATGATTATTCAAAAACTCGGCGTTAGAAACCTCGCCCTCACGCCCCGTCTTGGAGTCTTTTACATAAAAAGTAGCCGTTCCTGCTTTTTCCATAAGCATCACTCGCCAACCAAAACGGTAGCCCTGCTCCGTCCAAAACATATTACCAGTATATAATAAGTATCGCCAAGGGAATAAAAGTTGAAATGTAAAAAAAGCTATTAAACTATATTTTAGAAGATTATTATTTAAAGGTGAATTGGTATGCACAGACATTTCTTGCCAACCCAAAACGTTGAGTAATTTCTCATGAAAATTATCCGAAAAAAATAGTAGCGTTGCCCCAATCATAACCAGTGGAAAAACGCCAATCTGAAACAATAACCCCGTCATGGCATGAAAAACGATGACCGTAAAATAAGCAAATGGACGAGTTTTAGAGTTTAATAAAAAAAATATAATAAATGTATCATAAAACATTCCCGCCCAACTAAAAACATAAGGCGTGATTTTGTATTTCATCAACCAACCAATAAAAGGTAAAGCATCGGCTGCAGGAAGCCATATTTTGAGTGGTAGAGCATTGATGAGCCATTCATAGTTTATTTTTGCTAACCCTGCAAAAATATAGACGATGGCAATTTGTAATTTAAAAATATTAATAACCCAAACTGAAACGTGGGAAACAGGTTTTATTTTCAACCAACGAATATCTAATGAAAATGCCCGATTGGCAGGCACAAAAATCATAAATAAACAAGCAATAGCTACAAAATAGTAATGATTGAGGTAATAAGTTAGGTCGATGAGTTGGCAGTAAGTAAAGGTCAAAAACAATAAAATCGCAGATATTCTGTAAAAAAAGCCAAATAGTACCCCCACAGAAGCTAAAATCATGACTGTATGAATAGCATACATAAAATGGGGAGGGAGGATTTGAACCCACTCGAAACCATAATATTTAAAAGTACATTTAGTATTGATAAAATGGTCTTCTATCCAACCTAATGCCCAAAAACGCAACGTACTGAAAAGCATCATTGCCCCAAAAACGATGCGAAACGTGATTAATGGGGAAATGGGGGTTTGGGAATAATAATATTTTTGAAAAAGTTGTCTCAAAGATTTTCTAAAAATTTGACTAATGCGACTCTTTCATTCTTACTTAATTTTTTGAAAGAATTTACTGAATTTTCCGCTTCGCCACCATGCCAAAGTATTGCTTCCTCAATGTTTCTGGCTCTACCGTCATGTAATAAAAAACTGTGTTTATTCACTGTTTTAATCATACCTATTCCCCAAAGTGGGGGCGTTCGCCATTCTCTCCCATTGGCTTCAAAATCGGGTCTGTTATCTGCTAAACCATCACCCATATCGTGCAAAAGTAAATCGGTGTAGGGATGAATGATTTGATTTCTCAGTACCGAAATGGAGTGTTCGCTTGTTTTGAATTGTGAAGTGTGACACCCAGAGCAATTAATTTGTGCAAATATTTTTTTTCCATTTTTTATATCAGGGTCATCAATATTTCTTCGAGCGGGTACTCTGAGGGTTTGCATATAAAAAATAACCGCATTTAAGTTTTTATCTTCTATTTCTGGTTTACCGCCAGTTGGTAAGCCATCATATAATTCTTTGGTTTTTCCAATCAGATTTTCATTAGGAAATAACGAAGAAGTGATACCCATATCACCCAAAAAGGCACCCGCAGTTTGTTGTGTTAAGTTAGGCTGATTTGCTTTCCAACCAAACCTGCCGAGTGCTTGTTTCTTGGTTTTAACATCCCATACTTGGTTGGCTCTACCCGAAATACCATCATTATTTTTGTCAAACTCATCAACATTAGCCAGAATGCTTTGCTCAGAAATAGCTTCCAGTAATCCCAATCCAGGTAATTGAGGAGCAATTCGAGGAGAAAACATGACGCTCGGATGCAAATCACCAAATGCTAATTTTGTAAATTCGTAAGTTGGTTTTCGTAAGCTATAACTTGTACCATCACTATATTTTCCAGCTATTTCCTGATAAGTAATATTTACCGAACCTTCTGCTTTTACACCTTGAATAGATAGATTATTAAGTTGTCCTCCATAGTTAGGGTCAGGAATTGGGGCATTTTCGATACTATTTCCCTGTATTGAAAGTCGAAATAAAAGCCCTCCCAGACCGTTGGCAGTAACATCGGTTGGAGGTTTTGCCCTTCCATCAAGGGCATGACAACCACCACAAGATGTAGCGTTTAACATGGGTCCTAAACCGTCTCGAGCTGATGCCGAAGCTGGTGCTGAGGTCCACACATTTCTAAAAAAAGAATTGCCTACCACAAAAGCGGTATTACCATCATCATCTAAGCCTGGTGCTTCCCGCCCAAAGGCATTTTCGCCTGTATCATACGTTGTTAAGGCACCACCACTATCTTTATCATTTTCGGTGTTTGGCTCAGGATTATCAGGTACATCCTTGCAAGATGTACACATACACACAAACACTAACAAAAGTAAATGTTTAACATTCATTAAAAATCAGTTTTAATGAAAGAAGTACTAATCTACAAAATTAGTGCTTCCTCGGAATTATCTAAATGATTGTTATAACTCATTATCAACCACAATTCCTAACGAAAAAGCTGCATCGACCATTTCATCTGAAAGTTTCCGAAGGGCATTAATTGACCCCGTTATTTTTTTCTGGGAATCGTTCAAAATCAACTTATCGAATGGAGCTGCATCAAAAACGGCTTTCGTTTTAATATCGGCATCAATCATTGATTGCAACACTAATTTATTTTTCTCAACTGAGACTGTATTACTATTTAATAAATCAGAAATGCTTACACCTGATACAATTTGCCCATTAGAACGTGTATATTTCCCAAGATATACATTTTGAATACTTTTGAAGTTCATATAAATATCAACATGAGTATTATCTGAAAAGCATGAGTGTTCATCCTCTTGGTCTTGATTAGTAAGGGCTACTGTCATCCGCTCTCCCGCCAATTCACCTTTACTGAGCGTTGCAATTCCCCTTAAAATCATGCTAATTGCTTTATCTGCTTCCATTGCTAAAAAATCTTTGCGATATTTACCATTAGTTTCCCACTCAGCCTTCACACTTTCAAGATTATCCACTAACAACTCGGCTGCCACTTTTAGATACAAACCTCTTCTCGCTTGGTTTTTAGCCGTTCCGCCCGTGGTCAAATAGTCGGTATAAGGTCTTTGACCAGCTCCATTTGGATTAAAATCTTGTCCCCAAAGTAAAAATTCAATGGCATGATAGCCAGTACTAATATAGGTTTCAGCACCGTTTTCGTTAGCAGTTTTTAAGACCGATTTTGTAATCGTGGGATATTTACTTAAATCATTGATAATTCCAGTGTTTGTAAATCCATCTACATAATCCACGTAAGATTCATCCATTGGCCAACCATTAATTAGACCTTCTGGCCCATCATCGTTATCAATGGGGCCTCCATAAAATCGAAATCCTTCTGTTTGTCCATAAGGGATTCGGGCATCTTTCCAAGCTATCTTACAAGCCTCAAATTTTGCTTGAGTAGGATTGCTAACAAAATCATTTACTTTTAATTGAAGTTCTTTAGCTTTGTCGTAGCTATCCGAATAAGTAGCCAGTACAATATCAGCATAGTTTTTCAGTACCTCATTTTTAGGAGAAGCAACATCTTTTTCTTTACAAGAAGAGCTAACAAAGACGGTTACCAAGAATAATAATACTTTTTTCATAATCAAATTATTTAAATGTTATGTTAATTAGTCACCATCACCACTCGAAAATGTAATAGCAATACCTAAAACCGAAGACATATCGCTCTTAAAAAAACGAGTTTGCTTTTGCATTTCAGTTTGTAAATTGACTAAACCTTGGGGTGATTTTACGATTTGTTCGGCCATCGGAGTAGCCTGAGGAATGGCTTTCAAGGTGTTTTTTATTACCGCAATTTGGGCTTCAGTAGATGCAATTAGGTTTTTCCCGCCCTCTACTGTTTCTAAATACTCTTTGAAGCCAAGACCATCAGCAGAACCTCGCCCGTAATAAATATTTTCAATGGTAGTAAAATGAGCCTCAATAAATTTCAAAGATTTGCCAGAGTAAAAACCCTCAACTTTAGTAGGTTCAGCTTGGGTTTGCCCCGCACGAAGACCAAGTGGTAAACCCAGTTTAAAATTCTTCATGGCTTCATAGCTTTTCACAAATTCATTATAAAGTTGTGAAGTTGAACTCCCTGCATCCGTGCCATTCTTATTTACGAAATCAGTTTTGTAAGCTCCCCACCCTTTTTTTGCTTCTGTCACAAATCCTTTAAGGTTTTCAGTAACTGCCAATAAATAATTTCTACGATTTTGAACCTGCAATTTATTCAATGCAGCTTTGTCAAAAATTAGATATTCAACAGCTAAAAATCCACGATTATCTCTATTGAAATCATTGAAAGTCAATTTATTTGAACTAATGTTGGCTTCAATCTTTGATTCGCTCACTGGAAAAATCCCGATTTCTTCAGCGATGCCCTTTTTAATACCATCTTCGCCAGTTGGTCCAAAGTTATAAGCATTGGCTTTTAGCCAAACCAAATAAGTGTCTTCCCATGCTTTCTGGGCAGCCAAAAGATTGCCTTCAGTAGGGGTTGATGCCAAAGTTTTAATGGCTGTTTCCATCGAAATTGTGCTCGTTTCCAAAGTCGTAAATGCTGGTAATATTAGATTATCATAGTAATTAGTCAGCATCAATTTTCGGTCGAAACCCTCTTGTTTTACTTCATCGGCTGGCTTGTTGCAAGCAAAAGTCGAGAGTATTATTAGCGTAAACAAAAGTCTTTTTTTCATTTCTAATCAGTTTTAAATAATTTTGGGAGGCTTGTTTGCAAGCCTCCCAAAGTAATAAATATAACCATAAATTATCGTGCTTGTTCAGCTATCCAATTTTTCTTAAAATCTTCCATTTCAGCAGCCGTAAAACCATAAAGTGCTTGAATTTTAGTTGAAGCTGTTTGAATTTTTGCCAGTGAACTTGGGTCGGAAACAAACTTAAACATTTCCGTTTTACCATTATTTATATTTTGAATCAATGCTAAAAACTCATCAATCTGAGCATCAGTAATTTTGCGTTGTGCTTGTGGAACAGCCTTGAAGCCATGCAAGAAACCTACGCCTTCTCCCAAATCGTGCAATGCCCCTGAAAGGGTTGTGGCAGGTGGGTTTGTGGTAGAAAGTTTGGTAAGTGCTGCAAAATTATAATGAATAACCGTTGCCATAACGGCTTTCTCCATTTCTATTTTCAAAGTAGTAAAAGCTTCGTCTCTTTCTGCATTGTAGGCACTTCCCGCTTTCACAGCCGCTTGTGCTTTCAAAAAAGTATTTTTAATTTTTGAGTAAAATCCATTACCATCATTTTTATCCCTGCGAGCAGCATATGTTGCTATGAACGCATCGGGTGTGGGAGTCTTTGCAGCAGTGTTGGTATTGGGGAACGCTGGTGAAGCACCATAAATAGCTACTAATTGGTCGATGGTTTTTTCGGTAGAGTTATTGTTCATTAAACCAACAGCATAATTGTAAAAAGCCGCTCCAAATAATCCTTTTTCGATTACTTGCAAAGTTTCTAAGCCCCCTGCATCGAGCAATCTTGCTCCAAAAACCCCACCCGTAGTGTTTGGCTTCAATGGGTCATAAACTTTACCCGAAGAATTTACCAATTCGGTAAACCATTGTCCTTCCAGTTTTTGTACATAATAACTTCCCGTAATACTTTTCAAACTTGGATTACCCACATTGAATAGTTCAGTAATTTTAGCTGATGTCAATGCAGTGCCTTTTTCAGCCGTTTTCATCTCAGTAGTTAGTGTGGCGAGTTGAGTTCTCAATGCTCTTTCCGTAGCCGTATTAGCATCATAATTTGTTGATGTGTAGCTTGTTGGTATCGTTAAGGCTGCTTTTGGTTCTTCTTTCTCCTTACATGATGTTACCGCTACAAATGCCAGCATTGATAAAAGTAATTTTTTCATTTTCTTATTTTTAATTAGAATTATTATAAATAACGAGACAAAGGTAAGTTTGGTTTTCCAAAACGCAAATTTTATTTAGAATATATCTAAATAAATCTCTTATTTTAGAAGTAAGACGGGATGATTACGATTAATTCAGATTCTTTACTGTTTTAAAAGTTTCTACCAAAAATTTGGCTTGTTGCAACATTTCTGAAAATTCGTCTAACTCACTTTCTTTGAAAAGGATGTAATAATTGTTCATTGGAGTCTTCATCAGCACTTCTTTCCCGTGTGAGGTATGATATTTAGTCATACATTTTCGTTCTTTGATTAATTCACAAAACCATTGATATTCACATAGTTGAAAACAAAATAGCGAATTTTTGTAACACACATTCACCATTTGGCAACATTTGCAATAGCCAATATAGCCACGGTGATTTTCTATGATGGTAGTGAAATTATGAGGGGTTGTATTCATGATTTTAAAGATTCATTTGAGATTCTGTAACTAATTGCTTTTGGTAAAATTCGTTTTGATTTCCTCCGTCTTCCCCACCAAATCAAAGTACCCGTGATGGGTAAACTTGCGGCAAATAGACTTGCCAAAAAGTAAATAATCTTGCTCCCGATACCAAAAATGGGTAAACTTCCCGTATGAAAATCATAGTTACTTCGCATCACTTTGTCGTAATTATTGTAATTTTTGTAAAGGTCTTCTCGCAATAATTCCCCTGTGTTCTTGTCAAAAAATAAAGTATTTTGCTTTCTTACAATTGAATAGGGATAACGGAATAATACTCTAATCGGCTGTTTATAATTGTCAGGATTTGAAATAAAAGTCTGCATTTCACCCGAATAGCGTTGTTTAGCCTTGTAATAAGCGGATTCCATTGTAAAGATTTTAGTAGTGTCTTTTATAGTATTTTCGGGAGCTTTCGTTTTGGTAATTTTTTCTCCTGTAACCACACTGACAAAATTTTTCGCCGAATCAAAAACCCAAAAAATACCTGTGAGCGAAACGATAATGAGGACGAATAAACCATAAAAACCCAAAACGCTGTGCAAATCCCAATTGAGGCGTTTCCAAGTTTTAGCTCTCCATTTGATGGTGAGGGCCTGTTTTAAAAATTTACGCTGTTTGGGTAGCCAAAGAATTAAGCCCGAAATACATAGAATCAAGAAAATCAGCACGTTCCATTTGATGATTTGCTCGCCAATTTCGCCCATTTTCAAGTTGAGATGTAGGTCTAAAATGAACTTGAAGAAATCGCTTTCTAAGTTTCTGACCCCCGCAATCTGCAAACTGTAGGGATTAATTGAAATTGCTTTTTTAGATTTTGTGTGATACAGATACGCTGATTCTGGGGCAGCTTCAAACCTAATTTGTATAATTTTCTCTTTCGGATAAGCCTTTTTTATGGCATCACTAATTTCAGAAAGCGTTTTACGGGGCTGATTTTGAGGAACATCCACGTAAAAATATTTTACCTGAAAAATATCCCGTGCCTCTTGCTCAAAAACATACAAACAGCCCGTAATGCTTACTACAAACACCACTAACCCAGACACAAGCCCAAGATAGAGGTGAATAAAATCAGAGATTTTTTTGATTGTTTTCATAATCAATTAAAAAGTATAAGCAACCGTAGCCAAAATATTACGGGGTGCCCCCGGAAATGCTCTCAGATAGTCATATCCGCCTACCCAGTGAGTTTTATCTGTCACATTATTGATGTTCAATTGCAACTGCATTTTCTTTAATTTGTAATACACTGCAGCATTCAATAATTGATAAGATGGAAATTCCTTTGGATTTTGACCCGCTGGGGTGATTGACCCTACAAAGTCAGCTTGATAGTTTGTACCAACTCCAAATCCTAAACCTGACAAAGTTCCTTTATTGATGATGTATTTTGTCCAAACATTGAAAAGGTGTTTGGGGGCATTGGGCTTCTGTCTGCCTACTTCCGATTCGTTTTTACTGGCGGTGATGGTGGCATCGGAATAAGCGTAATTAACGATGATATTCCAATTAGTAGCCAATTGCCCGATTATATCCAACTCCATACCTTTTGAAACTTCTTCCCCGATTTGTACTAATTTATCGGGATTTTGAGTATCACCTGCGTTGTAAAGTGTACCTTTTTGATTAAGTTGATATACTGCCATAGAAGCTGTTAATCGCTTATCAAACCACTCGGTTTTGAAACCAAACTCTTTCAAATTGCTAATAAGTGGGTCGAATGGTCCGCCCACATTGGGGTTGGCGAGTGTAGTTGCCGACTGTGGTTGATAGCCGCCCACGTAGGTAGCGTAGGTATTGATGTTATTGGTAAGGCTATAAACCAGACCAACACGGGGGATAAAGGCGGTTTGAGTGATTTTCTTTTCTTTACTGGTTTTGTAATCAATAAATTCTGTAAACACATCACTACGGAACCCAAGAAGTGTCTGCAACTTACCAATCTTGATTTGGTCTTGCACATAGAACCCTTGAGTACTAAAAAATGACTGTGGAAATAAACGAGTTGTAAAAAAATACTTACTTACATCACGAAGGGCGTAAGGGTCAGGGTTAGTTAAATCAATATGGGGGGTGTTTGGCACAGGATTTCCAGCGGCATCCAATAAATATCGTGACTTATTAGCGGCAACATAAGTAGAAATAGAACCGTTGTTGGCGGCATTTCTGTAACCCCCAGCCACTAATTGCGAACCGCCAGGGCGTAATTCTTGGGTAGCGTAGTCATAGCCCACCACCATTTTGTTTTGAACCTTGCCGAGATTAAAATCAAAGTTGAAGTAATTAACAAAATTGGAGTTATTCCAAGTACGTTTTCTGATAAATACCTGCATTTCAACCTGTGTAGGGATATTTGCTCCTGTCCCATCTTTGGCGTAAGTATTGGCGGTGCGGTGTTCAAGTAAATCTTCATCAAAACTCGTAAACATATACGCACTCGTGAAGGATATGTTTTTACTGAATTTATGATTTAGCGAGAAAGTTATATTGTATGATTTTTCTTTCAGAAAATCGTTCATTACACTCAATGACTTGTTGATGGGTACCGAGAAAAGGTCACCATTACCAAAAACGGCATGACCTCTGTCTAAGCGAGTATCTGCGGTTTGATAAACCAAATCGAAGTTGATACGGGTTTTGTCGTTGGGTAAAAATGAAAACGAAGGAGCAAAAATAATGCTTTTGTCAAACTGCAAATCACGGAAAGATTCAGAATCTTCAAGCCCTAAATTCAATCGATAGAGCAAGGTTTTTTCTTCGTTCATTGGTCCCGTAAAATCAGCCGTTGTGCGGAAAGTACCGAAACTTCCTACCGTTGAGTTGATTGACATTCGGCGTTCATCCAAGGGTTTTTTAGTTACTCTATTCACTGTTCCGCCAGGTGAAGCATTACCATAAAGTGCTGAGGCTGGTCCTTTCAGGACTTCAACTTGTTCCATGTGCGGAATGAGCAATTGTTTCCAAAAATTAGAAAACGACCGCATACCATTCACGAGCATCGAATAATTTTCTTGCCCACTCACTCGGTTTCCCCTGATGGTCAGGTCATTATAAAATGAAGCCTGATTGACCCCACTCATATTTTTTACCACTTCATTCACTCGAAAAGCCGCTTGGTCAAGCATCAATTCTTTGGTAACGTAGCTAACCGATTGTGGTAAATCTTTGATAAGTGTAGCAGATTTTGAGCCGACAAAAGTAGCTTGATTTTTATAATCGGTCTCCTTTCTGCCCGTTACTTCAATCATTTGTAATTCCGTTTCCGCTATTTTTAATTGAATTGATAAATCAGTGATTTCATTCGTTTTTACCGTTACGCTTTGTTTGAAAACCTCAAACCCAACACTTGAAATAACCACAGTATAATCTCCCGTTGGCACATTCAAGGTAAAACTTCCATCTTCTTTGGCAGTAGTACCCAAGCGGGTATTGAGCAAGGTAATATTAGCAAACTCAACATTTTTACCCGATATATCTTTTACTTTTCCAGTAATAGTACCTTTTTCATTTTGGGCAAAAAGTTGCCCTATTGTTAAAATAATAGCTAATAATGTTTGTAATAATTGTTTCATTTTGATTGTTTATAGTGAATGAAACCTCAAATTTTCATTTGAGGTTATTGCTGTGGATTGCTGGCATAAATTTTAAATTCTATCAACAATTAAAGTTCTATTTTCTACTTTCTTCTTTTTCCGCCTCCCTCGCCAAATCATCAAACCCGTAATAGGCAAACTTGCCCCAATCATGCCGCAGATAAATGTCAGGATTTTAGTAGCAATTCCACCCCAAAAACCCATGTGAATCAGTAATAAACCTGCACTAACCTCTGCATTTTTACGATAATATTTTAGTTCTGCTCCACCTGTTGGCTGACCATCGTACCTGTTAAATTGAAAATAATTACCTGTTTCAAAATTAAGAAAAGAAGGACGTAGCCCTGTATTCCCATTAATGACAGTAATTGTATCAGACTCAGGCAAGAAAAAAGTAAATTGTTGAGCATCGGGTCTTTCTGCTCTCAATTTATCAAAAATGGCATTATAAGAATAGTCTGGTTTACCGTATTGTCGTGGTGGCTGTGGTGGAGCCTCTTGTTTCAAAAGTTCTGATTTGCCACCCAAAGAATTCACCAATGGACCTTTTAAAAACGGCCAAGCCATAATTAGTCCTGTAATGGTTAGAACTAATAACACCGCTGATGTATAAAACCCCAATGTGCGATGTAAATCATAATTAAAACGTTTTTTACTACCATCTTTTTTGATTTTAAAAGCGGTTCGTTTGGCATTTTGAGTACGGGGCCACCACAGATAGATTCCCGCAATTAATTGAATAAGAAAAATAATGGTTGATATTTTGATGATGTTATTACCAATACTTCCCGCCATCAAATTAACGTGCAGCTGTACCAAAATAACGATGGTTTCGAGTGTGCCTTTATCAATCCTGATGATTTCGGAGGTGTAAGGATTGGCGTAAACCATTTTATAACCTTCAAAAATATCGTTTCCCTTATCGTCCTTTTTTCCAGATTTTACCGCCGAAAAGAAATCATAAGTTCGATTTTTTTGGGTGTAAGTGTTCATCAAAAAGATGTTTTCTTTGGGATAGGCTTTTTCATAATTGGCAATTACATCTTCTACCTTGGCACGTGGCAGATTTTGCTCAGGCACATACAAATACTTCTTGTTAATAATGGTAAGTGCCTCTTCGGTAAACGATAATAATGCTCCCGATAAGCTAACCAAAAAGAAAATAAGCCCCGTCGCCAAGCCTATTACAAGATGTATTTTACGAAAATATTTTTTCATTGGTTGAATTATTTCAATAGACAAATTACTGACACTTTCAAATCAAAAGTTGTTCGGCAATTTCTTGCCGAACCTAAGATGAGGTTTAGGGGATATTTTTATTTTAAACCCGCAAACCCACAAACACTACCACCCTCCGTTACTTGGAATGATTGTGTGGCGTTTGTACCCGTAATTTTGAAAAACCCGTTAAGATTTTGTGAGGCTTTTACAACCATGCAATAAATTTCATTATTTACCTCAACTATTGCGTTGGCATTACCATTGAAACTCACCACAGGTATTCCACTGATTTTGGTAATAGCTTTAGTGTTAATATCAACAGCACTATATTCCCAAATTTCGTTTCCAATATTAGAGAAATCAGGTTTAATACCCTCAGTAGGAATTCTGGTATAGAGTTTACCACCTTTTATAAGTAGGTTATGGAAAAAGCCATTTTTGGTAATATCGTCCATTTTCAATATCCAGTTTGCATCAATTTCGGATTCTCCTTTTTTGATTCTATGTACAGTAGAGCCGCCAGCACCCAATGCCCCTAAATTGCAAAAATATAAATGACCATCATCGCCCAAATCCCACATTTCGTTTTCGTTGAACCATCCTATTTGTGTGCTCCTTCCACCCGAGTTTATGCTTATGGTTTTCTCGTAATTTCCTGTGGCAATATCAATCACTGCCAAACGAATTACACCATCTTGTGCATCTAAATAGCCTTTTCGGGCGGTTGTTCCATAGTGAATATTGGCATATAGTTTTCCATCTTTTGCCATAATCATATTCTGCCCCAAACTCACATATTGTTTGGTATTATCTTGTAATTTACTGGTAAAATCAAGCTCACCTGTGCGTTGCATGGTAGTTGGATTGAACTTTTGGAGTTTCAATAACCCCAGTGCAGGGTCCCAGTAAAAACCTGATGTGGCGTCCATAATAATAAATTGTCCCGAACCAAAAGCTGCTTTATCAACAGCTATAAAACCTACTTCTTTCAAACCACCTGTGGCATCTACTTCATATTTAGTTATACCTCTTTCGCCTGCATCATTATTCATTCGAAAAGCATTTTTACCAAAAGTTCTGAATCCTAAAAGCTGATTTCCTTGACGAGATGATGTTTTGATATTAGAAACACTTCCCGTTGGAATAGTTGAGCCAAATGACGTGAGATAGCCCGAAAAAGGAGCTGTGGTTACACTGGTAGCAATAATAAAGTTGGATGGTGCTTCGGGCGTAGCCTCCGTTTCTGATTTCGAACAACTTGATAAAACGTATAATGTTGCTAATGCTAATACCGTTAATTTTAAAAATGTACTTTTCATCTTGATTTTATTATGTTTAATTTTTTAATACTTATTTTATTGAATACCTTACTTTTAGATGTAAACTTCTGCCTGCACGTTGTACTCTGAAATTATCGAAAAGGTCATCGTTGAAAACATTTTTTACTTCAAAACCGATACTTGTTTTATCATTATCAAGGGAATAATTGATGCCCGAGGTGTGCAAATTCTGTGAAGGAATGACTAATTCTGAGCCAATACTTGCCTTACTACCAATTCCTAAAAACCCTTTAGCTTCTCTATTTTGCGGAATTGGTTCTAAATAAAACTCATTCACATAGTTATAATACCAATAGGCTTGTAGGGCATCGCCCAACTTGAATACATTTTGATGCCTACTTCGTAAAGTGATTCCACCAAAAAAATAAGGAGTGTTCCGAACCCTCGAACCATTCAAAAATTGGGTGCTGGGGTCAGTAATGCCAAACAAACGAAGGTCTTGATAAGTGAAATTGGCGGCTACAGTAAGCCATTTTTTAGGATTATAACTCCCATCTACCTCAAGCCCATAGCCTCGAACTTTATCAACGTTTTGGTGTTGCAGAAAAATAATATTGGTTGGCACTTGCACGATGAGGTCTTCGGCACGGCGGAAGAAAGTATTGACATCGAACGAGTAGCGTCGGAATTGTTGAGTACGATAGCCCAAATTCAGGTTAAAACTTTGCTCTGGTTTGATAAAAAAATTAGACATTTCAAATAACCCATCCCCAAAAACTTCCGTATTTTCTGGCAAACGGGTGGCATATTCGCCCGAAAAACGGACAAATGAATTATCTGAAAGTGAATATTTAAGTGCTTGTGCAAACCCAAACCGATTACCTGAATTTCTGATTTGGTCTTCTCTGGCACTACCGTAGAGTGCATCTGTGCCAAATGTTTTAAAGTTAAAATACTTAAATACAGAGTTATTGATAAGGCGTTTGCCAATTTTGGTTTCAAAGCCTATTGCACCCACCAGTTTGATATAACCCGCCTTAACTGAAAGAATATCACGCCCCGAATACAAATATTTATTACCAAATGGGTCAGCACCCAAGCGGTCGTAGGAAGAATACACTATATTAAAATCTACCTTTTTAGAGGCACTTGACTGATACGTGATATAAGTCCGTGAAGCAAAATTATTGAAATCTACATTGGATAGTGAGCCATCACTATCTGCCTCTCCTTGCCGAGAAGCCACTGGAATGCGTTTACCATACCAATCGTAGGTACAAGCACAAGTATCTACCCGAGTTGTATTGAGTTTATTCAACACCAAAAACTGGCTCAATTCCATTTTATTACCCAGAAGCTTCTTTTTGTATTGAAGCGTAGGAATAAAAGATTTTTGTTGGGTCGTAACCTGACCGAAAGGCTCAGTCATTAACGCACCATGCTGTTCTTGTTTATCAATCTGAAAATACGTAAGACCTATTTTCAGCAAGTCAGCCCATTTTAGCCCACTTACTCCAGCATAGATTTCGCCATAATAATTCGTAAAACCGTCATGAAAACGAGTAACGGTAGCATCTTTGCGGGTACGAGTAAACTCATCAATCACCTTCACATTTACCTCATAATTATTATCTGAACGGTTGTAAAAACCATCAAAACCAATAAATATTTTGTTATTAGGATTTTGATAAAATGTATTCAAAGATGCCCTGTGCGTATTGAAAGAGGCAATTTCGTAAGACACATCCAAAAACTTACTTTGATTACTTCTTGTAACCATATTTATGGCACCGCCCAAAGCATCAGCTCCCAGTTGAGTGGGTAGTACACCTTTATAAATCTCGACCCTATCCAACACATTTACTGGCACGATATTGATATTAAACCCTGCTCCCAAATAATCGAGCGGAATGCCGTCTTTGAAATATCTTACGGCTTTTCCTTGAAATCCGTTAATTAGCACATTGGCTGCCGAACCCAACCCTCCCACTTGCCGTACTCTAACACCAGCAGTTCGGTTCATGATTTCGGTGAGCGTAGCCGACTCGTTTTGAATAGTTTTGGTACTAATCACATCCACTTTTATTCCTGCCTCTCTGATGTTTTGTGATTCAGATTTACCAATCACTTTCACTTCTTCAAGTTCACTAATTTTACTGATAAGCTCTACCGATATAACTTTGGTTTCGCCTTTGTTGAGGTCGATGTTCACTCTTTGATTTTCATATCCTACTCCTGAAATAAGTAAAATATTACCTCCCGATGGAATATTCAAGGTGAAACTTCCTTCTTCATTACTCGTTGTCCCGATTTTAGTATTTAATACTTTAATGCTTGCGTACTTGACAGCCTTCCCCGACACATCTTTCACGTTTCCAGTCAATGTAGCTTTGTTATTTTGAGCAATAATTTGCCCTATTACTAAGATGTAAATAAAAACTGTTTGTATTAATCGGCTCATTTTCCTCTCGCTTTTTTATTGATTCCAAATTTTGAGAATGCAAAGTTTGTTTTTATTTAGATTAATTCCAAATAATTTTCGCATTTATTTGGAATTAATCTAAATAGTGCTTTACCTTTGTCGAGTCAAAAGTGAATTATTTATCAAAAAATATATGAAAAACCTATCCTTCATATTTTTAATTATCTGTATATCAAATGCTTACGGACAGGGAAAAAACATACGGGATAGTGTCAATTATAAAAATTTGGAGGAAGTAGTCGTAACGGCTACACGCAATGAAAGAATGTTGTCAAGTCTGCCCATGCCTGTTACTTTGATTAATCAGAAGCAAATTAAGTCAATGGGGGCTTTGCGGTTGAATGAAGTTTTGGCGGAACAAACGGGTTTATTTATTCAAAATGACCACGGACAAGGTATCCAAATTCAAGGATTTAGCCCCGATTATACTTTGATATTATTAGATGGTGAACCCTTGGTTGGTAGAACGGCTGGGACACTTGAACTCTCTCGTTTGGCGGTTGGAAATATCAAACAAATTGAAATTGTGAAAGGACCATCTTCGAGTTTATATGGGTCGGAGGCTTTGGCGGGAGTTGTGAATATCATCACTGAAAAACCTAATAGAACAATGGGCAGTTTTTCTGCTCGCTATGGTACGAATCAAACATCTGACTTATCGGGAAGTATTGGTTTTCGTAAAAATAAATTAGGGGCAAATCTTTTTGTAAATCGTTATCAATCAGGTGGATATGATTTCACCCCCGAGGTTTTTGGGGCAACCGTTTCGCCTTTTCAGAATTATACTTTTACGCCAAAAT
>JALONS010000274.1 GCA_025454855.1 Arcicella sp.
TATGACGAGCATCCAACGGCATTGGCAAACGAAGTTTTAATTAAAGAATTAATACATCAATTTGAAGATTTGAAAGTGCAATAATTAGGAAACACATTTCCGATAATTCATTTACAAATTTTCAAATTATAACATTTTCAAATTAGAATATTATGGATTTCCTAACTGACCTTTTTGCATTTTTGAAAGAGCGTAAAAAATGGTGGCTCTTACCAGTAATTCTCGTACTGCTATTAATTGGCGTACTCATCGTGATTGGTGGTGGTTCGGCCATCGCACCTTTTATTTATACGTTATTTTAATTAATGAGTAAATGACTGAATGAGTGAATGACTGAATATTTGTATGAACAATACTCTTATTTTTCATTCTCTCATGCTATCACTCTCTCATGCTATCATTGATAAAATGAAAAGAGAAAAAAATCTTGAAACCATGCTCGTTATTACGGTGGGTATGCTGGTTTTATATTTTATTTTTAAATCAAAATCTTGGTCTAATTACTTGTTAATCACTTCATTAGTGATTGGACTCGTTGGCGTTTTTTCTGATTTTCTGAGTGAAAAAATTGCTTGGGTTTGGGGTAAAATTGCTCATATTTTGGGTACGTTCAATTCTTACGTACTGTTATCTGTTATTTTCTTTGTGTTTCTTACACCAGTAGCGTTTTTGTTCAAACTTACTCGTAAAGATTCATTAAAATTGAAGGCACAAAAAAATGGTACAGTTTACGAAGAACGTAATCACCTTTACGTAGCCAAAGATTTAGAAAACGTTTGGTAATTTTACGGTAAACGGTTCACGGTCAAGGGTAAATGGGTTTAGTTCATGGGTGTTAAAATCTAATTCCGTTTGCCGTGAACCGTTCACCCTTCACCGAAAAGAGACAAATGATAAAAATCCTCATTCCATTATACAATGATTGGGACGCACTTTTACTTTTACTCAGTGAAATTAAAAAGCGTGTTTCTGCTGATTTATTCGCCAAACTTTCTTTTGTGATAGTGGATGATTGCTCATCTGTTACCGTAGATTCCACTATTTTTGATGGCTACAATTTATCTATCATTCGTCTTTGGCGGAATGTGGGTCATCAAAAAGCTATTGCTTTAGGCATATCTTATCTCACCCAAGAGTCTGATTTTGAACGAGTTATTGTGATGGATTCAGACGGTGAGGACAAACCCGCTGATATTGAGGCTTTATACGAGGCTTCATTAAAAGAACCTCATAAAATTGTTTTTGCCAAAAGAGCCAAACGCAGTGAAGGCTTTATCTTCAGAACGGGATATACCATTTATAAGTCATTGTTTGGATTATTCACTGGTAAAATTATTGAATTTGGCAATTTCAGTATTCTTCCATTCCATCAAGCCCAAAAATTGTCTTACGTTTCCGAAATCTGGAATCATTTTCCAGGGGGCATTATTCGCTCTAAATTACCTTATACTTCTATTCCATTAGAAAGAGGAACGAGATTAGCGGGTGAATCAAAAATGAATTTTGTTTCGTTAATCTTACACGGGCTAAGTGCAGTTTCTGTTCATCTTGATACCGTAGCCGTGAGGATATTGATTGGGTCTTTGTGGATGACTTTAATCGCTGGACTGGGAGCAGTTTTGGTGGTAATTGTCAAGTTTTTATCGCCTGAAAATGCCTCACCAGGTTGGGCTACTACACTCGTGACTGCCTCCATTATTATCATTATGCAGGCGTTGCTGAGTTCTTTATTCCTTATTTTTACGGTATTGAACTATCGAACCCAAAAGCATTTTATCCCCGCAAAAGAATATGCTGATTTTATTGAAAAAGTAGAAACCCCTAATCCCCAAAGGGGACTTTAATTTTATGAAACTAAGCGTTGTAATACCTGCCTATAATGAAGAGGAGTCTCTTCCTGAAACCTTGCGTTCTTTGTACAGCACCTTGCAGAAACACGGTATCGACCATGAAATCTGTGTAACCAATGATAATTCTAAAGACCGCACGGAACAGGTTTTACAAGATTTACAAAAAGAAATTCCCACTTTAGTTTATTATACCAATAAAGGTCCTAATGGCTTTGGTTATGCTATCAGATACGGCTTAGAACGCTTTACGGGCGACTGTGTGGCAGTAATGATGGCTGATATGTCAGATTCTCCCGAAGATTTAGTAACCTACTATCGCACGATGATTGAACAAGACGTGGATGCCGTTTTCGGAAGTCGATTTATCAAAGGCGGAGCGGTTTATGATTATCCAAAAGTAAAATTATTCATCAATCGAGTTTCTAATTTTGTGATAAAAATGCTCACGGGCATTAAAACCAACGACACCACTAACGCTTTTAAATTATACAAAAAAGACACCATTGAAGGCGTGAAACCCTTTATGTCGGCACACTTTAACTTAACGGTAGAACTCCCTCTCAAAGCCTACGTGCGTGGCTATTCATATACGGTAGTACCTAATAGCTGGCGAAATAGAAAGTACGGAAAATCCAACCTAAAAATTAAAGAAATGGGCAGTCGTTATCTTTTCATTTTACTTTATTGTATGATTGAAAGGTCTTTTTCAAGGGGAGATTACATGAAGAAGGCGAGGTAAACCTTTTACTGAAAAAATTGCCTCAAGGCTGACATCTGAAAAATTAAAAACGAAAATAAAAATCCCCAAAACACGGCAAAAGTCAACATTGCCATCAATATCTTGGGAATGGGTACTTTGAACGATAACGCCAAAAGTGTACCTCCGATGGGCGTAAAAAACAAAGGAGTAAAGCAGGCAATTCCCCAGATTCCTAATTTCTTCCAAATTTTCACTGCAAAACGACTCCGTTTTGAAAATAACTTAGGTTTTGTCTTTCGATATTTCCTGATTAATCCTTGTAATTCTCTTCCCAAAAAAGATACTAATACCACCATGCCCATCATACCGATGATGGAGCAGACGGCGGTTTCAAACCATGATAAGTTGAGTAATAAGCCTGCAATAGGTCCATTGAAAAATTTGATAGCAGTTGCTAAAATTACGGTGATGTATTTACCAAATGGCATGGTTTTGGGTTTTAATTTAAAAGATATATTTTTTACTAACTTATCCTCTACTCCTACTCTCTAATTCCTTAAATATTGATTATCTTGCGAAGATATTTATCGTAAGGGTATTGCCCAAACTCATTTAAAATTATGTTTAAACATTTACTGTTCCTTATTTTAATATTCTGTTTTTCAATTAGTTACGATTTGAAAGCCCAGAGTTCTTTTGCACCCTTGAATCAGGACTATTATCATCTCATTGACCGCTATGAAATAAAACGTGGCAAATTTTCAGAAGGTTTTCATACTACTGTAAAACCCTACACTCGGAAAGGCATTGTGCAGTTAGTAGATAGTGTTTGGGCAGATACTACCATTCAATTATCCAAGCAAGATAGATTCAATCTGGAATATTTACAAAATGATAGTTGGGAGTGGGCAAAAAACGATACAATCGGTAAT
Organism: Arcicella sp.; assembly: GCA_025454855.1. Lineage (GTDB taxonomy): Bacteria > Bacteroidota > Bacteroidia > Cytophagales > Spirosomataceae > Arcicella. The sequence goes on from JALONS010000274.1 coordinate 3,483, forward strand.
AGTCGTAAACCTATTTGGAATACTTTTTATTTTAAGAAAGCGGATGCCTATTCAGATGCCAATAAAGATTTTGATATTCATATAAGTCCCGTTGTGAATTTTGAGGTTGGCTCGGTTGAAGGGAAAAACCAAAGTACTACCACGCTCAATACCCGAGGAATAGAAATTAGAGGAATGATTAATCGGAAAGTAAGTTTTTATACTTTCCTGACTGATAATATCTCGTTGATTCCTGATTATGTGAAAGAATATGTAGATGATTATAATCAAAACGGACTTAGAAAGGGTATCAGAGTAGCAGGAATGCCGGGAGAAGGACTTACTAAAGAGTTCAGACAAGACTCTTACAGTACGGATTTCTTTTCAGCACGAGCCTATATTACTTTTCAGGCAACCAAAAATATCCAATTGCAGTTCGGACATGATAAAAATGTGGTAGGTAATGGTTTCCGTTCGCTCATCTTGTCTGATAATGCTGCTCCGTACTTATTCTTGAAATTGAACACCACCCTCGGACGCTTCCAATACCAAAACTTATTTACCCAATTAGTCTTTAAGGGCATTGGTTCAGTGGACCAAATCTTTCCGAGAAAGTATATGAGTATGCACCATTTGAGTGTAAATATTTCTAAAAACTTCAATCTCGGATTTTCAGAAAGTGTCGTTTTCCAGCGAGATAGCACTACAGGAAGTGGTTTTGATTTGAACTACCTCAACCCCGTTATCTTTTACCGTTTCATTGAGAGTTTTCAAGGGAGTGCCGATAATGCCTTCATTGGTATTGATTTTAAATGGAATTTTGCCAAAAGATTTTCGTTGTACGGGCAATTCATGTTAGATGAATTCAATTCTAAAGAGTTCTTTAAAAATAACGGTTTTTGGGCAAATAAATACGGTATTCAGGCGGGGGCTAAATATATTGATATGTTTGGAATTAATAATTTAGATTATCAGGTAGAATACAACGTGGTTCGCCCCTATACGTATTCACACTACGACGATGCCAATTATTCCCACTATAACCAAGCATTAGCCCATCCGCTGGGGGCAAACTTCGAGGAATGGTCGCACATTATTCGTTGGCAACCAATCCCCAAACTTCAATTAACGGGTAGAATTATTTATGCCAATTTTGGTGAAGACCGCACGACTACTGAAAACTGGGGTAAAGATTTCTGGAAAAACTATGATACTCGTAGCCGCAGAGTGCTTTTCAATGACCAATATGGAAACTACACGGGACAAGGGCGAAGTACCGTTACTACTCTTTTTGATGTAAGAGCTGCTTTTCAAATTAAGCACAATCTCTTCATTGAAGGTCATTTCTTAAACCGCAGATATGACAGTGCCGTAGATGAACTGGATTACACCAATCGGGTAACATCTATTGGTATTCGTTGGAATGTTCCCGCTCGTCAGATGTTTTTCTAATTTTTATTGGATGTAATTTTGGTATCTCCCGTATCGATTATCAATACGTTATTCGTGAAGTTACCCACTAAAGTATTGTTTTCATAGAGTTCAATAACATTGCCATTTTGCTTAATATCTAAATTTCCAGTTTCTGAATCTACATTTCTTACGCCGTTGTTTACCACTACTAAACTATAACTAAAAGATATGGTTGTGGGTGATACTTTAGCAATAGTGATTGTACCATTAATTTGCTGCCCGTTTTGATTATATGGTAATTTTATCGACTTACCATTACTTTCAATTAACGATATGGTATAATTACCCGTCATTCTATCGGCAATATTGGCAGGGTTTAATTCATCACTTTTTTTACAACCTGTATAAATAAACAAGCAAATGAATAAAGATAGAAATTGTATTTGGAGGAGATTTTTCATAATACAGCTATTTGAAAATGAGTACATTATTTTAAAATTTATAACCAAACCCAAAAGAGAAAGCATTAGGTCCTGCATAAGTATAATAAAAGTCACTGGAAGAAGCTGCTCCCATGTATCTGAATGAAACATCTAAATGCTCATTGAAGGTTGCTCCTGCCCCGAAGCTAAAGTTAAATTGTGTACTGGTTCCTTCTCCGATACCAATGCCAATACCCGCTTGTCCCAATCCGTAGAGTTCTACATTGTCTGATACTGGTGCAATAAATTTTAGACCTGGTAAAATCCGAGTTGTGATGTAGCTCGTTCCGTAATAGTAGTAGCTGTCTTTACCCGTAAAGAAATTAAATGTACCATTGATGGTAGCATTCAGTCCCGATTCGCCAATGGGGATGTCGGTTTCATCACCCAAAAAAAAGCCGATGCCCTGACTATCAGCAAAGAAGCCCGTCGGTAAAGAAATCCCCCCGAAAATCATACTTCTAACGCCTGAATTACCGTAATAACTACTGGGTTTATTT
>JALONS010000472.1 GCA_025454855.1 Arcicella sp.
AAAGGCATATTGAAGAAAGAAGCCGATGCCGAAGTACCCATTTCAAATGGTTGGTGGAATTGTATTGAACCTGCTGATGTGGACGGCGACGGTGATGTAGATTTTGTAGTAGGAAATTTAGGATTAAATCATAACTTCAAAGCCTCTGAAAATGAACCAGTGGAGTTATATGTCAATGATTTTGACCGTAATGGAACAACCGAACAAATTATCAACTGCTATCGTCAGGGAAAAAGCTGTCCTGCGATATTGAAAAGTGATTTACAAAAACAAATCCCGACTATCAAACAAAAATTCTTGAGATTTTCGGATTATGCCAAAGCCTCTATCACTGACTTATTTACCGATGCCCAAATGGAAGGTAAAACCCTCCAGATGGTCAATAATACGCAATCTTCTTTTTTAATCAATGAAGGTAATGGCAAATTTACCCTGAAGGCTTTGCCATTAGAAGCTCAGGTTTCACCTATCAACGCTATCCAAACGCTTGATTATAACCATGATGGAAATCTTGATATTTTGCTAACAGGAAATTTCTTTGATAACATTCCCGAAGTAGGACGTTACGATGCCAATTACGGAATTATCTTGGCAGGTAAAGGCAAAGGGCAGTATAAGGTTCAGCGTTCATCTCAAACAGGCTTTTTCACCAAAGGACAAGTACGTAAAATGCGTATTTTGAATGGTTTAGGAGGAAAAAAAGAAATTGTTTTGGTGAAAAATAATGATAAAGCTCAGGTGTTTGGATTGAAGTGAAGTTTCTGATTCAATTGATGAATGGAAATTTCAAAGAATATAACAATCAAAAATGACTCAATGCGAAAGCAAATCATATATATATCAATCTTAGTTCTTATCGTACCGCTACTTTCCTGCCAAAAAGGGAAAGAAGATACACAACTGTTTGAAAAACTATCAAGTTCAACGTCAAATATTACGTTTAGCAACAATCTGCAAGACACCCCAGCTTTCGGCATTCTCGACTATCTGTATTTTTACAATGGCGGAGGTGTGGCTTCGGGTGATGTAAATAATGATGGTTTGGTAGATTTATTTTTTGTGTCTAATCAAGGTGAAAATAAACTGTATCTCAATAAGGGGAATTTACGCTTCGAGGATATTTCTGCCCAAGCGGGCATCAAAGGTAATGCCGACTGGAAAACGGGTGTTACAATGGCTGATGTCAATGGTGACGGATTTCTGGATATTTATAAAGGTTTGAAAGGGGAAAATACCCTCTATATAAACAACCAAAATAGTACCTTTACAGAAAAAGCCCAAGAATACGGGTTAGACTTTGCGGGATTTTCTACACAAGCCGCCTTTTTTGATTATGATAAAGATGGCGACCTCGACTGTTTCCTGCTCAATCATGCCGTGCATACCTCTCGCTCGTATGGAAACGCCAGCACCCGAACCGAACGAGATGCCCAAGCGGGAGATTATTTATTTGAAAATGTGGAGGGAAAATTTCAAGATGTGAGTGCCAAAGCGGGCATTTTTCAGGCAACAATGGGCTATGGTTTAGGCGTAGCCGTAGCAGATGTTAATAACGACGGTTGGCAGGATATTTATGTCAGTAACGATTTTCACGAAGACGATTATTTGTACATCAATCAACGCAACGGGAAGTTTTCGGAAGAAAATAAAAATCGTTTGAAACACACCAGTCGCTTTTCAATGGGTTCGGATATTGCTGACATTAACAATGACGGTTTTTTAGACATCATGTCTCTGGATATGTACCCTGAAGATGAAACCGTCGAGAAAAATTCGGCAGGGGAGGACGCTCTGGATATTTTCTTGTATAAACTCCAATTTGGTTATTCTTATCAGTATAGCCGTAATTGTTTACAGTTGAATCAGGGAGGCGAACGATTTATTGACATCGCCGCTTTGGCGGGTGTGGCAGCTACCGATTGGAGTTGGAGTACCTTGATGAACGATTTTGACGGCGATGGAATCAAAGATATTTTTGTGGCGAATGGTATCGTGCGTCGCCCCAATGACCTTAATTATATCAAATACATTACGGGCGATAATCCCGTATCAGGTTTCGACCAGAAGGCTTTGGCATTGATGCCCGACGGTAAAGTGCATAATTACTGCTTTAAGGGAACGCCCAATTTACAGTTTGAAGATAAATCCATGAATTGGGGTTTTGAAGAAGCAAATATCTCAAACGGAGCCACTTATGCCGATTTAGACAATGACGGTGATTTGGAAATTATTACCAATAATATCAATGAAGAAGCTACAATTTACAATAATCAAACCATTGAAAAATTACCAAATGGCTTTTGTAAAATTAACCTAAAAGGCGAAAATAAAAATACTTTTGGCGTAGGAGCAAAGGTGATTTTGAAAACCAAAAACACCGAACAATTACAAGAAAATATGCCCACTCGTGGGTTTATGTCCGCTGTAAGTCCTACGCTGACTTTTGGTCTTGGCAAAGACGTAATTCAGATTGATACCATTCGTGTCGTTTGGGAAAGTGGTAAAACCCAGATTTTGACC
>JALONS010000275.1 GCA_025454855.1 Arcicella sp.
TTTTGCTGAAGCGGCAATACACAATGTACCTGCTCCGTCTGGGTCATTCGTTGTAAAAGTAAGTTCTACTGAACCTTTGGTTACGTCTGAAGCCGATGGTGTATATTTTGCTGACACACTGGTAGCGTTGTCAAAAGTACCCGTTCCGTTCGATGTCCAAGTACCAGAAGTTGCTCCTCCACCTAAAGTAGCAGCTAATTGTACTGGTGTAGTTGTACTACCACAAATAGCGGTTAAAGGTGTTATTGATACTGTAGCAGGATTTGTACACTGACAGTTGTTAATTGTTACTGTTACAGATACGCCTGCACTGTAACATCCTGCTGTTGATTTAGAAAAAGCATAGTACGTTCCAGCACCTACTGTTGTAGTATTGGTAATGATTGCCGAAGCAGGGTCATTAGCTACGTGCCATTCTATCACACTACCAGATGGTGTACTGGTGATAGCATCGGCTAAATTAACCGTTGAAAGATTTTTTGTACAATCGTTCGTTAAAGAAGACTTAGCAACTGGATTCTCTGGTTTTGGATTTACCGTCACCACTACAGAACCTCTTTTGCTTGGACAAGCTCCTATTGTTGTTAAAGTTGTTTCTACATAATAAGTAGTTGTAACCGTTGGTGAAACCTCAATCGATTGTGTTGTAGCAAATGGCGTGGTGGCAGTCAATGAAGAATACCAAGCATAGCTAAGTCCTGTTTGTGCTGGACCAGTATCACCAATCATCACTTTTTCACCTGCACAAATAGTTTTAGCGGCAAATACTGGAGCTGCTGGCGAAGTGCCTACATTAAACTTAGCACCTGTCACATCCAATGCTGCACATAATTTATTATTAGTAATGATTCCTACTACATCTCCTCCTTTGGTTTGTCCTGGTACCACCACCGACAAATCAAGGAAGTTGCTACTTGATGAATTACCATTAAATACTAAGGTATGAATTCTGTATTCTCCCGTAGCATTTACATTAAAGGTGGGCGTATTAGCTACTTGTTGAATCACTAAATCCGAACCTTTGGTTAATACATATTTTACTGAATAACCCGTTGGAACAGTTGGTGACGTTCCTGTGGTAGCAGTTAAAGTTACTGTGCCACCATCTGGTAAGCATACATTTGGCGTTGAGGCTAATAAAGTTCCTGCATTAATATTACAGTCAGCTTTGATACCTGCATCAATCGTCAAATTGTTACGTCCAATATCTCCAAGTGGTTTTGTTACATCTATATTAATCACACCCGAGAATCCTCCTGTACCTGCGTCTGAATCATCAGCAGGCAGAACACCCGTTGCGTTAGGTGTTACAAAAGTTTTACCCGATGGTAAAATAAATTTCACTTTATAGCCGCCAGTCTCTAAACCACTAAACAAATATTTACCATTGGCATCGGTAACAGTTGTTTGTTGTTTAGTTGTACCAGTTGCATCGTATAATTCTACGGTAACGCCAGGCACTCCAGCTTCACCCGAATCTTGTTTGTTATTACCATTGGCATCAACCCAAACAAAATCTCCGATAGTTCCTTTGTTTGGTATCAAACCTGCATCAACATCTTTGTTGTTACGAGCGGGGTCTCCCACTGGTTTGGTAGCATCAATAGTAATAATACCAGTTTTTCCATCTGTACCCGCATCTGAGTCAGTCTGTGGTGTACCTGCTCCTTTCGGTGAGTAGGTTGAACCAGCTGGTTTATCAAAAATGACGACATATTGACCGCTCGGTACGATAAACTCATATTTACCGTCGGCATCTGTAGTAGTAGTTGTAATGATGTTACCATCCTTATCAGTCAAGGTAACTTTTATACCTGGTAATTTGGTATCTCCTGCATCTTGAATACCATTTCCATTATTATCATTGAAAACGTAGTCTCCAATAGAACCCAATGGAACAATACCTGCATCGATATTAGGATTATTACGAAGTGTATCGGTGGTAAGTTTTGTTACGTCAATATTAACAACTTGGCTCTTACCGTTAGCTCCTACGTCACTATCTTTGGTATCATCTGTACCTTTATTTGCAGGTGAGAATCTACTCTGAGTTGGCGTAATAAATTCAACTTGGTATGCTCCAGAGGTAAGACCACTAAAAGTATATTTACCATTAGTATCAGTAATAACTGATGTTTGGAAAGTAGTTCCTTTGTATAAATTTACGGTTACTCCTGCTATACCGGGTTCACCTGCATCTTGGATGCCGTTGCCGTTATCGTCACGCCATACAAAATCTCCGATTGAACCCAAATTCCCAATCAAACCAGCATCCACATCAAGATTGTCTCTATCTTTACCTGTTTTTTCAACGTCAATGGTAATGACTGGTGAGAATCCGTCTGTACCTGCGTCACTGTCATTAGCATCGGTGAAACCTGTACCTGTAGCTTTTGAAGGTGAGAATGTTTGACCCGAAGGAAGTATAAATTTAACCTTATATTTATCTGAGAAAAGTGAATCAAAAAGATATTTACCATTAGCATCAGTCGTAACTTCATCTACCTTCGTTACGCCATCTTCTTTATATAGAATGACTTTTATACCCGAAATCCCTGTTTCACCTATATCTTGTTTCCCGTCTCCGTTTAAGTCATTAAATACAAAATCTCCAATCGACCCGTACGGACCTGGAATAAATTTAGCAGGACAACATCCTCCTACTGGACAATTTTTATTTTTCGCTGAGAATTCAAATTCTGTATAAGCTGTAATTTCACTAACCGTTAAAACGCTACCATCTGCTGAAAGACTAACACCCGGTGTTGAAGCCGTAATGGGTACTGCTGCTCCAGTTCCAACTTTCTTAGTCCAAGTAATATCAGTATATCCTACTGGTACTCTCACTTGAAACTCATCTCCCTTATAAAAATATTCCGCAACCGAAAAACATACAGCGTCTTGGTCGTCTTCATTAATTGAATTATTATTAGGAGTTGAATCTACGTCTTGCTCATTTTGCTTAGTAACCTCGGCAATATTAAACCATAATCCACGAGAAGTAACTGTGGCTACGATGGTCATGGTAAGTTCAGTAGGAGTAGCTGCTACTTCGCCTACATTCCATACTACTTTGGTAACACCTGCCGTAGTTGAGGTAGTAGTTGAACCCACACCACCCACACTTACCGTTTTAAGCGTTACACCAGCAGGAAGAACGTCTGTTAGTTCAACGCCAGTAGCTTTCAAGGCACTTTCGTTTTTTAACTTAATGGTATAAGTAACATCTTGCCCCAAACTTGGATTTTGAGTGTTGATGGTCTTTTTCACCGCCAAATCAGTCAATGAAGTTAGTGGGGTACTTTGTGCCAATGTTCCAAACGCTGTCATCAACGTCAAAAACATCACACTTGCCCACGAACGCATAGCCTGATGATTGAAATTTTTACTACTGAGTAGTTGTGAACCACCCAAATACGATAAAATGCCAAAATCCCTCTTGGCAACACCAAGCGGGGCATTTTTATCGGGGGCGGTACCGACTATTACCGATAGAAAGTTCTTGAATTTCTCCAAAAACTGCCCATTAAGCGACTCCTCACTACTCGTAATCGCTCGTCTCAGGTAAGTAAAAAGATTCATTTGCTGTATGTTTAATTGATAATTTATATGCGAAAATTGTGATTCTTTCTTAATCACAACAGAAGGAATAGCCTTTTCAATGACTTCCTGAGCCATCAAAACAGTCTGTGCAGGCTCAATATTTATTGTATTTTCTTCAATAAATACGGCATCAACTACTGGTTCAGGAGTATTTTCTTGAACAAATAGCTGCTTAACTTTCCTAAATAAATCTTTCGCAAAACGAAAAGCATTTCCTTTTGCGGCGGATTGGGATGAAATAGTAAGGTTCGTTTGGTTGCTTGCACCATCAGTGAACGTAGAAGTTCCTTCCATCTGTTGCTTAGTTAATAAATGTTGTTCTAAACATATTTTCAATCTGAATCAAGGCATTTACATGATTTCATTATCAGCAGTTAATCAACCAAAATGAATTAAATACCAAAGACTCAATCAAATCAATGCAGTTTAGACAATGATTCTTAAAATAATCCTCCAAAACTGTGCCAAAAAGACCACTCTTTTTGTTGGTTAAGCTAAATAAATATTTCCAAGCCACTAAAACACTGATAACTAACTCATTAAAGCGATATTTATCCATTATCTCTCCAATAAGAAATCACCGTTTTTAGTGCCTAAAATCTTAAATACATGAAATAGTATCTTCAAACACAAATCTTTGCAGTTTAGCGAAAATTATGCCAAAAAAATACCAGCAGACATATTCAAAAGTCTGAAATACTAATAAAATAAAAAGAAAATTATCAAAAGTATCCAATGGATAATGGACACAATTTTAAGGGATACCTTTTAAGGTAAAGGAAGGAAAAGTTACGAAAAGTATAAGTTTTATATGCGAGCGAAGGCTATTTCCTAAACGGCTGTATGCTTTCAGTTACAAATAAAGTAAACATTGTTGAAAAAAACAAATTTTCAATTAAAAAATATTTTTGTCTTGGTGGAGGTATATCTAAATATCTAAACAGAACGATATATTTATTAATGCAAAACCGCAGACGGGGTGTTAAACCGTCGTCTGCGGTTAATTTTGGTCAAATTTTACATTTGCATTAATAAGTATATATATTTTCGTGTCTAAACATCTATAAATATGAAAGAGGTTGTCGGATTACATCAAGCATAAAACCCAGAATGGTAAATAACTCCTCTATTTGAAAGCCCTGAGAATCGTTTATATAGAACCAGATTACAGCTAATTTTAAAATATCGTCAGGAAAATGAGTTCGTATTAGTTGTTTTTCTGTACTATCGAATAATAATTTATTGATTTTCAACACCTTGCAAATAAAAACAGTTGCAAATTTATGTTTTAATAGAAACTTAAATTTTATTCATTTTTATAGGAATAATATCTCGGAAATAAAAATATTAGGAAAAACATTAAAAATTTCACGAAGAGGCAATATAAAGAGTTATATTAATGTAATCTCTTACAGATGGGGACAGAACAACTAATACAAACTCTAAAAAAATGTCGTAAGAACGACCGAAATGCACAGCGAGAGCTTTATGAAGGCTTTTATCGCTTTGGGTTATCTGTGTGTTTACGATACGTAGCTGACATAGATACTGCCAGAGAATTATTAAACGATGGTTTTATGAAAGTTTTTACCAATATCGACCAGTACAAACCAGAATTTCCATTTGTGAGTTGGTTTAAAAGAATATTGATAAATACTTGTATTAATCATCTGAGAAAATCTCATCAAAATGTACCGACTTCTGAATTAATGGAAGCCCAAGATGTGGGATTTGAGTTGGATTTATTTGGCAAGTTTTCGGTGGAAGAAATTGGGCATCTGATTCAACAACTATCACCAGCGTACAGAACCGTTTTTAATCTTCACGTAATTGAAGGATATGAACACAAAGAAATTGCCGAGATGTTAAATATTACGGTGGGTACTTCACTGTCGAATTTGCACAAGGCAAGAAAAAAATTACAAGAGTTGATACTGTTTAGTGAAAAATAAACAGCAATAACACACTACAAAACAGAAATAATCTCTTTAAGATATATTATGGAAGAGCAAGAAGACTTTGACAATCTATACAGTTCTAAACTGCCCAACTTTGCCAGTAATGATTGGCGAGCATTGGAAGGACAGTTGGAACGCCATGACCTAAAACGGCAATTGACCCGATTGATGTGGGCATTACCCGCCGTTGGAGGAATCATGCTGGCGGTTTCGAGTGTACTGTATTACCAACTCAATAAAACGAGGGAGCAAGTCAGCATTAGAAACAAAATTGGTAGATGTTCACCGACAACAACGGAACAATTACCTGCAAGATATTAGTCCACAAAAAATTATTATGTATGATACCATTTATAGACAAGTAGTAATTAAGCAAATAGTTCAGCAAGTTCCTTCAAGTGATTTTAAACTAACCAATAACCAAAACGATACTTACTATAAGAAACAATATGAAGAAAACTTTACTGACAATCAACTAATTACCGAAAGAGAAAAATACGTGGGAATTCATAAAATACTAAGTAAAAATCCAACCTTGAGTAATTCTGAAATAAAAATCACCAATGATTTTGCGAATTATAAAGGTGAAGTTTTCCCCGAAGATTCAACTGTAACAGAGAGTCGTTTTTCGTTGATACCAAAGTCAGTGAGTGTGGGAGTATTGGGTGGACTTTATACCCCCATGAATAAAGATTTTGAAAATGGTGGTGGAAAAGACATTGGAGTCAGAACCGTATTGGGTTATCATAATAGTAAGGGACAAGAACGCTGGGGAATCGTGTTGGATTTTCAACAAAGTAGTCTGTCTTTTGATAATCGTCCTTACGACTCAAACAAAAGAAGAATGTACGAACGACTGGCACAAGGACCTTCGCCCAGACCCGATGGTACAATTCCACCTTTGGATAAGGTAGAAATAGCAAAGTCGATGTACAATATTGGCATAGGCTTACGGTATAATTTGTTATTTAGTGAGAAAGTCAGACCTTATTTTGGCGTAAATTGGACCTTACAAATCCCTAAAAACGGTGATATTAATTATTTTTATGAAGACAGAAGTAAGCCTATTAAGCCTAACCAACCCGAAGTAGCAAACATGAACTTTTGG
>JALONS010000276.1 GCA_025454855.1 Arcicella sp.
TTTTTTTAGGTCATTTAAGTTAAGGTTCATATATTCTTGGTGAGAAACTGCCAAAATTATTCCATCATATTTATCATTGAGTTCTGAGATAATGGAAATACCATATTCTTCGTGTACTTCCTCTTTGTCTGCCCATGGGTCATGTACTGTCACGTTCACTCCAAAATCTTTCAACTCATTGTAAACATCTATCACTCTGGAGTTGCGTATATCAGGGCAGTTTTCTTTGAAAGTTACTCCCAAGATTAACACCTCACTTCCTTCAACTTTATGCCCTTTTTTAATGAGTAATTTCACCAATTTATTAGCCACGAAAATACCCATGTTATCGTTTACTCTGCGTCCTGATAATATTACTTGTGGGTAATAACCTAAACTTTCTGATTTATGCAAAAGATAATAAGGATCTACACCTATACAATGTCCCCCTACGAGACCAGGTTTATACTTTAAAAAATTCCACTTTGTCCCTGCTGCTTCTAATACTTCGGAGGTATCTATCCCCATTTTATCAAAAATCAGTGATAACTCATTCACAAAAGAAATATTGACATCTCTTTGGGCATTTTCAATGGCTTTGCTGGCTTCTGCTACTTTTAAAGAAGTTGCTTTGTATGTACCTGCTTCAATGATTGAAGCATACAGATTATCAACAAAATCGGCGATTTCAGGAGTAGAACCTGAAGTTACTTTCTTGATTTTTGTGAGCGTGTTCACTTTATCTCCCGGATTAATGCGTTCAGGAGAATAACCACAGAAAAAGTCTTCGTTAAATTTTAATCCACTCTCTTTTTCTAAAACTGGGACGCAGTCTTCTTCTGTACAACCAGGATAAACTGTTGATTCATAGATAACAATATCTCCTTTTTTCAATACTTTTCCTACAGTACGACTGGCAGCAAGAAGTGGTGTTAAATCTGGCTTTTTATAGTTATCGATGGGCGTGGGTACGGTGACGATAAAAATATTACTTCCTTTTAAGTCTTCTTTAAGTCTTCTATATTTGAGGAGAAAGCTAAATGATGGGCTTTTTTTAAATCGTCATCCGACATTTCTTGTGTTCTGTCGTATCCTTTTGAAAGCTCATTGATACGAGACATATTAATATCAAAACCCAAAACCTGATATTTTTTGCCAAATTCAGCAGCGAGAGGTAATCCTACGTATCCTAATCCGATAACCGCAATTTTTATTTCATTCATCTGAAAACTTTTACTTATGTATAAAACTTATAAATCCGTACTTTATGAAATGTTTATTGTATAATAATTAACAAAGGTAGTTTTTAATTCATAAACTATCAAAACACTTTTTCCTTTTATCCTTAGGACGAGGTAGGTTTGATTTTATTAAAATTATATCCTAAACCTTAAATTTTTGTCCCTTTTCCTTAAATTCGTACATCTTAAAACTAAATAACTAAACATTTTGAACTCAATAAATAATACATCTCCTATCCGCTGGGGAATGCTTGCTTGTGGAAAAATTGCAGAAAAATTTGCGGATGATTTAGTAGCTCATGTTCCTGATGCCATTGTTTATGCTGTTGCTTCCAGAGACATAGCTAAAACATACATTGCTTTGCCTCAATGCGGGCAAACCTGTATTATGCGAGAAAGCATTTGCTATCAATACAGCAATGGTAAAAGAAATGATTGCGAAGGCCCAAGAGAAAAAATTGTTTTTGATGGAAGCAATCTGGACGAGGTTTCACCCTTCCATTGCTAAAACATTAGAAGTAGTACAATCAGGGAAAATTGGGAAGATTGTTCATATTGTAGCAGACTTTGGCTTTCTGGCAGATTACGACGAAAATGCTCGTCTTTTTAATCCAGCTCTCACAGGCGGTTCTTTGTATGACATTGGGATTTATCCATTATTTATCAGTAAATTGCTTTTGGGGAATCCTAAAGAAATTAAGGCTATTGCCTCTATGGCTCCTACGGGTGTAGATATGAATACATCAATGGCCCTTAGTTATCAGGATGGTGCAATGGCATCTTTATTTTCTACTTTTGGAGCAAAAACCGATACTACTTGTACTATCTATGGTACAAAAGGTAAAATTTTCTTACATAGTCGTTTTCACGAAACGAAAGGAATGACGATAGAAATTGAGGGTGAAGCTCCCGAAGTTATTGAAACTGAAAGACATGGATGGGGGTATTCCTATGAAATTGAAGAAGTCAATGAATGTTTAAGGTCAGGATTAACTGAAAGCAAAAAATTACCATTGCAATTCAGTTTAGAACTAATGGAGATTCTCTGCGAAATACGTAAACAAATTGGACTTATCTATCCGCAAGAAAAATAATAATTATGAAAAAGCGGCTCTGAAATGATACAGAGCCGCTTTTTTTTAATATCACAAACAATAATAAAGGTAGTTATTGAAATCGAACCATAAAGACTAATCTTGTTTGATTTATCTTTACCTCATTAGTGAATGCACTAATCAATAAAGAGCATCCAAAGCAATTTTATCAAAATTTGAGAATGGTACATTACCACCTGTACACGAAATCATGAATGAAGCATTATCAATGGACGATGGCGTACCAGGAATTAAGATTGCTCCAATACTGCCTGCTCCTTCATTACCTCCCCCACACACACGAGCAAAGTAATCAGTGTGGCGGAAACCGATACAATGCCCAACTTCGTGCGTGAGTACGGTAGCTACAAAGCCTAAACTTGGGTTACTACCGAATGTCGATGGTTTCATTCTTACTGTACCAAATGGGTTACCCGACGAGGTAGGGAATCCAGCTGAACCTAATACTCCAGTTGGGAGCGTTTCATCTCTTATAATATTAATGGTAGCCGTACCACTCGTAATTCTCTGGAAAGTCAATAATAAATTCCTTGAATTATACCGAGCAATCATCTCATCAGTAGCCTGTACAAATATGGCTGGCAAACTTGTGGAAACTCGTACTCTAATCACACGGGGTAATCCTGTAACCAACTGTGTTGTACGATACTGTTCTTCTTTCGGAGCTGATTTATCGTACATCAAAGCTCCTTTTGCCAAATCTTGTTCAGTTAAAATAATATCTTTTTCAACTAAATAACCATCAGCAACTTTCAGAGCATTATTGGGATTGAACCCGAGTGCTTTAATTTTTTCAGCAGTAGCTTTTGAAATAGTCTCTTGTTTAGGAGCAACTGACGGCTCACTTATATCCGAACAAGAAGTAAAAGTAAATAATCCCAAAACAAGGGTAGCGGAGAGTAATCTAAATTTCATAATTGTTTGTTGGTTTGTTAAAATATGAAGTTTGTGATATTACGCAAATAACAAAGAGATTTCAGCCCTCTGAAAATCGAATCAGAGAGTACATCAGTGAATAATAAAAGTTTCAAGAGAAACTAAATAAGGAAGATTGCAGAATTTGTGATTTTAAAACTACTGAAGCAATTTATGAGTTTATTAATTCATAAACAAATATAAATCATTTTTTTTGAAAAAATATTTTATAATAACGCAAAAAATAAAGAATGAACGCAAAAAATAGATTTCGGTTTTTTGAGAGATAGGCAATTGGGGATTCAAAACTTGAATATCCACACATTTGAATGTTTTGGGAAAGTTTCTTTTAATTGAAATCCTGATTTCTGAAGGAGGTCTATTAATTCATGCTGCGTAAAAAGCCTTTTCCCACAACCTTCATGGATTTCTCCCTGAAAATTAGCCAGTTGCTCTTCGATAAATAATGTACCTTCTTTTCTCAGGATGCGTTGAATATCACGAAGTATAAAGAGTGGAAACTGAAACTCATGCAAACTATTGATAATTAATACTTTATCAAAAGTATCACTGGGCAAATTAGTTTGATGAGGAGTACCGATGATAGGAATAAATTTGCCCGAAATGGGCTTTTGTAATAAGTTTTCGTAATACTTTACGCCATACGCAATTTCTTCTTCGTTGCAATTTTGTTCATCAATATCTTGTAAGTAAAACGTAAGATTTTCTACTTGCGAAGCAAACCAAATTTCCCACACGCCACTACTGGCACCGATAGAAGCAATCGTTTCGTTTTCTTTGAATTGATAAATGGAGAGCGATTTTTGCATTTAGTTGTGGGACAAAATATTTTGCATACTACTTTGCAAACAAGTATTAACGTGATTTTAAGTAATTGGTCATTCTTAGATAGGTTATAAAAACAAATGAAGAGTTTTGAATAAAACTCTTCATTTGTTTTTATAACCTCCTTAATTCTTCGCCCCCTGCACCGCATTTGGTTTCTGTTGCTGTTGCATTGGGTTGGGTTGAGATGGACGGGTCTGCTTGAATACTTGGAAACGAGTGGGTTCTTCTGGCTCACGAGGGAAGAAATTGGTTTTGGTGTCAATATCTGCCGTTTCGTAGAAGGGGTCTAATGTCCATTTTACTACTTTCTTGTCAGTCGGAATTACTTTCTTAATTTCTTTATCGTTCAATCGCCAAATTTCGGCAGGGATTCTTATTACTTCATCTGTACCGTCTTCATAATTCATTTTGATAATCACTGGACTGGGCAAACCACCAACGTTTTTGAGATTTACTACGTAGAAGTTTTTATTAGATTCAACTAATTTTTTTTCATCTTCTGCCAAACCAGCCATCGTTTGCTCGTAGCGTTTTTTATCGGCTTCGGTAGCAGCAAAACGGTCGTAAGAATTATAAAAATCCTTCATGTCAGGGTTTTCCTCCACAACGGTCTTCGGTATATCCTTTTTATTACGAATATTGCTGATAGTTTGGCGTTTTGCTTCGGCTTCGGCTTTAGCTTTTTCACTCTTTTTATCGGGTGAAAGGTTATCAATACCAAACCAATCTACATTTTCGATGGATAAATCTACGGGTTCAACACCATAGAACCAACCTTTCCAAAACCAATCTAAATCAACGCCCGAAGCATCTTCCATCGTGCGGAAAAAATCTTGTGGCGTTGGATGTTTAAACGCCCATCTACGAGCGTACTCTTTGAAAGCATGGTCGAACAATTCACGTCCCATCACGGTTTCACGCAATACCGTGAGGGCTGCCGCTGGTTTTGAATAAGCGTTTGGTCCGAATGCCATGATATTATCCGAACTCGACATGATGGGTACTTGTTGGGTTTTGTCTGTACGCATATATCCTACAATTTCGGATGGTGTTCCACGAGTTTCAAAATCTCTATCCCACTCTTTTTCAGCGAGTTCCTCACAAAAAGTATTCAACCCTTCATCCATCCACGACCATTGTCTTTCATCTGAATTGACAATCATCGGGAAGAAATTATGACCTACTTCATGAATCACCACGCCAATCAAAAAGTTTTTGATACCTTCCGAGTACGTTCCGTCGGGTTCGGGTCTTGCTCCGTTAAAAGAAATCATCGGGTATTCCATACCACCTACGGGTCCGTGAATAGATTGTGCTACGGGATACGGGTAAGGAATGGTATGTTTTGAATACACCCTTAACGTATGAGCTACCAACATCGTAGAATACTGTCCCCAAAGTGGCATAGCTTCTTTCGGGAAAGCTGACATTGCCCATACTTTTTTACCTTCAATATCTACCTGCATGGCATCCCAAAGGAATTTTCTTGAACCTGCAAAAGCAAAATCACGTACATTCTGAGCCGCAAAAGTCCATGTTTTCTTGCCTGCGGGTTTTGCTTGGGCGGCATCCCGCTTCTCTGCCGCTGTTGCTTCTTCCTGTGTAACAATCATCACGGGACGAGTAGCCGTTTTAGCAGTTTCTAAACGCTTCAGTTGCGTGGCTGAAAGCACCTGCGAAGGATTTTGTAATTCGCCAGTGCCTAAGATAACGAAATCATTGGGAGCGGTGATTGATACTTTATAATCCCCGAAAGGAACGGTAAATTCTCCCTGACCCAAAAACTGTTTGTGTTGCCAGCCGTTCACATCGTCATACACGCACATACGGGGAAACCACTGAGCCAGTTCATACAAATAATTACCATCTTTGGGAAAAAACTCATAACCACTTCTGGCACGTGTAGCAACGGCATCAGTAATATTAAAACTCCAATCTATTGAAAATGAAACACTTGCATTAGGCTTTAGCGGTGTGGGCAAATCTATACGCATCATGGTTTCGTTGATGGTATATTTCAGCGGAGCACCTGCACGGTCTTTCACCGCAAGAATTTTGTACCCATATTCTTTCTTCTTCAACACATTAGCAGCCATATCTAAGCGTCCGAAAGTGGTTCTTTCTGTCACCGTTGAAGTAGAAGTCAATTGAGCGATACCATCTTTTTTAAAGTTATTTTGGTCTAACTGCACCCATAAATAACGCAATTCATCGGGAGAAAAATTTTTGTAGGTAATCACCTCCGAAGCCGTCATGGACTGGTTTTGGTCGTCCAATTCCGCCTTAATATCGTAGTCGGCACGGTTTTGCCAATAATCTTTCCCTGGAGCTCCAGAGGCAGTACGGTAGGAATTTGGTGTGGGTAAAGCACCGCCCAATTGCTCAAAACGAGTATTGCTATTGTATTGACTATTAGGCTGTTGAGCCTGTGAAATAGTATTTTGAAATAATAAAATTCCAAAAACCAAAGTGAAAATTTTTCTTGTCATTTTAGGATTTGATGAATGATTCAGTGAGTGAATGATGAACGGGTACGTAACCTGAGTAAATGAGTGGATTTCAAAACCCTGTTAATCTCTACGAATTTACTAAAAAAAATAATGTGCAACGAAAGATTTGGGATGATTGGTGGAGGATTTAGCTGGAATGTTTAATCATTACGTGGCTTCCTCTAATTCCCAAACCGCAACAGCCCCCCAGCTAAATACCGCAAAATTGCCCCTGCTTTATACTCCAAATCCTTGGCACGGGCGTTGGGTGTGATTACGGTTACTTGATGCCCGTTCAAAATTACTTTATCCGTTGCGAGCGGTAATCTTTCCAAATTCCAAGTGGTAGTGGTTTCCCAGTTGCCAGTGGCTTTGCTGATGATTTCGTTCATATTAACGTTGCTTTCAAAAGCTCCCATGTCGGTTTTACCGCCTTTGGGTCTGGGGTTTGTATCCAAATCGAGCGGACTTACGCCTACATCATCGCCTACATTGATACAGGGGGAGGAATCTTTTAGGCGATAATCTCCTGTAATATTTGTAATATTATTTGCCAAAGGGCTTACAAATTGTGGAT
>JALONS010000277.1 GCA_025454855.1 Arcicella sp.
CGTTCTTCCATTTTCTCTTTTCGCTTTTCAAAAAAAGTAGGCTTAAATAAATCCGAAGGTGAACGCTGCAAGGGATGATGAATGGCAAGTGTATCGGTATCAAAAATAATATCCCAAAAAAGTAACCCAAACAGGCTTCGCCAAAGGTGATTTTCTGAGAATTCCGCTTTTAGTCCCTTTCGTTCGTAATAATCTATTACGCCAAACTCTACCTGACGCTTCCACAAAGCATCAATCGTGATAGAGGCAGAATTGTGTAATTGTTCAGTAACCGCTTTCTTAGCTTTTTTCTTTTGTAGCTGGGCTTCCAAACGATTCAGAAAATCCTCCGCAAAGAACTGTTCATCGGCGTTTTGGGGTTCGGTCAGCATCAATTCGCACAGGGCTTTGGCTTCTTCACGGTTTTTCTGTTTATCCAAAATCCTGACTTGCCGTTCCCGTGAGGGCGACTCCTCCGTTTGTCTGAATATCGTCAGGGCTTCATCCAATGCTTTCTTCTTTTCTAAATAAAGAGCCACTTTCAAAGCAAAGCGGTTATAAGTTGGTACGGCAATTTCAGATAGTTCTTTACGGTGTGTATCCGTCCAGTCCATGAACCAATTATAAATTTCAATGGTCTCAATTTCAGCCTGTTGCATCAAATAAAAATCCTCACGGGCAAGGCTCACTTTTAGTTTATCTTCTACTTCTTGTCGAGTCTGAAAATACGCAACCATTTTGTCTTCATCAAATTTTTCGTATTGCTGAAAACCTAAATCACGGGTAACGAACTCGGTCATATCACCGTGCCGAGAACCAAAAAACAGAAACTTGAGCATTTGTACTTCCGTTTCTTTCAGCACTTTGATAACGCCCCCTGATGCGTGAGTTATCCACTCAGTGATTTCTTCCCAATTGCCTACTTCCAAGAGCCAATCTAATACTTCTTCTTTCTTCAAGGATGCCTTGCCACGAGTTTCGAGATTGAGCATTTTGGCTAATTCTATCAATTCGGATTTACTAAAAATATTCAATACCTCACCCGCTTGCAAAAGATGACTTGCCGCCACAGGCTCTATAAATTGCTTATCAATCAGGGCGTTTAGTACCACTGGAATATCCTCAATTTCGGCATATTTCAGTTTCTCGGTTCTGAAAAAAGAGCCTGTGCGATTACTAAAACGAATAAACAAGCACTTTTCATCTTCGGTGAGTGCCTCAAATGCCCCCAAGAAATTTTGTTCTGTTTCATTCAAAATATGTTGGTATTTCTTCTTGACGAAATCAATGAGGTATTGAAAATACGTTAAGTAATATTTAGGAGGAAGTTCTATTTTTTCTGGGGGCATTTTTTGAGTAAGTAAACAATGATGAATACTCAAATTTACCACTGTTTTAGGATATTTGTTGAAAAATATTTGGGTTGTATCTGGCTATAAATTGATACGCTAACCAATCGCTGAGGGGGCAAAAAGCCGCCGTCAGGATTTGAGTATCTACCTATGACAGCGGCTTTTGCCCACTCAGGAGTTTTGCATCCATAAGTATATCTTTCAAAAATATTTTTAATTATCTTCACTAAAATTAAGATAAAACCACCCTGACTATGAGTGAACTTGCAAAAAAACTTATTCTAATTCATAAGATCACAAAAGACCCATTTTTAGACTTAGGAAATTGTGGGCTTGAAAACTATATACCCTCTGAACTATTTGAATGCACATGGCTAAAAGGATTAAGTCTTGGAGGAGGCTACCTAAATAAAAGTAGTGGTATTTGGGTTAGTTCTTTAAATAGAGGTATGAAAAATTCGTTTAAAGGAATTGAATTAACAATTTTAGAAAAATTACCATTCTTGGAAAATTTATGTATTAGCGACATTCAAATTAAAAATTACAATTTCTTAGAAAAGCTGAAGAAATTACAATATTTAGATCTTAGTTATAATCAAATTTCAAATATAAGTTTCTTAGAAAAACTAACAGGTTTGATATCATTATATCTTAACTCCAATCAAATTTCGGATATACATCACTTAGAAAAAATAACGAGTTTAAAAATATTAAACCTTAGCTCAAATAGAGTTTCAAATGTTAATTATTTAGAAAAATTAACAAATTTACAATATATTGACCTGAGTTCTAACCAAATTTCGGATGTTAATTCATTTAATATTCACGCAATAGAAAAATTAAAGGACTTAAAAAATCTAAATCTTATAAATAATCAAATTAGAGATATACAATTTTTAGTCCCACTTTTGCGAAGAGGGTTTGAAATTGATTTATTTGAAGATAAGAATATTACACAATTGCATAAAATTGGCTTAAAAGACAATTACATAATTGCTCCACCATTTGAAATAATAGTACGAGGTAGCAAGGCGGTTATAAATTGGTTTGGAGAAAGAGATAAGCAAGGAGAAGAAACAGTTTATGAAGCAAAATTGATGATTATCGGAGATGCTGGTTCTGGTAAAACCTCTCTTTCTACAAAGATAAAGAACTTAAAAGCACCACTACCCAATAAAATTGATGATACTACCGTTGGAATCAATATTAGTGAATTTGAATTTAAAAATCAAGAGAATAAGCATAATTTTAAAGTCCATATTTGGGATTTAGGAGGACAAAAAATATACCATCCACTTCATCAATTATTTTTTTCAAGAAGAAGTCTCTATATTTTAGTAGCGAATGGTAGAGAAGATAAAGGATTGGATGATTTTTGGATACCTGTGCAAGAACTTTTGGGCAAAGATAGCCCTATGCTGATTTTATTCAATCAACATGGTACAATTCAACCAAGCATTCCATTTCGTAATCTGAAAGCTAATTATCCAAATATCAGAGGGGATTTATCAGTCGTTAACTTACTTAATGATGAACATAAAATGGAAGATTTTATTCAAGAAGTTGAAAAGTTTTTACGCAATCTTCCACAATTTGAAAGAGGCGAAAAATTACCCAAATTATGGATTAGAATTAAAGAAGTAATAACTACAAAAAAAGAAAATTATATAGAATTGGTAGAGTTTAGAAAGTTATGTACTGAAATAGGAATTACTGATTTTATAAAGCAAGATTTTGTAAGTGATTATCTTCACGATTTAGGCATTATACTAAGATTCCGAGATGATACTTTACTAAAAAAAATTATTTTCTTAAAACCCCAATGGGCTTTAGATGCTATCTATAGTGTCCTTGACCATACACGAGAAAATAAAAATGGCTTGTTCAAAAAACAAGAGTTGATCTCAGTGTGGCAAAATGAAGAATTTTATGATACACAAGATGAACTCTTGGCATTGATGAAAAAATTTGAACTATGTTATGAAATAACCCCTGAACAATACTTAATCCCCAGTCTTTTATCCGAAGACTTGCCAAGCGATTTTGATTGGGATAAAACTAATAATACAATGCTTCACTATGAGTATGATTTTATGCCCAAAGGAATTATTAGTAGATTGATAGTCCGACTTCACCGCTTGATACCTGAAAATCAATTAGTTTGGAGAGAAGGAGTAGTTTTTGAGTATCAAGGGGCATTAATTTGGGTGACAAAGTTTGCCAACAAGCGTATCGAAATTTATGCAAAAGGTTATAAAACATCATCATTAATTACCTTAGTGACACATGAAATTGATGATATAAATGATAAATATCACTTTTCTGAACGGAGTAAACCAATTAAAAAAGTTCCTTGTTTATGTGCTGTATGCTCACAAAGTAATACTCCCACCTATTACACTTATGAGGATTTGATTTTGAGAGATATCAATAATAAAAAAACTATTGAGTGTAGCCAAGTTCCTTTCAAAGAAGTAAAAGTCAAAAAATTATTAGAAAACGTACATGACAATACGATAATTTTACGTGAAAAGATGAAGAATAACTCTAAAGAACCCATAAAAGTATTCGTGACTTACTGTTGGACAGATGAGAATAACAAAAAAGACGAAGAGCATCAAAAAGAAGTAAGACAGTTTGTAGATGGATTGTCTGATTATCAGGACTTTAATGCTACTTTTGATTTATATGAAAGTGAAGATTCAACTGCTACTAACTTTATGAAGATGATGTACACAAATCTGGAGAAAAGCAGAAAAATAGTGATTATTTTATCAGAGGGTTATGCTCAAAAAGCGAATGGTTTTTTAGGAAGTGTAGGAATAGAATATAAGGCGATCATGAATGATATAGGTCAAAATCCGAGAAAGTATATTTTGGTAAGTTTTGATAAACGAAGAGGAGAAATTTATCCTTTTGGATTACAAGGTCATGATACGCTTACCATAAAAAATGGAGATATAGAATTAACAGAAAACCAAGAGAACAAAAATAGACTTTTCTCAAAATTGAAAGATGAAGCTATTTACGAACGTCCTGAACCCGGAACAAAAACTGCCGTAATTATAAAGAGATAAAAACCCATGAAAACCCAAACCATCCTAAATTCCCTCCAAGAAAAAGGCATCATCAGTGCTGAACAAGGCAATGCCATTGCTGAGTTTGAGGAGCATAAACCTTTTTCACTCCATTACGAATTGCGGACGCTTTTGTATTTGGGTATTACCCTGCTTACGGGTGGCTTGGGCGTACTGATTTACCAAAATTTAGATACCATCGGTCACGGGGTCATTGTGGCTTTGATTGCCATCATTACGTTGGGATGTTTTGGTTTTGTACTCTGGAAACGCCAGCCTTTTACTTGGCAAGAACACCAAAATCCGCATACTTTCACTGATTTTGCTCTGTTGTTGGGCTGTTCGTCTTTCTTGGTTTTAGAAGGTTATCTACAATATCAATACGATTTATTTGGTACAAAATACGGCTTGGTGACGTTTCTACCCGCAGTTTTGTTTTTTATCTCCGCCTATTTCTTCGACCATCGGGGCGTACTTTCTATGGCAATTACGGCTTTTGCTTCGTGGGTTGGGGTGTCCATCGCTCCGTTTTTGGTATTATCGCAAAATGATTTTTCCGCTCCGCATTTTCTGAATACTGCCGTTGGATTAGGCTTGGGGCTGTCGGCAGTTGGGTTATTTTCTGAGTACAAAAATCTCAAAAAGCATTTTTCGTTTACATACCTTTTATTGGGGTCAAATTTGGCATTAATTGCTCTACTAATGGCTATGTTTAGCCAAACCCTTTGGCTCGTTTACGTACTCATCACGTTGTCTTTGTGCGTAGGACTTTTCTTGTACGCTCGCAAAACACAGTCGTACGTTTTTCTATTGATGGGAACAATCTACGGCTACATTGCCCTCACGTATTTACTTTTCAAAATTGCAGAACTACTTGAAAACCAAGAGCTTTGGATATTAGCCATGTACTATTTTTTAATATCGGGTGTGGGGGTTGTCTTCTTTTTACTAAAAATCAAGAAAATTTTGGGGATTAAGGAATAGGTTTGAGAATTGAATCTTTTTAAGGAAGTATAGACTATTTGCCTATATACTAAGCGAAAGGCGATTTGCGAAAAAGCGAATGAGTAAATTTCTAAAAATAAACAAATTACATCGTTTCTCTTTTGCAAACCCCAATCAGTTACAACCGCAGACGGGGTGAAAAACCGTCGTCAGGGTTTGAGTCCGTGACCCTGACGACGGTTTTTCACCCCGTCAGCGGTTCAGCACCGAATAGTTGATAGTTTCATACTTTTATTCCTTTTGCCTTTCTTCCTCTTCCTATCCCCTCATGCTTACGTTAAAAATTGTTAATTTGCTCATAAACTATGTTTTTGGAGCGTTTTAATAACGAAATTTGAGAATACTTAATCGCTTGATTTTCAATCTAACGAAATTTGAGAATACTTAATCGCTTGATTTTCAATCTACCAAATTTTACGTAACTTTGTACCCTTATGTACAGAACTAATAAATTTTTGTTGTTTATACTGTTTGCCCTAACGCTGAGTGCTTGTAGTAGTTTCGAGAAAGTCAGGAAAATGACTGACGAGAAGAAGAAGTACGATGCAGCCGTTAGATATTACAAAAAAGGGCAATACGATAAAGCCAGCATACTTTTTGAGGAATTATTACCGATTCTGACGGGAACAGACCAGCAAGAAGTTGCCACTTTCTACCAAGCCTATTGTGATTATCACATGGGTAGTTATGAAACTGCCAATTTCCATTTCAAGCGTTTTGCCGAAACTTTTGCTCGTAGTGAATTCTACGAAGAAGCCGTTTATATGTCGGCGTATTCGTTGTACAAAAATTCCCCTGATTTTAATCTCGACCAGAGTGGAACAATTACTGCTATAAATGAGTTACAAAGTTTTATCAATAATTATCCTGATAGTAAGTTTAGAGAGGAAACCTCAGATTTGATTAAAACTTTGCGGGTGAAATTAGAGAAAAAGGCTTACGAAAAAGCTAAGTTGTACTTAAAAACGAGTTCTTTCAATATCGCAACGTTGAAATCTGCGGTTATTGAAATCAATAATTTCCAAAAGGATTATCCAGATTCGGAATTTAACGAAGAGATGGCTTTCTTGAAAGTACAAGCTCAGTACGATTTGGCACAAAGTACCATTGAAAGTAAACAAAAAGAGCGTTTCGACGAAGCCATCAAATATTATCAAGTTTTAGTGGATAAATACCCACAAAGTAATTTCTTGAAAAAAGCGGAAAAATTATATGACGTAAGTATCAAGGAAAGTGAAAGAATTGCGAAATTAGAAGCAGAATACAAAGCTGCTCGTGAAAAAGAGAAATCAAATACTGCCAAAGTTGGGGCAGCCGATAAACAATAAAATCAGGGGTTAGGAATTAGGAATTAGGAATGAGGGATTGCGTACTTGACTACAGTCATCAATCTTTGGAACATCTAATACCACATACCAAACACCTAAAACCTTTAATAAAGAAATGGCAACAAATCCATCCATCATTACCAGAAACGTAGCTGAATTAGCCACAAAAGCAGGCGGAAATACTTACGAAGCCGTTGCAATTATTGCAAAACGTGCCAGACAAATTGCCTTGAAATCGAAAGAAGAATTGAATAATAAATTATCTGATTTTGCGTCGTCGGTAGATAATTTAGAGGAAATTTTTGAAAACCGTGAGCAAATAGAAATTTCTAAGTTCTATGAGCGTTTACCAAAACCAACTTCATTGGCAATTGATGAGTTTTTGGAAGATAAATTTACTTTTGTTCTTCCAGGACAAGAAGAAAAAGCGGAAGAGTAGTTTTTGGGAAGTGTAAAGAGTTTATGTTACTCCAAAAATAGACCACTGATTTTACGAATTTGACTGATTTTTCACTGATATTATCGGTGTACATCTGTTTAATCGGTTAAATCAGTGGTCTATTTTTATATGAAGTAAGCAGTTCCGTTTTATTTCTAAGCGTTATACTGGCATTTTCCACCCATTTTTATAGTTCGGGATAATCAGTTTGTTGGCTTTTTTACTGCCAAAATTCCCTGTCGCTTCATCGTAGTAAATCTTCTCCCCTACCCTATACGCCACATTACCCATGTGTGAATTGATGGCTACTTTTACCCCCGCTTCAATAGGACAATTCAACTTAGTTAAGTCTTTACTTTTCAATACTTGTATAAAATTTTGCGTGTGTTTTTCCAAACCATTATCCGATTGTTTCGTGAAAGGTACGGCTTCCATCAGGTCTTTGCCATTCACTTTTTCAGGAATAACCTCCCACCCTTGACGATTCACGACTAAAGTCCCATTTTTACCCACAAAAGCGATACCGTGTTGGCGACCGTACAGTCCACCCGTAATGCCCATGATATTCTCCCAAGACATCGTGAATTTGCCATAATCATAGATAACATTTAGATAATCAGGCGTTTCACGGGCATCATCTGGAAAAGCAATTTTAGACCCCGTTGCCATTACTGATTTAGGAGCATCCACACCCGTTGCCCACAGTACAATATCAATGAGATGCACACCCCAGTCGGTCATTAAACCACCAGCATAATCCCAAAACCAACGAAATTCATAGTGAAAACGATTTTGATTAAAATCACGCATGGGGGCAGGTCCGAGCCACATTTTATAATCTACTCCCGCAGGAATAGGTGTATTAGGCACAGGAGGAAGTGGCGTGGAGTTACCACGATACATCCACGTTTTGGTAGTGAGTAAATTTCCTAATTTCCCTGACTGTACAAACGCTACTGCATCTTGGAAATGCTGTTGCGAACGTTGCCACTGAGCAATTTGTACTGCTTTGCCCGATGCTTTGGCGGCTTTTTCCATCAAGCGGGCTTCACCGATAGAATTAGCGGCTGGTTTTTCGCAAAAAACGTCTTTCCCTGCCGATAGAGCATCCGTTAATTGTAAACAGTGCCAATGGTCAGGCGTGGCAACAATCACAAAATCTATGTCTTTATTTTCGAGCATTTTACGGTAATCCTTATAGATAACTGGATTCCCGATTCCTGCCTTGGCAAGGTCAGCTTTTCGTTGGTTCAAAATTGCATCATCAATATCACAGATGGCAAGGCAGTTTACTTCACTGATTTTCAAGAAGTTAGTCAGGTTACTCCAACCTTGTCCTTTGCAACCAATCAAACCCACATTAATCTTGTCGTTTGATCCTACTCGGGTACGCAAATTCGCTAATATATCTAATGGTAAGAATGCTCCTGCCGAAACAAGGGCGGTATTTTTCAAAAAGTTTCGTCTGTTGTTCATTGATTTGTGTTTTTGTCATAAAAGTAGAATTACGCATAAAACTACTGCCAGTGTGATACGAGAAATCTTCATCTAAAATAAATTATTCTATCACAAAAGAGACCTCTAATTTACATCGTTTTGGCTATTTCAGCAGTTTTTTTCCAAACTCTAAAAATGTTTTTGTAGCAAATTTTCTCAATTTCAGTTTCTTTGTAGCCTCTTTTCAAAAGTACATAAATTAGATTAGGCAACTGCGAACAGTCTTTAAGTCCTTCGGGAAGGGTTGGTCCTACACCGTCAAAATCTGACCCTAAACCTACGTAATCAATTCCTGCAATTTTTCTTACGTGGTCGATGTGGTCGGCAACTTTCTCAACGTTGGTTAATGGAACGGGGTGGGCTTTGCTGTAACTATCTTCATAAGCCTTTGCTTCGGGCGAGTCAGCAACTAAATTATGTTCTTTTTGCCAATTTTTAAGATGCAAACGTTTCAATTCGTAGGCTTTATTAGAAGCCGAATCTAAAAACATTGATGAATAATTTATCATTACCACGCCCCCTTTTTTAGCCATTTGTTTAATTAAATTATCGGGAGCATTCCGAATAAACCCTGGTGTAAAAGCCCTACAAGATGAATGAGAAGCAATTACTGGAGCTTTTGAAAGAGCTACCACTTGCTCGAAGGTATTATCAGAAATATGTGAGCAGTCAATCATAATGCCGAGGCGATTCATCTCACGCACTACCTGCCGCCCAATGGGACTGAGTCCACGCCAAGTATTGGTAGTATCATAGGAAGTATCACAAATAAAATTATCTTCTCCGTGGCAAAGCGTAATGTAACGAATACCCCGTTGGTAGAAGTGCTTTAGATTTTCGAGATTACTTTCTACGGGCGAACCATTTTCCATGCCCATCGGAAAAGAAATTAAACCTTTTTTGAAGTTTCTCTCAATATCTTCGGGGGTTTTAGCCAAAGCAAATTTATCGGGGTACTGTTTGGTTAAATTCTCAACCATATCAATCAAGGAATCCGCCAAGGCTTTTGAGAAGCCTTTTTTACGCTGTAAATCGGCAGGCACGTAAATAGACATAAAAGGGGCAGATAAACCACCTTTTTTAGCTCTGACGTAATCAAAATCACCTCCTTTTGTTTGTACCGAAACATCTTCCATTTTACCGTGTAAACGATAGGGTAAATCAACATGACCGTCCACAATGATGAATTTATGGGCTAAAGCCTCCGCTTTTTTACGTAATACTTCTTCGGTATCTGATTGGCGTATTTTCTTAGGCTTGGGCGTTGCAAAACTTACCCAAGTGAATAAACAGAGAGCTGTTAGAATAATTTTGGTAGTGTGAGTCATAATAAAATTGTGTTGATGCTATTTGAATGTTATGATAAATAAATCTACTCAATTT
>JALONS010000278.1 GCA_025454855.1 Arcicella sp.
TCCCTGTATCTTCGTAAGCAATTCTTTGATTATCAAAAGATTGATAATATTGAATGGTTTGTGCATTACCTGAAAAGGAGGATAAGCCACAAAAGATTAGTAAAGCTATTTTCTGAAAAAATTTCATACAGCTAATTTTAATAGAGATGAAAATTAAGGATAATCTCCTGTCATTGTGTGTGTCTCTGTCATAGCTTCTCATAAGTTTTGTAAATTTTTATAAAAAACTATGCTGGTTGGTATTTTGATTTTCTGAAGCACGGTTGTGGGGAGATATAGATGACTAAATGTCTTCTGTGGAGACATAGGCAACGGCAGAAGTGGAACAGCACGGGAGAGAACTATCTTTTCTTCCTTTCCATTCTCATTTCTCTTTCAACTAAAAATTCAAAAATATCAATACATTTTACGCCATTTTTCATAGATACACCTGGAATTTTATTGGGTTTAGTTTTGCTCTCATTTGTTATGAGAACACAATTATGAACTTTACAATATGCAATTAGATACGGGTCTGCCTCTTCTTTACCTACTGCAAGTTTTTTTGCATCTAAAAAACCAGAATTATACTCTTCATTAATTATTGGGATAGCAGCATTAAAAGTCTCAGAATCTGTCTGAACAACTAAAATCTTTTTCCATTTTTTTACCCACTCTTGCAAGAATTCTTCTTTTCCTCCATAATTATTGATTTCATCTTCGACAAAATCAATTGTTACGAAACATCCCTCTCTAATCAAATCTTCTATCTCTTCCCAAATAGCAATGAAAACAGGATTATCGTATTTAAAAGTGGACTCCAATCTTATTAAAGCACTTGTATCAATTACATAAACAATATTTCCTTGATTAAAAATATTGCCCTGACTAAAATCTAACTGCATTTTTTAGGTATTTAACAATTGACGTGTTTTGTTTATGTATGAAAAATTTACTCCTAAAAAATCAGAAAGATCTTTTATATCTATTCTATTCTGATCAAATGCTGAAAAGGCAAGTGAAATATAAGTTTTCCCTTTTTCTTTTATTGTTTCTTTTGCAATATTCCTTCCTTCTGGATTTTTAGACCTTCCGAATTGAGGCTTATTCCATGCTTCATGCCTATTGTTATAATATTGTGGCGTTGTTCGCTTATTATCCAAAAGTCTTCTTAGTATTGTTAAAGGACCAACATGAAAATGATTTCCTAATTTAATTAAATCATTTTTTGACCAAATTTTATCCTTTTTTAAATATTTATCTACAACAATATCCATCCTTATCAATTCAGAAGTTGGTACTAAAATCTCAGCAGCAAAAGCATTACACCATTTTTCTATATGTTGATTTGTGTTTTCTGACAAATCACAAAGTCCTCCTTCATTTAAGATAATATGAGCAAATTCGTGAAATAATGTAAATGTTTTAGCTGTCGGAGGCTCTCCCCCTCCTTTTATGCCAATTATGGGCATACTTTCATCAACAATTGAAAACCCCCTTAAACTATCTTGGGTCAAACTTAATTGAAAAACTGCAACTCCCAAAGATTCAACTTTTTCTATGTATGCTTCCAAAGCACTATTGATATTTTCATAATGCCTTATTTCTCCGAGATTCAATTCCTCTCTTAATTTGTTGGCTAACATTACAGGATTGTCTTGCAGGTTAGCTTTATACTGAAAACGTGGTATCATAATACCAGCATCTTGTTTTAATTCAATCAATGAAGATACCAAAGAGCGAGCTTTACGAATTGCCATTATAGTTTTTTCGTGAAAATTCCCCACATTTGATGAATTAACAGTCCTTCTATCTTTTGGTAATGGTTTTTCTTTGGGTGGAGTATTAAGAAGTAGCGTAGCAATTGTTCTTTTATAGGCTTTAGAAAGCTCTTTTACTTCTTCTAATGTTGGGAGTCTTTCACCCTCTTCTAATTGAACTAAACGATTTATTGGTATGCCAGTCTTGTTAGATGCACTGGTTCGGGTCATGACAATAGTCTCTCTTGCCCAAACAAGAACTTTATAATTTACAGTTATGTTAATATTTTCCTTCATCTATAGTAATTCCTACTAAATTTGGAGATACTCCATTTTTATAAAAACAAAAATAAAGCCTATGTTTTGATACAAAGTTATCTTTCTAAAAATAAAACGTATAATTATTCAATATTTATTTAAAAATGATTAAAAAAAGCCCCTAAGAACCAAATCAAAGGGGCTTTTCAATTCCAAAAAAACATTACAAATTCATTTTCTTACTCTCTTTCACCGCAAAGTCTGCGGCTCTTGCTGTTAGTGCCATGTAGGTTAATGATGGATTCACACACGAGGCGGAGGTCATACAAGCTCCATCGGTCATGAATACGTTTTTCACGGCGTGTACTTGATTGTGGGCATTCAGTACGGACGTTTTAGGGTCACGTCCCATGCGGGCAGTTCCCATTTCGTGGATTGCCATGCCTAAAAAAGAACCGTTATCGTATCCTCTCACGTTTTTCAAGCCCGATGCCTCCAACATTTCTTTGGCATCGTTTTGCATATCAATACGCATTTTCTTTTCGTTTTCTCTCAATTCTGCATCAAATACCACGATTGGCATTCCCCACTTGTCTTTATCGGTTTTGTGGAGATACATACGGTTTTCGTAGTAGGGAAGGGTTTCGCCAAAGCCACCAAAGCCCATCGTCCAAACACCAGGTTGGGTTACTTCGTTTTTGTAATCTGCCCCAAAACTCAACTCGGCAATATTACGTTGCCAGCCCTGACGGCTACCGCCACCCTGATATCCAAACCCACGGAGATAGTCCCGTTTATCATTGCCAATATTTCTGTAACGGGGTACATAAATACCGTTGGCACGTCTTCCAGAGTAGTATTTATCTAAATCTCCTTCCCAAACACCCGACGCACCCGTACGGAAGTGATGATCCATCAAATTATGTCCTAATTGCTCAGAGTCGTTACCCATACCGTTCGGGAAGCGGTGCGAAGTTGAGTTGAGCATAATAGCCGTTGAACCCAATGCACTACCACAAACGAAGATAATTTTGGCAAAATACTCACGGTCTTGTAGCGTTACGGCATCACGCACACGTACACCCGTAGCTTTTTGTTTTTTCTCGTCATACATGATTTCGGTTACTACCGAATCTGGTCTGAGGGTCAATCTGCCTGTTTTGGCGGCATAGGGTAAAGTACAAGATTGTGTACTGAAATACGCACCGTAAGGACAACCCAACGAGCATTTATTACGGTACTGGCAAGGTCCACGTCCTACATTTGTGTGGGCTTTTTGGGCTGCCGAAAGGTTGGCCACACGTCCCATCGTGAGAACACGTCCTGGGAAATTCTTTTCCATGCGTTTTTTTACTTCTTTTTCAACGCAATACATTTCCATGGGGGGTAAAAATTCTCCGTCGGGTAACTGTGGAAGTCCTAATTTTTCACCTGAGATACCTGCAATTTTTTCTACATACGAATACCACGGAGCGATGTCTTTATAACGAATGGGCCAATCCACGGCAATGCCTTCTTTAGCGTTGGCTTCAAAGTCTATATCGCTTAAACGATACGACTGCCGTCCCCACATAATTGATTTTCCACCCACGATGTTTGGACGATACCAGTCGAAACGTTTTTCTTCTTTGTACAATGAGTCAGAGTCGTTCATCCAGTATTTCTCTGTCATTTCATTGTAGGGATAATCACGGGCTAATTTGGGATGAGATTCCTTTTGGGCAATCGTCAAGCGACCATTGTATTTAGATTCCCAAGGGTCTTTCATGGCGTTTTCGTAACCCGTTACGTGGTCGAGTTGCTTGCCTTTTTCGAGCATCAAAACCCGTAAACCCTTTTCAGTTAATTCTTTGGCGGCAAAACCACCCGATATTCCCGAGCCAATCACGATGGCATCGTAGGTCATTGCCTTTACGGCATCTATGTTTAAGTTCATTTCCTTTGAGTTATGAGTATTTTTAGAATGTAACATGAGTTATTTGATAAGTGAAAACTAATCATTCATAACTAATCATTCATCATTATTTACAACGCCCACGCTTTTTGTCCTGCTTTCAAGGGGATACAACCCTCAAATTTCCCTGGAATGGGTAAATATTCTAAAGCCTTTGTAGCCCCAATTTCAGAGGTATCTTCAGTGGTAGAAAGTTTTACCATTTCGTTTTTCTGGGCAGTATCTAAAGCGATAAAACCTTTTCCAAACTTAGTTTGGCTATCAGCATCTAATTTTGCCAAGCCCGCATAAAATTTGTCTTGGTCTTCTTTTTTATAACAGTCACGCATGACCCGCACGATAAACTTTTCAACGCCTGCTGCTTTGGCTCCGGGCGTGTCCGTAGTTGGAATAATAATATCGGCAACTTCTGCCAAAAGAGCTTCTTGTTCGGCGGTTACAGCAACGCTTGCTCCAGTATTGGTTACTTGTCCCATTACGCCTGCCATCAATGGGGCAGCCAACACCCCACCCATCATGAGGGCAACACGTTGTACGGCTTCTCTACGATTCATATTTTACGGTTTTTATGATTATATCCTTCAAAAATAAAAGATATTCTGGAAATATCACGCTTGGTTTATGGGTTTTGGAGAAAGAATTTCGGTGGTTTATCTTTGCGAATATGACCCATTAATTGAAAAAAGTTAAAATGCTTAAAAAACTACTAATTTTTATTGGGGTACTCACGTTGATAACCCCCAGTTTTTCACAACGAAGAGGTACACCTACCCAAGCGGATACGCTTAATAATATCAACTCTTTTGTGTTGCAAATGATGGCAGAATGGAAAATTCCTGCCACTTCTATTACCATCGTGAAAGACGGTAAGCCTTATTCATCTTTTGCTTTAGGTTTGAAGAATACCCAGAAAAACATTCCCAATACTGTAAATACTCTTTTCCCGATTGCTTCTTGTACAAAATCTTTTACCGCAGCGGCTTTGGGTATATTGGTGGACGAAGGCAAATTAGATTGGAACAAGCCCATTAAAGAATATATGCCAGATTTTCAGTTGTACGATGATGAGGCTACCCGAACCGTTACCGCCCGTGATATTTTATCGCACCGTACAGGCTTGCCCCGCCACGATTACGTTTGGCTTTTTGCGAATAATGACCGTAAAACAATTTTTGAGAATCTGAAATATTTAAAACCCTCCAAACCATTATACGCTCAATATCAATACAATAACTTGATGTACATGGTGGCGGGTGTTTTGGTAGAACGTTTATCGGGTAAAACTTGGGAAAGTTTTGTAAAGGAGAAAATATTGCTTCCTTTAGAGATGAATAGTACTGTTTTGAATTACTCCGAGATGTTCAGAAGCCCAGATTATGCGATGTCTTACAAATCTGAAAATGAGCAATTAGTAGAAGTAGGATTTGGGAGCAACATAGATGCGATTGGCTCGGCGGGTTCAATTAAATCTAATGCCCTTGATATGACCAACTGGTTAGTAATGCAGTTGCAAAACGGACAATACAACGGTAAAAAGATTGTTTCTGAAAAAAATCTCCGAGAGAACCATTCGCCAGTGCAGGTGGTATTTCCTGCCGAAGCTAAATACCCAGAATTAGGTTTTTCATCATACGGAATGGGTTGGAACATGAACGTTTATCGAGGACAACAACGCCGCCAGCACAATGGGTCAATTGAAGGGTTTAGGTCTCAGATGACCATCTTTCCCAATAACCAGTTAGGGATTTTTGTGACTACTAATACCAGTGCGGCGGATTATTATTACGTAAATATTATTACTAATTTCATTGCCGATAATCTCTTGAATATGAGTGTGATAGACTGGAATAGTCGCTTGAAAAAAGAACGTGATGATGCTAAATTTGAAGAAGAGAAAAAGAAAAAAGAACATGATGCCAGTAGAAAAATGGGAGCCATGATGTCGCACCCGATTGATTACTACGCAGGTATTTACGAGCATCCTGCCTACGGGGTTTTACAAGTTTTCAAGACAGATAAAGGATTAAGAGCGGTATATCATAATAAACAAGTAGAGCTTGCCCATTTTCATTATGATTATTTTGAAGGCACGGGGTTTTTAGAGGGTATAACTTTTCAATTTATGACTAATCAAAAAGGGGATATTGATAAAATTACAGCTACTTTCCCTAATGCGGGTGACGTAGATTTTAAGCGGAAGTGATTTTACTGGAGGATAGAGATTAGATGTTAGAGAACAGATTTCAGAGAATAGAGATTAGATGATAGAGAACAGATTTTAGAGAATAGAGGATACAGATTTCAGAGAATAGATAGTTTTTAACTCCATCATACATTCTCTAAACTCTATCATCTGAAATCTATTCTCTAAATAAAATCATTTCTTCCTACGAAATACGTGTAGGGTATAAACTTTCCCATCCTTACTTTCTTCATAAGTATCTACCAGTTCCCAGCCATTGCGGTCGAGGAGGTTGAAAATGTCCACTTTACTCTTAAAAAACATTGATTTTTTATTAGCATCGGTGATTTCCTGTTCCCTTTCCGAAGTACCTTGTCCGTAATCTAAAAAAGCGGATAAACGAGTTGCCATCCATGTTTTCTGAGCTTTTACGGTAATGTAATTGACGTTTTTGATGGTGGTTAGATTTTGCCCATTCACGAAAATTTGTTGAGCTTTACTCGGGTAAGAAAGTACCAATAATAGTACAATAAGTCCTTTTTTCATCTGATTATTAATGTTTAGTTATTCTCAATGGTATCAGATGGAACGCCTAATGATTCCTTTAGATATTGAAGTTTCAGAGATGGTCGTTTCATGGTTTAATTGTGTTTGCTCACAAGGTAGTATTTTATCAAGTATTTCGCAAAAATTAGCCTAAAATTTAGTGGTTGTGATGTAAGTATTATTCCATGGAGAAGTCCCACATGATAGTACAGGACGGTTTCAGATGAGCATGATTTTAGTTTTGCATCGTTTTAATAATACAAATTTATGCGAAATTACAAACACGTATCCTACCTATGGGACGAAGCGAAAGCAGCTCAAATTACCAACGAAGTTGATTTGTTTATCTATCGTTCAAATCTCTTAGGAGCGGATTTAAGATTGACTAACTACGGCGGCGGAAATACCTCCGTGAAAATTATAGATAAAGACCCACTCACAGGGCGTGACGTGGAAGTGATGTGGATTAAGGGTTCAGGAGGGGACATCGGAACGTTAACAAAATCTGGCTGTGCTGCTTTGTATTTAGAGCGTCTGTTGGCATTAGAGAATGTTTATGAGGGAATTGAAAAAGAAGATAAAATGGTAGAATTATTCAATCATTGCATCTTTGATTTAGCCTCAAAAGCCCCTTCTATTGATACACCTCTACACGGGTTTTTACCTTTCAAACACATTGACCACCTTCACCCAGATGCTGCTATTGCGATTGCCGCCGCCAAAGACAGTCAGATAATCACGGAAGAGTTATTCAATGGAGAAATCGGTTGGGTAGGCTGGCAACGCCCAGGCTTTGATTTAGGGTTACAACTCAGAGCTTGTTTACAAGAAGCCGAAGCAAAAGGCATAAAATTAAAAGGTATCATGTTAGGCTCTCACGGACTTTTCACTTGGGGAGATACTGCTTACGATAGCTATATTAATACACTTGATGTAATTGAAAAGTGTGCTGAATATTTAGAATATAATTACAAAAATGTATTTGGAGGACAAAAAATTGAGTCTCTTTCTTCGGAAGATAGAACACAAAAAGCAGCAAGCATTGCTCCAACATTGAGAGGATATTGTTCTTCTGAACGTAAAATGATTGGACATTTCACTGACGATGCTCGTGTGTTAGAGTTTATCAATTCTAATGACTTGGATAAACTTGCTCCACTCGGAACATCTTGTCCAGACCACTTCTTGCGTACTAAAATCGCTCCTTTGGTTTTAGATCCAGCACAAGTTGGAGATTCAGCATATTTAGATACTGTTTTTGCAGGATACAGAGAAGGTTATAAGCAATATTATGATGCTTGTAAGCACGCCAATAGCCCTGCCATGCGTGACCCTAACCCAGTGGTTATTCTTTACCCAGGAGTAGGTATGTTCACGTTTGCTAAAGATAAGACTACGGCTCGGTTGGCTTCTGAATATTACATCAATGCCATCAATGTAATGAAAGGAGCGGAGGCTATTTCTGAATATACGGCTTTGCCTCACCAAGAAGCCTTTAACATTGAATATTGGTTGTTGGAAGAAGCAAAATTACAACGTATGCCCAAACCAAAAGCTCTTTCTGGAAGAATTGCTTTAGTAACAGGTTCAGCGGGTGGAATTGGCAAGGCTATCGCCAAGAAATTTGCCGAAGAAGGTGCTTGTGTCATTTTGAACGATATTAACGAAGAGCGTTTAGCATCTGCCAAAGAGGAGTTTGTGAAGAAATTTGGCAAAGATGCAGTGGCAACAACATTGTTGAATGTTACGGATGCTCAAAGCATTACATCTGCTATGGATGCCGCTGCTCTGGCTTTTGGCGGTGTTGATATTATTGTGAATAATGCGGGTATTAGTATTTCAAAACCCATTGAAAGCCATACCATTGAAGATTGGGACAAATTATATGACATCTTGGTAAAAGGACAATTTTTAGTAACACAGGCTGCCGTAGCGGTAATGCGTAAACAAGGAATTGGCGGAGACATTGTTAATATTGTCAGTAAAAATGCTTTGGTTTCTGGACCCAATAACGCTGGTTATGGTTCAGCAAAAGCGGCTCAATTACACCTTTCAAGATTGAATGCCGCTGAATTAGGCAGTGATAAAATCAGAGTAAATACTGTAAACCCAGATGCTGTAATTGCTGACTCAAATATTTGGGCAGGAGGTTGGGCAGAAGGTCGTGCGAAGGCTTACGGAATTACCATTGAAGAACTACCCGCTTACTACGCAAAAAGAACATTATTGAACGAAGCTATTTTGCCAGATGATATTGCCAATGCTTGTTTTGCCTTCGTAGGGGGACTTTTGGGCAAATCAACAGGAAATGTTCTTAATGTGGATGGTGGTGTAGCAATGGCTTTTGTGAGATAGAGCGAAAAAGGTTTTCCAAATATCATTTCGGAAAACCTTTTACTTTACTGGTGATAGCACGAAGTTCTTCTTGCAACTTCAATATTTCAGGTTGTTGGATGATTTTCTGATATTTATCATCTAATGATGGGTCTGTCCGAAATAGTGCTGGATCTCTTTTAGGTAACGATTTAATTCTTTCCATCTTTTTTTGAAATTAGAAATGCGTAATAATCTTTAGTTTTATCAAATAGCTCTTTTTCTAAATCAAAAGTAATTCCTTGAACCAACAAGACATCTTGAAGTGAATCAAATAATTTTGAAATAGTAGCACGATATAGACGGGTTCTTGTTCCCGTACTTCCTGTAAAAATAACAGATTTATGTGGGTATAACGATAGGAAATCTAATAAAGTTCTAATGACAGTAACTAAAACTATTTTCATATCCTTGTTTGCACTTTTATCATAAATATCTATTTTACCGTCTTCCAAAAGATTTCCAAATGCCAATTGATAAATCTCACCATCATCAGAATAAGGCAGATATACCACTGCCTTACGAATAGTTTTAAGTTCACTAATACTATCAAATTCATAAGTAAACCCTGAATTTGAGTTTATTATAGGGTAATGCGGTTTTTCCATAAACAAAACTAATAAAATTTCAATCATGCCCAAAGTTTCCTTCAAAATGCAACTTCACCGAGGTCAAGCAGACGAGTACAAACAAAGTTTCCTTCAAAATGCAACTTCACCGAGGTCAAGCAGACGAGTACAAACGTCGCCATGATGAATTATGGGATGAATTAAAAGGATTACTCAAAACCACGGGCGTTCAAGATTATTCCATCTTTTTAGATGAAGAAACTTACGCTTTGTTTGGGGTACTTACCATCGAAAATCCTGCTGCTTTGGACGAACTACCGAAGCATCCTGTGATGCAACGTTGGTGGGCATATATGGGCGACATCATGGAGGCAAATCCTGATAATTCACCCGTGAGTATTCCATTAAAAGAGGTATTTTATTTAGCTTAATCGTAGGCTGTCAGCTATCAGCTTTCGGCTATGAGACCCTTTAAAAATTACAGTAAACCATTAAAATAAAGTCGATAGCTGATTACTGAGAGCCGACAGCCAAATCAATAACAAAATGCAAATCTCAAAGTCTTTAATAGAACAATACAACGCTGATAACCTAAAAGCTCATGAGCGTAAATTAGCCTTCACTACTTCTGAAATTGAAAATAGTGAGGCAATTATCAAACAATTAGTGGATTTCCAAATTGCTATTCCTTCGTGGGCGTTGGGTACGGGCGGAACTCGTTTTGGTCGTTTCCCAGGTGGTGGAGAGCCTCGTTCTTTGGAAGAAAAAATTGAAGATGTTGGACTTCTTCATGCTTTAAACCAAGCATCAGGAGCCATTTCTTTGCATATTCCTTGGGACATTCCAACTGATGCAAACGCAATCAGAAACTTAGCCGCTCAACACGGTTTAAAATTTGATGCCGTAAACTCAAATACTTTCCAAGACCAAGCCGACCAAGCATTAAGCTATAAATTTGGTTCATTACAAAATGTCAATAAAGCTATCCGCAAACAGGCAATTGACCACAACATTGAAGTAATCAAACACGGTATCGAATTGGGTTCTGAATCATTAACCATTTGGTTATCAGATGGTTCTTGTTTTCCTGGTCAATTAAATTTCAGAAAAGCGTTCCAAAATACATTGGAAGGTTTGCAAGAAATTTATGCAGCTTTACCTTCAAACTGGAAAATGTTTGTGGAATACAAATGTGCCGAACCCAACTTTTATTCAACAACGGTTGGAGATTGGGGACAGTCGTTACTTTATGCCCAAAAATTAGGTGAAAAGGCTTACACATTAGTTGATTTAGGACACCATTTACCCAATGCTAATATTGAACAAATCGTTGCTTTATTGTTGATGGAAGGTAAATTAGGCGGTTTCCACTTCAACGACTCTAAATATGGGGACGACGATTTAACGGCGGGTGCTTTAAAACCTTACCAATTATTCTTGATTTTCAATGAATTAGTAGAAGGAATGAACGCCAGAAATATGAATCATGCCAAAGATTTAGGTTGGATGATTGACGCTTCGCACAACGTGAAAGACCCATTAGAAGACCTTTTACAATCTGTTGAAGCTATTATGATGGCGTATGCACAAGCTCTTTCGGTGGATAGAAAAGCCTTAGAAATCGCTCAGAATGAAAATGATACCGTTCGTTGTCAAGAGATTTTACAAAACGCTTTCCGTACTGATGTTCGTGCATTGGTTGCCGAGGCAAGTCTTCGTGCTGGTGGAGCATTAAGCCCAATACAAGTATTTAGAAATCTGAAAGTTAGAGAAAATCTAATCAAAGAAAGAGGTTTCAAAACGATTGCTACGGGATTGTAAAAATCCTTTGTTTATAAAATGAAAATTCCCGTATGTGCCATCTTTGATATTGGCAAAACCAATAAAAAACTTTTCCTTTTCAACGAAAACTACGAAATAGTTTTAGAAAAATCCACGCAATTTCCTGAAACCCAAGATGAAGACGGCGACCCTTGTGAAGATGTCGATTTGTTAAAATCTTGGGTAATATCTTCATTTGAAGAAGTTTCCAGACTTGAAGAATACGAAATTAAAGCTCTCAACTTCTCTACTTACGGAGCGAGCTTTGTACATCTTAATTCAGAAGGAGAAGTTATAGCCCCACTTTACAATTACCTAAAACCATACTCAGAAACGCTCCAAAAGCAGTTTTATGATACTTATGGTGGCGAATTACGCTTTGCGAAAAACCAGCTTTATTCGCTCAAATAAAGCATTCGTTACATCTACCTCAGTTTTTGTATTTTCTCTTTGCAGGTAAATATTTTAGCGATATTACCAGTATTGGTTGTCATACAAATTTGTGGGATTTTGAAAAAAATCAGTATCACGAATGGCTTGAGAAAGAAGAGATT
>JALONS010000279.1 GCA_025454855.1 Arcicella sp.
TCTAAATTAATGGGCATTCCTACTACAAATGTCTCTACCTCCTCTCTTTCGAGATACTCTTTCAAGAAATTAAATATATCTTTACTGTGGACGGTTTCCAGAGCCGAAGCAATAATTTTCAGTGGGTCGGTTACTGCCAAACCTACTCTTTTAGTTCCGTAATCTATGGCTAATATTCTGGGCATTTTTTCGATGTTCGATATTGGTTTTTCGATGCTCGGATACGGAATAAGTGAAACTTAATAGTTTTAAGACCGTCTAATATTCAAAACAGATGGAGATAGACGATTACTGCGAACATCAAACATCGAAAAGTGAAACAAAGTTACGCCAAAATCATTGGCATCGTTTCAGTTTTTCGTAACTTTAATATTCGTATTGAAAACATACCACAAAATGGAAAAAGGACGTAACTCAATTAATAATAATTCAACTATTGTAAAAATCCCCATTTGGATAGCCATTGCCTTAGTGGGCGGTATTTTGCTGGGTGCTAATTTCTTTGGCGGACAAGCAAAAATGGGAAACGTTTCAAAGGGATTTAACAAATACCGAGAAGTTCTTTCTTTAATTGAAAGCAGCTACGTTGATTCAGTTGATACCGATTCTTTGGTAGAGTTTTCTATCCGAAAAACACTGGAAAAACTCGACCCTCATACTTCCTATTTCTCTACCGATGAGGTTTCTTCCGCCCGTTCGCAGTTGGAATCGGGATTTGATGGTATTGGCATAGAGTTTAACATTTTTAGCGATACAGTTTACGTAATGAACGCCATGATAGGTGGGCCTGCGGAATCAGTTGGTATCAAAAGTGGTGACCGCCTGATTAAAGCCGATGGCATATCTTTAGCGGGTCCGAAAGTTACCCAAAGCCTTATTTTTAGCAAATTACGTGGTACGAGAGGTTCGGAAGTACAGTTAGAAGTGCTTAGAAATGGCGAAAAAGGCATTAAGAAATTTACGGTTGTTCGTGACCGTATTCCGTCTTATTCTATTACCGCTGGCTACATGATTGATGCCCAAACGGGTTACATTAAAGTAGATAGATTTACAGAATCAACTTTTGATGAGTTTAAAAATATTCTGACAACGCTGAAAACACAAGGGGCTAAACGTTTACTGCTTGACCTCCGTGGAAACCCTGGTGGCTATAAAGACCGAGCCGAAAAAATGGTGGATGAACTCTTGGCGGGCGAACGCCTGATTGTTTATACCGACGGCAAAGGCTCAAAATACGATACTCAAACTTTCACTAAGCGTGACGGTATTTTTGAAAAAGGAGCAGTGATGGTTATGGTGGATGAAAACAGTGCTTCGGCGGCTGAGATTGTGGCAGGAGCTTTACAAGACAATGACCGTGCTTTAATTGTAGGTCGTCGTTCTTTTGGAAAAGGTTTAGTAC
Source organism: Arcicella sp. (assembly GCA_025454855.1). Taxonomy (GTDB): domain Bacteria; phylum Bacteroidota; class Bacteroidia; order Cytophagales; family Spirosomataceae; genus Arcicella. The sequence continues at coordinate 1,403 of JALONS010000279.1, forward strand.
AAATGCCCGTGAATTTGCAGGATGGTTCAGAATTACGCCTAACCATCTCCAGATATTTTACTCCGAGCGGACGTAGTATTCAAAAACCCTACACTATGGGACAAGAAGAAGATTACGAAAAAGATTATGACAAACGCTTGAAAAGTGGAGAGTTCTTTAGTGCGGATAGCATCAAATTTAATGAAAAACTTAAATACAAAACGCTGGGCGGACGTACCGTTTATGGCGGAGGTGGCATTACTCCTGATGTTTTCATCGGGCGAGATACTACTTATTTTACGAAGTATTTGAGCGACTTGTGGGGCAAAAATATCATCCGAGAATTTGCTTTAAATTATGTAAATGATAACATTAAATCGTTAGAGAAACTGACTTTTAAAGACTTCAACAAGTTTTTTGTGGTTAATGATGCTATGCTCATCGAAATGCAAAAATTAGCCAAGCAAGCCAATGTGAAGATGAGAGCAAAAGACTATGAACGTTCTATGCCCTATATTAAAGCCCAGATTAAGGCGTACATTGCCCGCAATGTATGGCAAAGAAAAGTTTCGGATGGAATGAATAACGAATATCACCAAGTAATGGCACCTTTTGATGATACTTTCCAGAAATCATTACGGTATTTTGATAAAGCCGAAAAAATGGCTCGGGGTGAATTGGTAGAAACAATTTCACATTCTGTTAAGAAGTAGTCAGTGATAGTTATAAAATACAAAAAGGCTTCCAAATAGTTTTGGAAGCCTTTTTTCATGGAAACCAACGGATTATTCCGCTGAAAGATACCCCTTATCTTTCAAGATTCTATCCATCAATTTCTTGTCATTATCATTACTAAAAACTGTAAAAGGTAAGTATATGAATTGATATTGACCCATGTCTAATACGTAAGCATCTTTTTCTTTGCGAGCCGATTTTATCATATCCCACTTAATAATTCCTCCTTCTGTATCAGAAATTTTCATGAGTATTTGACGGCTATCAATTTCATAACGATACTTCTGAAAAAGCTGTTTGTATTGCTCTAATTGAGTAACTCCTGTAAACTGAATCGCCCAAAACGCAATGTAAAGGATAGCCCCGAGGATGGTTAATACATAAATCCAGTAATTAGGATATACTTTTGAGATATTCAGTCCTGCGTTAATTAAAATCAAAGCCAACGGAACAAAAGCCCAATACCATTGATTTCTAATTAATTGCATCATGTTCAAACTGATAAATTTATTTTTTTCTAATGCAAATTTCTTTGTTTTGATTGCCAACGGATTGCTTGGTACTGCTTGCTGTACCCGTCTTTGCTGTCCTTGAGAGAATCCTTTTGCCATTTGTGATAAATTAATTTTATAAATTGGACTGCAAAGGTAGATAAATTAATAATTAAAAATTAATAGTTAATAGTTTTTCATTCAATATTAAGGTTCTTCCACAATTTATACGGAATAAAAGGTTGCCTGACTATGCGTCCCAGTGAAGACACGGACAATTCCCGTACAAATCATAGTTGAAACAATATTAATAATTGAAACAAATTAATTTCTAATATTTGATTAACTATTTTTACGGACAAATTCAATAATACTCTTAACTGACTAAAAGATGCAATTGACCGACAATCAACTACTCAACCATACCCAAGTTCTTCAAAAAATTAGAAGAATCGCTTTTGAAATTTATGAGAATAATTTTGAAGAGTCTGAAATTGTGATTGCGGGGATAAAAGGGCAAGGGCACGCTTTTGCCAAAAAGTTATCGGTGATGCTCAATGAAATCTCCAGCATCCAAACCAGTGCCGTACTGATTGATGTGGACAAAGACGTTACTTATGAAAGTCCCGTTGAGTTTGATTGTGATGAACGCTTTTTAGAACATAAAACCATCATCGTGGTAGATGATGTACTAAATACTGGGCGAACTTTTGCGTATAGTTTATCGCCGTTTTTAAGTATCCCCGTGAAAAGAATTCAAGTAGCTGTGATGGTAGATAGAAATTATCGTCGCTTCCCAATTTTAGCGGATTACGTTGGATATGAGCTATCCACAACCCTGAGCGATTACGTTTCGGTAGTGCTGGACGATGAAGAAAATATGGGGGTGTTTTTGAGGTAGGGATTAGGGATTAGGGATTTTTGAACTTAAAAGTTCATTTTCTTTGAAATATTTTATGAAACTCCCAAATCCCTAATTACCTATCGGAATTACAAAGAATTTGGCACATAGCGAAAAAACATCAAAGATTAACCGCTGACGGGGTTTTCAACCGCCGTCAGGGTGAATTAAACTAACCCTGACGATGGTTAAGAAACCTCATCAGCGGTTATGTACCAAATAGTTCCGTTACCAATTTGCCTAATCCCTAATTACCCATTTACCCAACCCCTAATTACCGAATCTCCAATTAAAGAAAACTAATTAATTCCATCAACCAATCGGCTTTGAAGAATAGAATCAAAATTGGTAAAATGAGAATAATTGCTAAAAAATACTGTTTAGAACTCAATTCAAACACTTGATTATCAACTGGTTCTCTAAAAAACATCATGAATGGGATTTTTAGATAGAAGAATAACGCAATGGCAGTATTTAGCAATCCAAATACAAACAAAACCATAAAAATGGGTTGTTGTGAAGTTTGATAATATTCCCAAAGAGCCGAAAAAATATTCAATTTTGCGAAGAAACCAGCCGTAGGCGGAAGCCCCGCCAACGAAATCATCACAATCAACATCATCACTCCGTAAAATGGATTAACACGCCCCAAGCCTTTGAATTGCTCAATAATCGAATCATTCAATGGTTGAAATTTAGCATCATTCACTGATAACTGTTCACTGCTTCCTGATAACTGTACAAAATCTACTAAAAGAAACGCTGCCAGATTAGTAAAAAGAGTTACAATTAAATAAAAAACGACACTCGTAAGTCCTAATTGTGACATCGTTACTAAGCCAATTAACATAAACCCTGAATGGGCAATGGTAGAATACCCCAATAATCGTTTGGCATCTTTTTGCCACAAAGCCGAAAAATTACCAAACGTAATACTCGCCATTGCCAAAATAGCCGTAATAGTTTGAAGATTATTGGGTACAGCTGAATAAAATCTAATAGCTACTAAAAAGCCCGCAATTTTGGGAGCTACCGAAAAGAAAGAAACAACGGGAGTTGGAGCGGTTTGGTACACATCGGGAGTCCAGATATGAAAAGGAGAAGCCGATATTTTAAACAAAAACCCACTGATTGTCAGCACAATAGCAACCGTTGAAGCCACTGCATTTACCTGAGCAATACCCCTTGAAAAATCAGGAGAGGCAATATCAAGTGTTCCCGTCATGCCGTACAACAATGACATTCCATAAAGCATAATTGCCGAAGATGTCGCTCCAAAAAGTACGTACTTTAAACTTCCTTCAATGCTTTTTTTATTTTTATCAATGGCTGTCAAGACATAAGAAGCTACTGAAACTATTTCGATTGACAAATAAATCATCAACATATTCAGAGACATTGTCATTAAACAAAGTCCTAACACCATACTGATGAAGACTGGATAAAACTCAGCTACAAAATCTTTTTTGGTTACATAAACCTGAAAAAGCACGAAAATTGCAGTAAGAATTATGAGGAACTTAAACAAAATAGCTTTCGAATCTAAAATAAGATTTTTACCGAACAAAAAGGTATCGTTGGTGGTATAAAACTGTTTTACGGTAGTATTCAAAACTATCAACAAACACAAGAGACAGGTAATAAAAACAACGTGATTAATTTGTGATTGATTTTTAATAAATCTTTGGTTGTTTTTTAGGTCATGGTGCAAGAATAAATCTACCAAAATCATCCATAAAAAAGAGGATGATAGTAGGACTTCGGGGGCGAGTGCCTCAATGCTTTGAAGTATATTAGAGAGTTGTTCGGGTAGTGATAAAAAATTAGTCATTATTTTTCTGCATAAACTTCCTGCATTCTACTTTTATTAGTATTTTTGAATAATGTTTATATAATTATTTCTATGTTTGAAAAGAAATTTTGGTTTTGGGCTATACAATTTTGTTGCTGGTTTTTGATTGCCTACACTGCATTAACCTACAGCCCTCTCCCGCCCGACGATACCAACGCAAGGCTTATTTTTTTCTTGTCTTATTTGTTTATTGGCTTCATGATTGGCATTTTGTATTCTTATCTTTTAGAAGGCATCAATCCTGACGATATTTCAACTACTCAATTTTTACTATATCCTCTTTTGGGTAGTAGTTCCATTGGCATTACGTTTACGGTTATCGACTATTTATTTGGTGGATTGGGCTTTCCTGATAGTCCGCTCAAGGTAACTATTTTATTTATTGAAAA
>JALONS010000038.1 GCA_025454855.1 Arcicella sp.
CACTGATGTCTGTATATTTTATCACAATATTTATACAAAATATCGTGTTGGTTTGTCCCAAAAATTTGATAATCAAATTATCCTAATAATGTTTATTAAAAATACTTAAATTTGAACAAATTTGTAAAGTACGAAGACATTGTATGACAATTTTCGATAAAGTGTATGAATTAATCGATTAATGGTATTGATTCTTCGATGAACGTATTAGAGTGTTATAAATAAAAATAATTCCAAAATAAATTTTATGAATAATGAATCTGTGATTAATATTTCTAAAGTCTACGTAGCTCATGTGAAGAAAGGCTATGATAATAGAAGAGTATCTATCGAATCACAAATGAACAAACTCAATATCCCATTTGAGTTTATGTTAGATGGTGATATTGAAGATTTGAATCAAGATAGATTAGAAAAATACTTTAAGGGACATTTAAAAGCCCTAACGCCTCAGACATCTTGTATGATGAAACATCTCTTGATCTATGAAGATATGATAAAGAATAATGTGTCTGCAGCACTCGTATTTGAAGATGATATATTGTTAGCAGATAATTTTGTGGAAATTTTTAATAAATCAATATCAGAACTACATAGTAGAGCTGATATTGATTTTAATAAAAGCTTAATTTCTTATGAAAACTCTACACTAAAAGACGTTTCTATTCTCGAAATCAAATCAAATCAATATCTCTATTTACGTAGTTCTGGACGTTGTGCAGGTGCATACTATATTTCTCTGAATTCTGCTAAATTGATAATAAATAAATGTGAAGAAGAGAAGACAGATGAAATGATGGATTGGTATCATAATCAAATGGTGGAAGCTGGACTTTTGAATATCTATTGGTGTCATCCCACTATTGCGGAACAGGGAAGTCAAAATGGAGTTTTTGATTCAAGTTTAGATATACGGAAAAAAGGAAATTTTAAAAGAAGGGTGAGCTGGTTATTCAAAAAAATGTTCTCTTTCATTAGATTTTAGTATCTATTATGTCATCAAATCAAATTCTTGCCATTGCCAAACGCCTTCAATCCATCGCTCAAGCAGGTATTTTTTATAGTGAAGATAAACCTTTCGACCGAGAACGTTACCAAGAAATATCCGATATTAGTGTTCAGTTATTAGCACAATTAACCGATGAACCCATTGAAAAAATAGGGGGATTATTTACCCAAGAACGAGATGGCTACCAAACACCAAAAGTAGATGTGCGGGCAGTGGTATTTAATGAAGTGGGGGAAATATTGATGGTGAAAGAAAAAGTAGATGATTGCTGGTCGTTACCAGGGGGCTGGGCAGATGTGGGCTTTACCCCTGCGGAAGTAGCCGTAAAAGAAGTTTGGGAAGAAACAGGACTACGAGTAAAAACCGTAAGATTGTTAGCCATTATGGATAAACGTAATCATCCGCATCCACCTGAAGGCTGGTACGTGTACAAGATTTTTATTTTATGCGAAAAGATAGGAGGGGAGATAGCTTTAGACACTACCGAAACCTCTGATATTCAGTATTTTAAAAGAGATAATTTGCCTCCGCTTTCAGAGCCGAGAAATGTAAAAAACCAAATAGAATTGATGTTCGATTATCGTGATAATCCCGCTAAAGAAGTGTATTTTGATTAGCAATTGATGGTTTGGTAATTAGCAGTGATTGAAAATATTTTATGGAGGAAATGAACTTTTTAATATCAAAAGTTCATTTCCTCTAATCTCTAATCTCTAATCTCTAATCTCTAATCTCTAATCTCTAATCTCTAATCTCTAATCTCTAATCTCTAATCTCTAATCTCTAATCTCTAATCAACCTGTTTCGTTGTCTTGGCGAGTATGAATACCACCGTAAAAACGTGAATTAGCTGATTCAGTGGCAAATTCATTAAAGTTTTTGAAAGAACGCTCTTTAAACACAATACCCGTTGTAGCATCTTTTTCACGCCCTACGTGAGAATTGTCCACAAAAGCGAAATTATTACCGAAGAAATTAGTCAATACCTCTGCCACCGCTCCTGATTGAGTAGCATGACCCGACGGAAAACCTGGGAAAGGCGGAGCGGGCCAAAAAGGCTTCCAGTTAGCATCAATGGTTCTTCTGACCATCGTGTACGGACGCTCATTATTGTACTTATACTTGCATTTCCAGCAATTGATAAAAGCATCATTTACTGTGATACCTACCCGAGCAAACGCTTCGGCGGCTTTTCCTAAGCCAGATTTTGTTTGTTTCACGGCAATATTAGCAATGTTATACGAGTGTCCTGGTGGTGTAAAAGTTTCCGTTGGATTATCTGCCCACCATACAGCGATTGCTTTTTCTTCGTCAGTTAATGAATTACTTTTGGTATAAACTTCAAAATAAGTAGAAAAATAAGGAGACACCAATGATGATGAGAAAGGAATCATTAAGGGCATAGCCATCTCTTGATTAGTAGGCACAAAAGTACGATTATTTCCCCAAGTAGGTTGCATCGGTATTTTCTGACCATTTTCGGTGGGTTTCCACGCCCCGTCAAATACAGGAGGTACATAAGTTGCAGGAAAATTACGCTTATAGCCTTCATGTCCACCGTCAGTCTTTGACCATTCAAAGATAGCATTGGCAATATCTTGTCCCAATTTCTCGGAACGGTCAATTATATCCTGAGCAACGCTTATTTTGTAAGTATTTTTAATGACCGTTTCCAAAGAATCTATGATTCTTTTGTTGGCAACTGCCTGTGGACGAGAGACTTCAGCGTACAAGGCTCTTAGCATGGTAGCTTCAGCAGCATTGGCACTCAAAGCCCAGTTGTATTCTTTGCCTGTTTCGGGTTTTGGAAGCGTAGCCAAACTGCTTAACTGTCCTGCCAACGATTGATTATTAGTCAGTCCACCCACCACGGATTCGTACATTGTTAAACCGCCTAAAGCATACGCTCTTGCAGCTACGGGTGGTGTATAACCTGCCGTTCCTTTGGTTAGTTTTAGTTGTAAATCAGCCCAATTAGTGGCTACTTCAGCCGTAAATTTATTAGCGGGCGAACTATCAACGGGAGGTTCGGTGGGAGTTACTTCCGTTTCCTTTACTTTACAGGCATTAATAAATACCGCTAAAGCGATAAAGAATAGAAAATAAGACTTTTTTTTCAGAATGTTAACAGAAGACATCATCAGTATAAGTTTTTGCATTTCGTAAGAAATAGAATAGTTGAACAATTATTTATAGTTGTTGAATAAATAGTTTGTGTTCAAGAATTTTCACAACAAAATTCTTGCCACAATTTTATCCAAGCGGATATACGTTATTAATGACACTTGTTGAGACAAATGCTTGATTTAGCGGGCGGTACGATATAAAGAAGTCAAAAAAGAAAGGAATAATAAACAAAAATAAATACTCCGAGTAACGAATACAAGGAGTATTTAAGAAATTTTATAAAAGCAAGAAGTAACACAGCAATAGTGCTTAGGTACTCATACTATTTATAAGACTGATTATTAAAGAAAAGTCACAGATATTTGGCGATAAAATTATTTTTTCTCTACCATTCTGTAAACTAAAGATGGTAGAAACCGCTTTAAGTACACACCAAATATTTCATAAGTCCCGCCGATATAAACCTCTTTTTTATTATTTTTAATGGCTTTGATTGCTTTTTTAGCAAAAGTATGGGCAGGCATCCCTTTGGCTTGGTTATCATCCATTTTGCCGTGTTGGTTACCTTCGGCATCTAAGGCACTCAACGAAATGGGCGTATTAATGTACCCCGGACAAATAGTAGTTACGTAGATATGCTCGGGTGAAACCTCAGCTCTTAAAGAGTCGAAAAATGCGATTAATGCGTGTTTGGCGGCACAGTAACCACTTCTGAGAGGAACACCAATTTTTCCAGCTACGCTACTAATCACCACAAAATGTCCAGTTTTACGTTTAGTCATGGAAGGTAAAACGGCTTGAGTAAATGCCACTGTACTGAAAAAATCAAGTTCCATGATGTCACGATAAACTTGAAATTGCGTATCTTTTACATACGAACGTTGAGTAATACCTGCATTTTGTACGATTACATCAATTTGTCCGAAATGAGCTAATACGATTTGCACTTTTTCTGGAAAAAGCTCAAATTCGAGCATATCCATGGGCAAAACTAAAACATCTTTTTCAGAGAGACCAGTGGCATTAGCAACCCTTTTTAGTTCGGACTCACGCCTTGCCGACAGTACTAACTTTGCTCCTTCTCGGGCAAATTCATAAGCGAGGGCTTCGCCAATACCCGACGAAGCCCCTGTTATCCAAACAATTTTATTTTTTAGCGTTGTCATGATTTATTCTTCAGAGGGTGGATGTTCTCCGATGGCAATTAAAGCCCTTCTAAGGTTTTTAACTGGACGACGATTTAATTTTAACGCTTCTATCGTTGCTCTACCGATAGCAGTTTTCCCAAGTATAACAGTGGAGGATTCATCCCAAACAAAATGGTCTGCCCAGTTCATCGTTCGAGGATTGTAGAGATTAGATAATGATTGAGATACAACATCTACAAATTCAGTTTTGTCAGATTTATAGATGTTGCATCCTATACAAGCGTAAGCTAAATTATCAAGTTCATCAGAACCATTTTTTGACCGAGGGATGATATGTTCAATCGAAAAAAGTTCAGTCGAAAAATCTGAAGGACATTGGCAATATTCACAATATCCCTTTGACCGCTCAATAATGAATTGCTTAAAATTGGTAGGTATATTAGTCTTAGCCATTGACCAAATTTATATCAAGTTGCTTCATTAATTCTCGGACTGATACATTTCTCAAACGAGCAAGTGTACTTAAATGCTTGATTCTACTAACATTTAATTTTTCTGTTTTTTCGAGTAAAATTAAAAGTTCATCGTATTCAGTAGCAGTAAGCGTTTCTTCTAAACGCTTATTATTAAGCATTCTGAAACGCTCTACTTGCTTCAATGATAAACTTTTGTTTATTTTTTCTAATAAAATAGCCTCTTGCCTTTGTTTATCAGATACATCACGACGAACCCTCAGAGATATTACATTCTCTATAAAAATATCAAGTGAACGGTTATCCAAACGTTCAACTTCATGAAATAGGGTATTAATATTGGGATTCATTGTTTTCAATTTTAAGCAAAAATAAGGTTTTAGAATAGGCTATCAAAATTGATTCAATAGACAATCAATTACTCATCTATCCCCATCAAATTCAACATAAAAGCATATTCACGGGCTACTTCGTGGAAACGCTTGAACCGCCCTGATGCTCCTCCGTGTCCTGCTTCCATGTCGCAGTGAAATAGTAGGGTATTTTTATCAGTCTTCAACGCTCTGAGTTTAGCAACCCATTTAGCTGGCTCAAAATATTGCACTTGAGAATCGTGTAAACCAGTCGTCACCAGCATATTAGGATAATCTTTTTTCACCACGTTATCGATGGGTGAATACGATTTCATGTAGTCGTAATAGACTTTATCTTTTGGGTTGCCCCATTCTTCCCATTCGCCCGTTGTGAGGGGAATAGTTTCATCTAACATCGTGGTAACTACGTCCACGAAAGGAACACCCGCTAAAATACCTTTGTATAAATCTGGACGCATATTGGTGATAGCTCCCATCAATAAACCACCCGCAGAACCTCCATTGGCAAATAATTTATCTTTTGAAGTCCATTTCTCTTTGATTAAAAATTCTGAAACATCAATAAAATCATTGAATGTATTCATTTTTTTCAAGAGTTTCCCGTCTTCGTACCACTGACGACCCATCTCTTGTCCGCCTCGGATATGGGCAATGGCAAAAGCAAAACCACGATTCAATAAACTCAGACGAGCCGCCGAGAAATAAGGGTCAGTAGAATATCCATAAGAACCATAAGCATACTGCAAAAGCGGTTGCGAACCATCTTTTTTGAAGCCTTTTTTATAGACAATTGATACGGGTACTTTCACGCCGTCACGGGCGGTGGCAAAAAGGCGTTCGGTTACGTAATCGTTTTTATCGAACTCTCCCAATACTTCTTGTTCTTTCATCAACGTTTTGGCTTTGGTATCCATGTTGTAATCGAACGTAGAATTTGGGGTAGTCATGGAGGTGTAATAAAAACGCAAGGTATTGGTCTCAAAATCAGGATTGGCACTTACGCCAGCATCGTAGGCGGGTTCGTCAAATTTTACGTAATGCTCTTTTTTATCGGTCTGATTAATGATTCTGAGATGTAAAAGAGCGTTGCGTCTTTCCTGCAAAACTAAGTGATTTTTGAAAACCTCCATACCGTCTAAATATGTATCAGCACGGTGTGGTACTACTTTTTTCCAGTTTTTTATATCGCTGGTTTTGCCTTCTTCCACTTCCATTAATTTGAAGTTGGTAGCACCATCGGCATTGGTACGGATGTAAAATTTATTGCCAAAATGCTCAATATAATACTGTAAGCCGTGTTTTCTTTTGAAAAAAGTGACAAATTCGCCCGTCGGATTAGTGGCATCCAACAAACGATATTCCGATGAAATACCGTTATGGTCCGAAACTGAGATAATGTATTTCTTGGATTTAGTTCTGCCAATACCCGTATAAAATTGAGGGTCTTTTTCGGTGTAAACTAATACGTCGGTTTTGGGGTCAGTTCCCAACACATGGCGATATACCTTTGATGCCAATAGCGTCTGCTGGTCACGAATCATATAAAAAATCGTTTTATTATCAGCCGCCCACGCATACGAACCCCCTTCTGTATTTTTGATTTCGTCTTTCAGGATTTTTCCTGTCTTCAAATCTTTAAATTTCAACGTGTAGTTTCGGCGACTTACGGTATCTACCCCATACGCTATTACTTCTTCATTATCAGATATTTCGTAGCCACCAATATTGAAATATCCTTTGCCCTTTCCCATCACATTGCCATCCAATAAGATTTCTTCTTTGCTATCTAATGAACCCTTTTTACGGCAATATACTGGGTATTCTCCGCCCTCTACATATTTTGAGTAATAGTAATAATTGCCATCTTTCACGGGTACAGATTCGTCTTGTTCTTTGATTCTCCCTTTCATTTCATTGAAAAGTTTTTCTTGTAGAACCTTCGTGGGAACCATTACGGTCTCAGTGTAGGCATTTTCAGCTTCGAGGTATTTGATTACCTCTGGATTTTTAGGGTCGTTCAACCAATAGTAATTGTCTTCACGTGTGTCTCCGTGTAAGGTCATCGGATGTGGCTTTATAGCTGCCACAGGGGCTTTTACTACTTCTGGATTCATTATTACAGCTTTTTTTTCTTCTTTGCACGATGCTAACAATACAGCAACGCCAATTATTAAAGTTATGTTTTTCATTTATGCTTTTTAGTATTTGGAGATGATTGATGATGCGATACCCAATGATGTTTGCGTCACTGAAAATAAATAACGATTTACGTTTAACGTTTTTAACTTCACATTGGTACGCAAATCGCATTTCATTTAGCATAAATTTGCATAATATTTGTTACATTTGAAACGTATTACCTTAAATATCTGCAAAATGTTTCCCAAGATTCGCAATATTCTGTTCTTAGTCCTATCTTCTATTATCTTCCTCAATTCTTGTATTGAGCAGGCTGTTCGTTATAATAACGAACCCGAAAATTCAATGGTATTTGTAGCAAGTACCGATAAGAATATTTATGCCCTTGATGCCCATACAGGGGCAAAATTATGGTCTATCGAAGTCAATTCCCCTATCATTCAAGGACCCATCGTAACGGATAGTATGATGTATGTAGGCTGTACCGACCAAAAAATGTATGCCTATAATTATCTGAAAAAAGCCCTTAGATGGAGCGTATCAGTGGGAAATATGGTAAATCTGACACTTGGTAACAACGTCATTCACGCCCGAAATACCGACAAAACTTTTCGGACATTCAATTTAGAAGATGGAAGAAAACTGTGGGAAACGAGTATTAGTGCCATCAGCTATGATTCAATCCCAGCCGTTGGTTCAGATGTGGTGGTAATAAGAAATAGAGAAAACATCTTGACTGCCTTCAATGCACAAAATGGGAATGTTCAATGGTCTATTAAAACGGTGAATTTACAAGCTAATCCTATTGTTTCTAATGGATTAACCTATTTTATCAATACCTTTACATCAAGTCGTTCAATTCCTTTTGTGGGTGATTTTTCGTATAAAAATGCGTACAAAAAAGTGTCGGTAGTTGCTTTGAATAACGCTAATGGAAGCATAAAATGGCAATATTCATTGGGTAAATCTGGGCTAACAGCGTTGAATTTGGTCGATTCTCGGAATTATCTATATCTTGTAGATTCCGATAAACGACTATTGGGTATTTCCAAAGAAGGTGGGGTTTTGAAAAATAATTACTATTCAGGTATCAGTAATGTTAAGACCTTATTTGTGGCTAATAATCTTATTCATGTCCAAACAGAAAAAGAAAATCTTTATGCTGTGGATTCGTCTCTTACTTTTAAAAAATGGGCGTTTTCGGAGGATACAAGAATACAAGATAACCCCAACATCATCTCAGGAATCATCTTTGCGGGTACTTACAATAGAACGTTTTATGCCATAGATGGTAAGACGGGTGCAAAGAAATGGGCTTTTGAAACAGGCGATATTTCACCCGCACGCTCAACATTTTCTAACGATATTGTGTTTATCAGTAGTCAGGATGGAAATGTTCATGCCCTTGATGCTGAAACAGGTACTAAAAAGTGGAGTTTCAAGACCAATGGCAAGATTTATTCAAGACCTGTTGTTTTAACGGTTGATAAAAAAATATTGTAGCGATGAAAAATATTGCATACGTACTCATGGGTATAGCAGGCGTACTGCTCATTGGATTTTTGATTTGGGGAATCACCTCGCTGATGTCGATGGGCATCAATGAAAAAACATTAATCATTATTGTATTCGGCGGTATTGCCAGTTTTGGATTAATTGGCAGAATCATCACCGTAGCGAAAGATTCAACTCGCAAATAAATGAATAAAGAAGCTCTCATAAAAGCTGCCAATTTTTGTGCTTATCAAGAACGAACCCAAAAGGAAGTTCGTGAAAAATTAGCTGATTTAGCGATTTATGGTGACGAAGCGGAGGAAATGATTGTTTGGCTCATTGAAAATAATTACCTCAACGAAGAACGATTTGCTAAAATTTTTGCAGGCAGTAAATTTCGTCAAAAACAATGGGGACGACTCAAAATCAGACAAGAATTAAAGATGCGTGGTGTTTCGGATTATTGTCTTCGGGTGGGAATGAACGAAATAAACGGAGATGATTACATAGAAACACTACAAGAAATTATTGAAAAGAAAGCTCGTGAAATAAAAGATGCTGACAAACTGGTACGAAAACAAAAATTGGTAAGATTTGCCCTCAGTAGGGGTTTTGAGCAAGATTTAGTGTTTGATATGGTGAAAAATTTGTTAAAGTGATTTGCTCTACTGCTAACTAAATACTAATTTGCATAAAGATAAGATAGGATTTATGACAACAACATTTGAATTGGAAGAACAAGAGTTAGACTTCAAACTCTTTAAAAAAATAAAAAGCTTATTCAAGAATCAACATATAAAAATGATGATTGAAAGCCAAGATAAAAATAGCCAGAAAGAGTTGATGCGTGAAAAGCTGTTAGCGTCTATCAAACAAGGCGAAGAACGTAATATCGTATTGTTTACACCAGAACAATTTAACGAAATATCAAATAAACTTTACCAAAATAGCCTTTGATGAATTTGCTGATTGGGCAATTGAAAATCTGAAAGTTTTTATCAGAATCAGAGAATTAATTGAGTCTATTAGCAGAGAACCATTTAAAGGAATTGGAAAACCCGAACCGCTAAAACATGAATTTAAAGGTTGTTGGTCAAGACGAATTACGGATGAACATCGATTAATTTATAAAGTTTTTAGTGAAAATATTTTAATTATTTCATGTAAAGGTCATTACGACGATTAGAATGTTGCCAAAATAAAGTTTTCAAATTACCTTTGTTATATGCAAATCGCAAACAATACATATCCAAATTACTATTACTACTACGGTCGGTAATAGTCGGGTGTGTTTCAATAGCAATAAAGAACTAACTATACACAAGCCGACTCAATTTGAGTGGGCTTTTTTTTTAAACCACATAGTAAATTTAGGTAACATAGTGATTAGGGTGAAACTCTGATAACTGATAACTATTAATTGATGACTGTTACTCCTGCTTCCCGAATGAATTTGGTTCAAGAATATTACTTCTCAACCAAACTGAAACAAATAGCCGAAATGCGTGCATCGGGTATTGATGTCTTGAATTTGGGCATCGGTAGCCCCGATTTACCTCCTTCTGATGATACCATCGCTGCCCTTTCCGCTTCGGCTCTCAACCCTAAAAATCACGCTTATCAGAGCTACGTGGGTATTCCTGCCTTGCGTGAGGCAATGGCAGATTTTTATCGAGATGCCTACGGAGTTTCATTGAATCACACGAATGAAATTTTACCATTAATTGGCTCAAAGGAAGGAATTATGCACATTTCGATGGCATATTTGGAAGCAGGTGATGAAGTTTTAGTACCTAATCCGGGGTATCCAACGTATCGGGCAGCATCTTTATTAACAGGAGCTACGGTAATAGATTATGACCTTTCGGAAGTTCATGGCTGGTTGCCCGACTTGAACGCATTAGCCCAAAAAGACCTCTCAAAAGTAAAACTTATGTGGGTGAATTATCCTCATATGCCTACGGGTGCTAAGGCAAATAAAGTATTTTTTGAAGAATTAAGAGATTTTGCTGCCACTCATAACATTCTGATTGTCAATGATAATCCGTACAGTTTTATTTTGAATGACGACCCACAAAGTATCTTATCAGTGGAGGGCATGACAGACGTAGCTTTAGAATTGAATTCCCTTTCAAAATCGCATAATATGGCGGGTTGGCGTATAGGTATGGTAACGGGCAAAGCGGAATTTATCAATCCAGTGTTGAGGTTTAAATCAAACATGGATTCTGGGATGTTTTTGCCTTTGCAAATGGCGGCTGTACAAGCCCTAAAAAATGATAAAACGTGGTTTGGGGAACTCAATAAAGTATATAAAGAACGCCAAAAGAAAGTTTTTGAAATGATGGATTTGCTTGATTGTCAGTACGATGTAAATCAGTCAGGAATGTTTGTGTGGGCAAAAATCCCTGCAAAGTATAGTAATTGTTATCAATTATCAGACGAGATTTTGGATAAAACCGCCGTCTTTATTACCCCCGGTGGGATTTTCGGAACGGCTGGTGATTCTTATATCCGTACTTCGTTATGTGCCGAAGTTACAGTTTTTGAAGAGGCAATCATAAGAATTCGGAAAGGATTGGGGATTTGTTGATGTTTTAAGAAGGCGTTAGCCTATGAAAAAGGTTCAAGCGAGGACGCTTGAACCAGAATGGGTATTAGATAGTGATATTACAGACTTTTTAGATAATAATTTCACAACAATTTTCAAATAAATGTATAGTAAACTTTTAGAAATTGAGAAAATGCCATTAAATTTATTTTGGATCTCTAATGTATTGATTTTTAAGAATAACAATGAATTACGAAAAATGGAATATGATAGTCTTATGATTAGTTCATTACAGGTATTTTCAAATGAAATCTTTATAGAGTTCTCAAAAAATAATTCTGTTATTTTGACAAGTAAAAATAGTATTTGTGTCTTTAATGTTGATGATTCTACAAAAGAAATCATTGAAATAGATGAAGATTGTAATATTCAAATTAAAGACTATGATGGTAGGTCATTATTAACTCGAATAAAGGATACAGATAAATGAAAATTTAAAGTATTCATTTTGCATGACAAGAATCACGTGGATATTGATATCAGTAATCCTTTCAATGGAGTAATTTATGATAACCATATTGTTTTAAACAAGAATGGATTTGGGTTGTCTTGCTATTTAAGAGACTTAGAAATATGGCAAATAAATTTTAAAAACTTACTTGAAAGCGAAAACACCCAACTCTTTGGTGATTTAATAGAATATGAAGGCAAATTATTTTTCTTTCTTTCAGACCGAAATGGTAAATATGGTATTTATTGCGTAGAGATAGCTACGGGTAAAATTCTTAACCAAACTAATGAAATTGGGGGTTTCTTGAAACTATCAAATGGTCTGTTGTATATGAACACCGCTTATGTAGTAACAACACTACATCCTGATACTTTTGAAATTAAGCAAATAGACCTACGCTCCGTTCTTGAACCCAAAGATTTGAATTTGGGTATTTTGATGCAAATAAACTTAATGGTTGGGCATCTGTATTACTTTGTTTGTCAAAATGGGAGGAGTGGAGCAGCCACAGTAGGAATCATTAATTTGGAGGAAAAAAGTTTAATTTGGACAACCGAAATCCAAATTGAATCGGGTAGTTATTGGATTAAAGAAATACAAGCACATGGAAATCGTCTTTTTGTGCTTACACAAGGGGGGACATTGCATATTTTTGAAAGGGAATAGCAAAATTGAACGCTGCTTGGAAAAATTGGGAAGGGGAATAATTTTATCAAACTCGAATATT
This sequence comes from Arcicella sp., assembly GCA_025454855.1. Taxonomy (GTDB): domain Bacteria; phylum Bacteroidota; class Bacteroidia; order Cytophagales; family Spirosomataceae; genus Arcicella. Next base: position 12,554 of record JALONS010000038.1, read on the forward strand.
CGACAAAAATTTGCGACTTATTTTAATGTTCCCCAAATCACATCATCTTGTGCCGTTGTCTGTGTCTTCACAGATGACTGGAAGAGTTTACAACTGTCAGCCCCACTATTGCCAATATGATGTTAGGCACAAGGCATTTTAGAGCCGCTCAATTTCTTCTTTTGTAAGTCCTGTTGCTGCAATAATTGTTTCAATAGAAACCCCTAATTTTTTAAGTGACTTTGCTGTTTCAATTTTCCCTTCAAGTTTCCCTTCGTCAAAAGCTGTGTCAATAACCCCTTTTAAATCTCGATAAATTTTCAAACTATTTTCATAATTCGCCAATTCAGTTTGTCCAAATTTGGCAAGTTCTGCTTTCTCAAATGCCTGAGTAAATACTTCGTCCATAAAAATATTCGGAATTGTCTGAAAGTCTTCCAGATGTTTGATAAAATACAACCACTTGTCTAAACGAGTTTTTAACTCATTTTCTGTCTGCTTGAAATTCGGCATTTCAAGGTAAATAAAAGTCAGCTTGTTGTAAAATATCTTTCCGTTTTGATTTTTTAGTTTTATATTATGTACAACTTCGCTTCTTTCAGGTTCGGTTTCGTAGTCGTCAAATGTAAAGTCTAAAATACCAATGCAATAAACGGCGTTCAAATTGTAGTTCCATTCTCCTTTTTCAGCTTGTTCTCTGATTGGAAAAGTTGAATAGTAAATGGTTCTTTCTTTAAAATAATTCTGTTTGGCTTTTTGAAGTTCTACTATAAATTTTTCGCCTTTTTCGTTTTCGCAATAGATGTCATAAATGGCTTTTCTGTCAAGGTCGGTTTGTCCAAGTTGTTCGTTGTTCTTAAAAGTAAGGTCAACTATTTTGTCGTTTTGAGGCAATAAAGCATTGAGGAAGTCCATTAGCAAAGGTTTGCTGGCTTCTTCTCCAAAGATTTTCTTAAATCCAAAGTCTGTAAATGGGTTTAAATATTTTGCTTTCATTTTGTCGTTTGCCATAACTTAACTCTGTCAGCAAATTTACAAATATTTTTTGTTTGTGAGTAGAAATGTGTGGCTTTTGGGTGTTTGCTTGCATTGTGTGCATAACTCCCAAATATACCCAATTAACCCTAAATACTGTATCACCTTAAAAAATAATAATTTGGCATTTAAAGTACTGCGGTACTATTGCGTATATCTTATTGTTTGGTCAAAAGTTCATCATATTATTGTTAGTGAAGGCTTTAGCCTATAAAAAAGGTTCAAGCGTCATCGCTTGAACCAGAATGGTAAAACTATTTTACCTGTTATGCAGTAACTAACTCTTGGGTAGGTATTCTATTTTTTATTTGTTTATAGGCACCATCCCAAAGGTTAATACGCTTCCGTAGAGATTCAATGGTTGCTTTCTGTGCTTCTTCCCAAAATTGTTCATCTGTTCCGCATAGATTTGATGTCATCTGTAATGCTAAATGACTGTGAAAATCTCCGTCAACTTCTATATGTCTTTCAAGATAATATTTGAAAATTGAAATGCTATCAGGTAAGTTTTTATGAATGTCATTTACGATTGAATGAAACATACCAGGGATTAAATCTTCACGACCAAAGGTGAAAATGGCTGCTTGTAAATAATCTTTATTGCTTCCAATAATTTTAAATGTAAAGTCAACAAACTCTTTTGCTTCGGCTGGAGTTTGTGATGAACTAAAGGCGGAATCGAAGTCGCCTGTGCTTTTTAATACTTCAATAAAAGTTTCAATTTTAGAGGTGTCGGCACCACATTGGTGCATAGCGTCTATGTATAATTCAAAATGGCTTTTTCTGATACCATTCAAGTCAACGTCTGACTCCTCACCAATAACGATTTCATTAATTAAATGTCTAACGTCTGCCGAACCTTTAGGAAACCAGGGAACTGTTGTACAAGTTAAGTTATTTTGAAGTGTTTTAAGCAAGGACATAAAGTCCCAAACAGCGTAAACGTGGTACTGCATAAACACTTTCAAGTCGTCTATATTTTTAATGGCAGAGTAAACAGGATGATTTATTATCTCTTGTCGCAGAGGTTCAATTGTTTTTTTTAGTTTGTCTATGTGTTCTATCATTATTTGGTAGTTTTAGTTCAATATTTTGTGTGTATTGATATTATTTTTTGGAATTATATACTTATTAATGCAAATGCAAAATTTGACAAAATTAACCGCAGACGGAGTATAAAACTGCCGTCTGGGTCTTAGTATGCAACCCAGACGGCGGTTTCACACCCCGTCTGCGGTTTTGCATTAATAAGTATATTGTTCCGTTATTTTTTATGGTTGATAACTCACCAACCATGAAGTGTAGCAAAAGAACTTAAATGCTTCCTAATTGTCATTTTGTGCCTTTTGAGTCTGAATGTAAGTTAGTACAAGGCTTGAAACGCACTATTTCAGACCACCATTTTCTCAATCAACAAGATAAAAATATGAATTACCTTGATGTGTATTTCTTGGATGCGGTCGGCGTAACCAAAGTGTGGTACACAAATTTCTACGTCGGCTTTCCCTGCTAACTTTCCACCATCTTTCCCCGTCAGGATAATTACTTTCATACCTTTTTCACGGGCTGCTTCTACCGCCTTGATAATATTACCCGAATTACCGCTGGTGGATATTCCTAATAATACATCTCCTTGATTACCAAGACCTTCTATGAAACGAGAAAACACAAAGTCATAACCGAAGTCGTTACTAACGCAAGAAATATGCGATACATCTGAAATAGCAATGGCGGGTAACGCCCTGCGGTTTTCACGGTAACGTCCCGATAATTCTTCGGCAAAGTGCATGGCATCGCAATGTGAGCCACCGTTTCCACACGAGAGAATTTTATTCCCAGCTTTGATGGCATCCGCCATTAGGCGGGCGGCGGCTTCAATATTAGCAATGTGTTTGGGGTCGGAAAGAAAGTTTTGTAGTACGATTTGAGCTTCGTTTAGCTCCTGTGATATGATGTCGAGCATTTTTGAATCTTGGTTTTTATCAAAATTACTAAAATCTTCGTTGAAGTACGGCAAATAAGTTCATATTTGCGAAAAGAGAAATACATAATGGATTTTCGTATTTCGATGCTTGGCATTCGGAGGGTAATCTATCCATAATTCTATTGATATTTAATTAACACTAACGACGTTTGTTTAATAAAATTGATTTAACTATTTGATTTTCAAGTGTTTGATTGGTTCTTTTGCGACCTGTTTTTTGATTAATACCCACAAAATGTTCCCTTTTATTGATTGATTGACAGAGCGTTCGGCATGGGTGTTAAGGTAAAATTAGTGGATATTTCAATCCTTTCTGAAATTTTATAAATGACTACACTTGGTACATCTATTTTATAATCGCTCAGTTTAATGCTGAAATTCGTGATGACGGATACCGTTTTATTTTGGGGGTCAATCGTCATTCTACCCTCAATAATTTCCATATTGCTAACGCCGTGAATCGTCATTGTACCATTCACGGAAATGGATAAATTTCCCGCTTTGTTAATATCTACTTTTTTATTGAAAAATCCCTTGAACGTGGCGTAGGGAAAAAGGTGGCTTTCCATATAATTTTCATTAAAATGTGTTTGCATTAATTTGCTGGGAAACACAAAACGATTTATCGGAATTTTTACGGCAATTTCTTGCTTGTTGAAGTCTATAATGGCATTGGCGGCTTGGTTAGTAGCCGAGATATTTTCTAAAGGTGCCTCAGAAAATAACTTAACAGAAGCACTTTTTGATAAATATAAATGCTGACTTTTGATTTCCTTTGGTATAAAAATCAGTAATAATAGAAGATATTTTTTCATCTGATGTCAGCAAAATACTTGCATTGATAAGTACACAATTCTGTTAAAATAAAACTAACTGATGCAAAATAAAATCTTGCATCAGTCGTAGCATCTAAACCCTATTTTTCAACTTTACTGTGGTACTTTGTACTGTCCTTTATATTTTTTCCCAAGTCCGAAACTTCGCCCGAGATTGAAGCCAAAATGCACGCCACCATCTGCCCAAGTATCTACCGTTTCAGCCAAGAATTGTTTCGTTACCATGCCCGTAGAATTGGTAAAATGTAGAGAAAATACGTGTCCTCCCGTTTCAATATCAAATCCAACGGATAATGAATTCTTGTATTTTTTATCAATCTGATTCGGTAAAACGTAGTAATATTCACCCACCAAAGCCGTTCGTTTGGTCATTTTGTAGCGTCCTGCAATACCCATTGCGAATACACCATTAGATTCACCGTTTGCATTGTTACGATTTCGATAAAGAAATGTTGGCATGAGTTGCAGCGATAATTTCTCGTTAAACTTACGGGCAATTAATGCCTGTACCATGTAACTATATTTTGATAGTTCGGTGCGATTGTCTTCCGCTGGATACCTAAACATATCAGCGTAACCTTCTGCCATCAACGAAATTGAAACGGGTGTGCCACCTTCCGTTTTTTGTTTCAGTATTCGGGCTTTGGTGAATAAATTGAGCATTTTCTGCTCTGAACTTCTCCCGAAACCTACCATTAAATTATCTGTTATACCGTATTCAAAACCCATATAAATGTACCCTTGGTCGAGTCCGTAGAGCTGATAAGACCCCAGATTAATAGCTCCGAAGCGGTGCGATACTCGATAGTCGAGATGATGCCCCGCCACAGTTTCAACGGATTGCCCATTGATAATACGAGTTGCCTTAAATGTACCAGAAACTGGTTCGGGCGTTTTATTATCGGGTAGCATATTCAATAAATCATCTTGTGCTTTGGATGATAATACGCTGATTAATAGACTGATGATGGTTAATAATTTTTTCATGGAATGAAAATATGTTTAAGAATGATACACAAAGACCATTTCTGGCTGAAAGCAGTGCTTGGAAAATAAATGATTGAGATTTAACTTTCAAAAACCCGCAGTTTCATGGTGGTGGCGTTATAGTCGGTCTGATACATTTTCAAGGGAGCAGGAGCAGGGCTTTTAGTAACTTTCCCCGTGATGTCAAACATTGAGCCGTGGTTGGGGCAGTAAATATCATTGGTATCTTTTTGATATACTACGGTAGTTCCTTGGTGCGTACATACTTTTGATAGTGCAATAAAGCCACCTGTTCTTACCCTCGCAATGATAATATCGCCATTGTAGAGAAAACCTCCGTTGGCGGTCAGCTCTTTGTTGGCAGTTTGTGTAAGGTCAAGGGTGAAATCAACTTTCCCAGTGATTGGATTAGTCGTGGGATTGTTATTATTGGTCGGAGCAGGGGTGTCCTCTTTGGTGCATGAGGTTAAAGTTCCCATGCAATAAACAGCCATCAATGCACTGGTGCTAAGTCCGAGGCTACGGATAAATTCTGAACGTTTCATAAGTCGTGATTATTAAATTTATACAGACTTACGAAGAAAGCGTTTGATTGGATTGGTCATAAAAAAAACCCGACGGGGCGGGTTGAAACATAGCAATTAATTTAGAGGAAAAAAGGTAAGGTGTAGGCTATCCTTAATTTCTGAAATACCACTTTCGAAATATGATACAAATCAACGCCATAAAAAAATGATAATCAATAGTCGTTTTTCTATCATTTTTGAGGGTAGAATAGTAGTTTTCCTACTAAAATGATAGAAATATATAGTAGATTTCAGAAAATAAGAAGGTTGTGATTTTGGATGTTTGTATTAAATCGTGCTACCGCTCAATTTAATGGCTAACAATCAACACGTTGATTATGCCGTGTGATGGTTGTATGAATTTTTCTGAGCTTTTGATGGAAGGCTTAACCGTAGTAGTTTTTTTGTGAGATAGCGTATTGCAACAAGATGCTTTTACCACCCTTCAAATCCAATTTTTTGCGGATGTTAGCACGGTGATTATTTACGGTGTTGGAGGCAATATTCAGAATATCCGCAATTTCATCGTTAGTTTTTCCTTCTGCCAATAAATTCATCACTCGATTTTCTTGGTCAGAGAGTTTATTGTTTTTGATGGGTTTTGCGGGTTGTTGATTGTCCAACAAAAAGAGGGCATTGCGAGTAACATGACAGAGAAATTTAGAGCCGTTCAAAACCGCTTTTACGCAAGTAAGTAGTTCTTCTAAATCGGTATCGGTGTTTAAATATCCCATTACTCCTTTCTTGATGGCAGTGAGGGCTTCTTCTAAATCCGTGTTCCGAGTGTAAAGCACGACTTTGGTGTTAGCTCCAACGGATAGGTTTTCTAACACTTTCAGGTTGCTCATTCCTGATAATTCACAGCCCAATATTAATAAATCAGGGTTATGTTTTTTCAGTATTTCCAGTGTCTCGGCAAAAGAGGACGAAGTTGCTTTTACCTCATAGCCTTCATTAATCAAAGCGTTTTTGATGGCTTCGACCATGATTTTTTCTTGTTTCGCAATGATGATTGAGGTAGAGTTCACTTCAAGTATTTCTTATGTGGTATTGAAAAGTATTGAAATAGCGTCAATCCTTTTACATTAAAATCAGTAATATTTTACAAAGTACGTAAATTTTTACGGAAAATTGGTTTGTAGTGCTTTGTATTTCCAAAAGCCAGTTATTTTACCACTGGCTTTTGGAAGATATGTATATTTGAACAGACGTGAATTGGAGATGGTTAATAAAAAAACAGGTAAGCTTTAGTCTAAGAAAAGTTCAAGTGAAGATGCTTGAACCAGCGTATTCCCTTCGTCCCTACAACCTACACTTGTAACGTTTTGCTACTAAAAGCATGATTACCACGTATTTCAAAAAAGACAAAAGCCGTAGTTGCCAAAGCCGAAAGCACTAAATAAGCCATTACGGCGGTAGTTCCCCAAGTATATTGGGCATTGATGCCAAACCAATCACCGAGGTAATAAATCAGACCAAAACCCACTACTAATCTGAGGATTTCCCAAGCGAGAGCGTAGGGGTTTTTATCCATCAATTCGGTATAACTAAAAACCGTCAAGAATATAAACCCTCCGTAATAAAACATATTGGGCGTACCTATTTTGGCAACATTTCCGAAAAAATAAGCCATTAATAAAAGCGTTGTTAAGAACTGAAACCACGACCATCCAATCATCAAATTTGAGTTATTGGTTTGGTATTTTTCAAAATGATAAGGGTCATTAATCTTATGTTCGGGAAACCGCTGGGCTACATCGGCAGGTCGCCAACCCGTTGGCATACCCCAAATACGCAATTTATCTTTCCAACTTTGGGCGTAATAGGCATCTTTTATCATCAACCATAAATGTTGAAAGTTGATTTTGATGGGATTCCAAGTACGAGCAGGACGAGTGATTCCGTACACGGGAGGTACCTGAGGCAATTCTTCTTGAAATGTGCCAAATAATTTATCCCAAAAAATAAAAATCTGCCCGTGATTTTTATCCATGTATTCGGGATTGATAGCATGGTGTACACGGTGGTGCGAAGGCGTGACAATGATTTTCTCTAAGAAACCCATTTTATTGATATATACTGTATGATACCAAAGTTGGGCAAAAAGATGAAGTGGAGCAATGATGGCGATAATTTTGGGTTCAACACCTAATAAAGCCGCAGGAAGTAAAAATATCGTAAACAAACTCACAAACGAAGAAATACTTTGACGTAAAGCACAGGCTAAATTGAATTCTTCGCTACTGTGGTGAATGGCGTGTTTATTCCAGAAAAAATTGATTTGATGTGATAGCCGATGCACCCAATATCCAGATAAATCTAAACTGACAAAGGCAATAATACCTACCAAGATGGAAGATTCTACCTTGTAAACTGCCAGATTTTGGTACATCCATTCGTAAGAAATAATGGAAATGCTTAGTTGTAGTACATCTTTGATGGAATTTGTACACCCCGACGACATACTGGAAATGGTATCCATCGAATTAAAGCTATCTCTTCTGACAATCCAGCCGTATAATTTTTCTGATAAAACCAGTAATAAAAAAATGGGCGTGGCTATCACCAATATTTTGCCGTAAGTTTCCATAACGAAGTGATTTTTGTGGTACGTAAATTTAAGGCTAAAAGCTAAAAAGACAATAAAATTTCATGGAAAAACACTATTTATAACCCAGCAATTAGCCCTTCCACTAAGGTTTCAATATCATTAGTATCGTTGTAAACATGGGGAGAAATACGAATAGCCTCTCCTCTGATGGATACCCAAATATTCCGTTCTTTCAAAGCCGTTTGAATTTTGTGTATATCTGCCCCTTTAGGTAGGCGTAATCCTACTAAATGATTGCTTCGATAGGCTTCGTTTTCTACCCAAAAACCTTTTTCTTGTAGGTGTTGTAAAGGCTCTTGCAGTAAATTCTTACAGTAGTTCTGAATATTTACCACGCCCCAAGTTAGAATCTGCGTGAGAGATGCCGTCAGCATGGGGTTCAGAATAAAATTACTTCTTTCGCCTACATTGTAGCGGTCGGCTTTGGGGCGGTAGTGGTCGCTGTAATTAATCAAATTTCTGAATTTTTCAGACCCTACTCGGTTTATCCAGTTACGTTCTATGGGCGAACCAGTATCAAAATATTCTCCGAAGTACGCTACTCCCGAGGAGTACGGACCCAACAACCATTTATACCCAACATTGATGAGAGCATCTGGTTTAAATATTTGAATATCAATGGGTAATGCTCCAACTGACTGCGTGCCATCAATTACCAATAACGCACCATATAAACGGCATTGCTGACCAATTGCCTCCAAATCGAAGCGAGTACCATCTGCCCAATGCGTGGGTGAAATAACGACCATACAAGTATTGGCATTGATAGCATTGATGAGTGTTTCGTTCCAGATTTTACCCCTATTTTCTAAGGAATTGGGCGGACTAATAGTTTTTGTAACCAGTCCTTTTTCCATGCAAACGCCCTCCCAAGCGTACACGTCGGAGGGAAATTCTTCGTGAACCATCAGTATTTCTTGTCCCGCCCGAAGGTTAGGTTTATAGGCTAAATTACGG
>JALONS010000280.1 GCA_025454855.1 Arcicella sp.
TGAAGATTTTTTGTAAATCTACTGAATAAAATTTATGATAAAAGCGGAATATTGCAAAATATTTATATAAAATGTTTTATAATAAAATATATACTCAATAATTTATAAGTAATAATTGAGTAATTTCTAATAAAATAAGTATAGAGCTATTTAGTTTACTTTGCCCAAATGGCTTCCTTTGGGGCAATTTTAGTTCCAATTATTTAATAGCCAAATCCTTATAAAAATCCTTAAATTTTAGTATTTATCTCCTCGTTTTCACCCTCCAAATTAAAGTGGCTAACCTTTGGGGAAAATTAACGCACACAAACAGGCTTACAATCGTCTAAAAATGGTCGAAATACCTAATTGTATTACTGACCCGTTAAAATCGCTCTAAAACGAAATAAATACGTAAAAAAGAAGGTGTCTTCCTTGAGTGTACTTGTGCCTATTAGTAAAATGTCATTTAAAGACTATTATATTTAGTAATATTTCGTAAAAACTAAATTTTTAGTTCGACGCCCTCTTTGATTTTCTCATCAAAGTTGATTTCCCCTCGCTTTTTGGTTTTGATTTCGTTCTATTCTTATTCTGAAAGTTTATCTTCATCCTTTTTTACAATACCTAATAGATGTTTTTTAGCGTTGCATCAAAGATTGTTTTATTGTTTTTTTTATTGTTCAATTGATTGTTATATTGTAGGGGGCTATAACTCGGTGATTTTCAGTGACTTGCAACACCCAAAACCTACAAATTGCATACGAAAACCTACAAATTGCATAAATTAAACCTACAAATTGCATAAATTAAACCTACAAATTGCATACGAAAACCTACAAATTGCATAAAAATATCGTTAATATTACGTGTAAAACCTACGTGTAATAATTATATGTAATATTTAAAGTATTATTGCTATATTTGCACGGTATATTTTAATTATTCCATGTAAAATATTGCTACAATAATTAATCAACCATCTATTAATCAATTACTTAACTCATGGATAGTACGATTTTAAAAACTAAAAATAAAGAACCGCTTATCCTGCTTTTGGCAAAAAATGAATTTACCGTTCTGGAAAGACGTATTTACTGGCTAATCTTGAACCAAATAGAACAAGGTTTTAATATTGACCAAAACTTATTTCAAAATAAAGTCTTCCAAATTCCATTGTCCGCTTTAAAAGAAACTAATGTAAAAAGGCTAAAAGAAACGGCTGAAAAACTCATGTCTCGGAAAGTAAAATATGAAAGTGATGATGATGAAAAATTCGACCACATTATCCCCTTTCCAGAAGTCCGATATGATGGTAAAAAAGGATATATTGAAGTCTATATGTACGCTCGTGTCGTCCCCTATTTCATGGAATTAAAAAGGGGATATTCAGAGTATGAACTGTATGCAGCTCTATCACTTGTAAGTGAGTACGCTCAAAGGCTTTACACACTTCTAAGCCGTTGGAAGGATACAGGAATTTGGTTCAACGTTAGCATTGAAGAGTTCAAAGTATTGATGGGAGCTGAGGGGTATAATGATTTTTTTAACTTAAAAAAACGAGTAATAGAAATTGCCCAAAAAGAGATTAATGATAAGACTGATATTCTGTTTGAAATTGAATATATAAAGACAGGGAGAAACTTTACTCATCTTACGTTCAGAATCGTTACAAAAGAAAAACAACGCCTTATTGATGCTCACGACAACGTATTACAAGAAATGGAATCAGTTTCTAAACTTAATATTGGTCAAGTAATGGCTCAGGTAAATCTATTATTAGTAACACAGTATAATTTTTCTACTAATCAACAACGAAAAATCATAAATGACCCTAAAATATTACAATTATTCATTGAAGAGGATTCTAAAATCACACATGGTATAAGAGGAGAAATAAAAAATAAAACGGCTTATATGGCTACTATACTTGGTTTTAGTAAGAAAAAGGTAGGTTTGAAATAACCTAAAACCTACAAATTGCATAAATTTTAAAAGGTTTTCTTTTGTAAAAGAATAACGTAAAATCTCTTGTAGAAAGATGTTTAGTTTTTAATTTAGCACTGTTTTTAGTACTAAATTTAGTACTAAAAACAGTGCTAAATAGATTAAATTCAAAATTAATTGTATTAACATTTAATTTAATCCTACTCTTTGCATAATACTTTTTACCTAAAACCTACAAATTGCATAAACTTTATCAAAACTCTTTTTCTATTTTCTCGTGTATTGCTTGTAATATCCAATCATGAATAGAAAGCCTGTCTCTTTTTAGTGTTCGTCCTCGTATATCTTTTATTTTTTCTAACTCGCTTTGATATAACTTAATATTCATTGCTTTTAGCGGGTCTTGCTCAGGTTGCTCTAACGAGACCTCGTTAGTAGTTGAGCCACCTCTTTTAATCCACTCTTGAATTTTTTTTTCAACTTGCTGACTTTCTGCTTCTTCGTTAATTACAGATTTTTTTTTATTGGGTACACCTGAAATTGCCATAATTATAGATATTTAGTACTGTTTTGAATACTGTTTTAAGTACTGTTTTAAGTACTGTTTCAAGTACTAAATACAGTACTTAAATGTTAGTAATTTTTTCAAATAATAAGACCAATTCGTTAATAGCTTTCTCATCTACTGGCTTAACTTCTGTAACTCCAAGACCGCTTGCGGCTGCATTTGAAAAAACTTTACGATTTCCAATTGGAGAATCTAAATAAGACAAATACTCAGATTGCTTTAAAAGCTCTGCCGCATCCTCGTTGTCTGCTCCTCGTGAATCTGCCCTATTGAGAAATATATATGCTTTTAATTTAGGACTGACAATCATAATTTCTGAAACTAAAATTTCAACCTTTCTAAGTGTCCAAATATCAAATGAACGTGGGGTAAAAGGAACTAAGTAAACATCCGACACACTCAATGCTGCTCTCTGACTTGATGTATCTCTACCACCTGTATCAATAATGATATGGTCGTATTTGCTTACTAACTTTAAGACTTGTGTTCTCACTGCATCTCCTGTAATTTTAACTGCGGTATATCCTATATTTCCCTCTGTACTCTCTTCTCTCCATGCCGTAAAATCAGTAGATGTTTCTTGGTCGTCAGCATCCACCAAAAGCACATCAAAGCCCTTGTTAGCTAACATAATTGTTAAGTTTGTGGCTATGGTTGTTTTACCACTACCTCCTTTAATTCCTCCTGTTGTTATAATCATTTTATTGAGTTGTTAGCACTTAAAACAGTACAATATTTAGTGTTAATTTTAGTATCAAATTTAGTGTTAAATAAAGTATTAAATTTGACATCAAATTTGGTATCGAAATTAATACTTTATTTAGTACTAAAAAATAATTTAACCTATTGATTACAAATATCTTAACATTTTTACTTCAAAAATAAGACAACTTTGTAGATTCCGCTCGATGTTTACTTTGGTACAGTAAAAAAAAGGGCATTTTACCGATTATTTCAACCGTCCTGTTTGATAATCATAAAATAAATTGCTGTCTTTGTGTTTCTCTTTTCGATACTTATTTAGAAAAGATTTATCGACAAAATTACTCATCAATTCTGTTAGCGGAATGATGTATAATTCTTCGGGGGCGGTGGCTTCTCCGCCTACGCCAATTACGACAAAAACTTTGATGTTTTTTTCTTGGGCAAAGGCTTGATAATTGCCCATTTGTTTTTCAGAACACCATTCAACGCCATTTTTATAGTAGTCGCTACGGTATTTACACTCTACGGCAAAGTCTGTATCTACTTCTTTAAACTTAAATTTTAGGGTTAAATCTGGGTGGGTATTGCTTTTAGGGTATGTACCATTAACGTATTTATCACTTGCCCATTCTAAAACGCTGAAATACGATTTTGAGAATTTTTGTACTACATATTTTTCAAAATCATCACCTTTTTGTTTGTCTGTCTTGGCTTCGGGTATTTTCTCAATCAATTCATCAGCTTTGAACTCTTCAACTTTGGCAACGGCTGAAACTGCTGTATCTTTTCTGATAAATACAATACCTGAGACGATGGCACAAACGCCAATCAGTATCAAAATAATTCCTATGGTCATGGTGTTTTTCTTAATTGTCATGTTAAATATTACGATTTTAAGAACAAATATTTTGCAAATTTCCTTTGCTCCTTTGTGCCTATGTTCCTTCTGTGCCTAATTTACTCCACCCCCACCAAATCAATCTCCGCCATAATTCGGGCGGTTTCCGTGAGGGCAACTATTATTTTTTGATAATGTAAAATGTCCTCAAAACTCAATTCACGCTCTTTACGGTCTTTGAGCCACTTTTGGGCGGGTTGATAGCCACCAATATAGAAGTTCCAAGCGGTTTCTGGTACTTTATCAAAATACTGATTCTCGTTGATGTAAACCCGTCCTTCTTCATACTTGATTTTCACCACCACATTATCACCATTTTCGGGATATTCTGTGATGTAATTTTCTACTTCGGGACTTTCTAATAAATGAATCTGACGGATTTCTCCGCCTAATTTTACCAATTTCCAAAACGTTGCAAGGTCTTTTGGAAACGGCACTCTTGGAAAATCTATCTTCAAAAATTCTTTGTATTTCTCTCGATAAGTTGGACTGTGCAGAACGGCATAAATGTAGTCCAAAACGTCAATTGGAGCGAATGATTGCGGATTTTTGATTGCGGATTGCGGAGTTTTTTCTGCCACAAAAGGGATTCCTATAAACTCCTCAACTCTTTTGAGGACTTCTGGATTTAGGTTAGGCGTTCTTTCTGTGGTTGAAAATAAATCTTGACTTTCGGGGTAGAGATAGAGTGGGAAAAGAAAATCATTTCCATTATTTCCAAGATAATGACACCCTTTTACTGTGATAGAAGTTGTTATAGAACAATGAGAATATGTGTCTCCCACAAATTGTTTATTTAGAATTAGTCCCAAATTTTGATGATTTATAAAGTGTTTCATTACCTCAAATCGTGGATATGATATTATTCCTTTTGATTTAGGGGAATACAAAATATGTCTAATATCGAAAGGTTTATAGTTGATTTTTTCATAAGAAAATATCTTTTCTTTTATGGTATTCAATGCGAAAGAGTATTTCCAATCCCTACTATCCTCTGGAAGGTTATACTTTTGTATAAAACTTTGCTCATCCAAAGTAAGAAAATCTTTTTTAACATTTTCAATGTGTATTTTATCCATAGAAATCAAAAGGGAATCTCTTGCTGAAACTACACCGCAAGCATTTACTTTAAACAACTCATCAATTTTAAACCCCATTTCATACAAACCCGATTCATCAAAATCTTTTTTCACCAAGAAGAAATTAGGTTCTTGGGGTGTTAAAATGTTCCATTCAATGCTTTTGAGCGAGTTTTGGTCGAGGAAATCGTATTTGGCTTCTCTTTTGCCGTAGAGGTCAAAGTGGAACACTTGGGCTAATGCTGGTTCATTCTTCATCTTTTTCTATCTCTTTTTTGTACTGAAAAACGGCTAATTCTTTTTGTACTTCTGTTAATAATTGGTTTTCGGTGGGTAAGTATAATTGGTATTGGCTGGCGGTAATTTGTTGATTATCAGGCGGTAGTGTAAATTTTACTACGGCATCGTTTTTATCCGTACAGAGCAAAATACCAATCGTAGGGTTTTCGTGGGGGAGTTTTTCGATTCTGTCATAATAATTTACATACATCTGCAACTGTCCTAAATCTTGATGCGTCAGTTTATGCGTCTTGATTTCGATAAGTACAAAA
>JALONS010000281.1 GCA_025454855.1 Arcicella sp.
TGCAGAAGAAATAAAAATAAAATATGGTAGTGCTACCTACCTAAATCTAAATGAAGATGAAACTATAAAAGCAAAACTCTTTAAACATCACATGAAAACTATGTTTAAAAAAGATATATCCTATGTCATTCATTGTCGCCTAGTTGAAATATTGGAGTTTATTGATTTTGCTATTAGTTCGCATATTGATAAAAAGCAGCTCATTTATGGTATTATTTTTACTGGTGGAACATCAAATACATCTTCATTTAGGAAATTATTAAAACCTATATTTAAAATTGATTGCTTTACTTATTTAGAAAATAATTCTATGTTTACAATAATTAATCCTAATAATATATACCTATTGAATAATCCAATTTATACAGCTGTACTAGGGGTATTAAAATTAGACTTTAAGAAATAATCATACTATAAATAATTAAATAATTAAAATTGAACAATTATGTCACAAATGATCAAAACAGGCAAAGAACTCATCAGAATTAGTCCCAAACAACAAAACAAAATTGAGTATTCAACCAATGATGGAAGATCTTGGATGACTCGTTACTCAGGTTCATCTACTGGAGATTTCCAAGATTTAACCGAGAATGGAAAAGAGATTTTAGCAACAACATCAAAAGGCCTTTATTATTCAACCAATGGTGGAAGAAGTTGGATGAAAAGAAGTTAAAACAGTAACTTTTCTAGATTTCAAGAATCTTTCTGACTGTGGATTTATTCCGTTTTTTGGGAGATTCTTGATTTTATTGTAACAAACATCAACCTATTAACATGAAATCTTTTGTTGCCATCGATTTTGAAACTGCCCAAGGTTATCGTTGGAGTATTTGCCAGATTGGACTTGTAAGAGTTGAGAACGGTGTCATTACCGAAGAAATTAATTTGTTGGTTCAGCCACCCAATAACTATTACTGGAAACGGTTTGTTAATATTCACGGTATTACTCCCGATGTAACAAAAGATTGCCCCACTTTTGATAAAGTCTGGCACAAATTAGAACCATACATCAAAGGGCAAACTGTTGTGGCCCATAACGGCTTATCCTTTGACTTTCCAGTCTTAAAAAAAACATTGGAATATTATGGTATAGAAAATCCTGAATATGAGAAGCATTGTACCTATCGCATATTTAGACAAAGCTTAGCATCATTGTGTAATCAGTATCAAATTTCATTAATTCATCATGATGCTTTAAGCGATGCTAAATCTTGTGCCGAATTGTTTTTGATACATTTGCGAAGTATAAAATAATTGTAATGATGAATATAGGAGTAAAATTAGAGCCTGTTGCAAATTTACTAAATAAAGCTTTTTTCATTCGATCTTATCAAAGAGGGTATCGCTGGGACGAGAATCAAGTAAATGACCTCTTAAATGATTTCAAAGAGTTTATAGATCATTCTAATAAATCAGAAGAGGAGTTTTACTGCTTACAACCTATAGTCGTAAAACGTTTATCTGATGAAGAAAAGATAAAATTATATCGATTTAATTTTGATAATAACGTTATTTATGAGGTAATTGACGGACAGCAACGTATAACAACAATTACTATTATTTTAAACTTTCTGAAAGAATACTTAAAAAATGAAGTACTCCTTCAATATTTACCTTCAATCGTTTACGAAGTGAGGGAAAAAAGCAAGGAAATACTTTCGGATTTCAACAACTACATCAATTCTTTAGAAAAACAAGAGGAATTGAAAAACAATATTGATTTCTATCATATGAAAATAGTGTATAACACTATTTCTACATGGTTTAAGAACGCAGAACCGAAATATCCGTTTCTTTTTTTAAAATTGCTTACTTCATTCAAAGTTAATTGCGTAAAAGTAATATGGTATGAAATAGAAGAACACGATAATAGCATTGAGGTTTTTAGACGGTTTAATATCGGTAAAATACCTTTGACAAATGCGGAACTAATCAAAGCCTCTTTTTTAAGAGAGAATGACACTGTTAGTAAGTCGATAAAATATAGTATTTCAAAAGAATGGCAACAGATAGAAAATCAGTTGCAATCAAAATTCTTTTGGGGTTTCTTAAAACCTCAAAGAGATTATCCGTCAAGAATCGAATATATTTTTGATTTACTTTTTGATACTGCAAGAAATGAAACAAAGGACAAGATTGCTTTTGATCGTTTGTTTGGAACAGACAAACACAGTGTTTTTCGTTATTTTTCAGATGAAATACAAAAAACAGAAGATTTAAGAACTGTTTGGGATAGAGTAAATGAGGTATTTGAAAAATTATTACAATGGTATAACCATCCTGAACACTTTCACTACATCGGTTATATACAAAATAAAGAAGAAACAAAAAGAAATGTTATTTTAGAATTACTTTCAAGAAAATTTAAAACTAAACAAGATCTAACCAATTATCTAATAGATATAATATCGAACGATAGTAAATCTTTTTTCAAAGACAATAAAATTAGTATTGATTATAATTCCGATAAAAAAGAACTGAAAAAACTCTTCTTTTTGTTCAATATCGAAAGTTATGTTTCTTTATCTCAATCCAGTAAAGGAGAGGAAATTTATAGATTACCTTTTGATCTTTACAGTTCTAATAAATATGACATAGAGCATATTGATTCCCAAACAGAAAAAGAAGTTAGTTCCTTAAAATTCGAAGAGAAAATTGAATTTTTAAAAGATTTAGAACTTGACTTTGGTTTTGAAATTGGAGAACCTTTTGAAGAAAACACAAGCCCTCTTTTCAAAGAATCAGATGTAGAAGATAAATGGGAAGAGGATAACATTAATAAAGAAATATTAAATAAAATATTAGAATCCACAATTGTAATTGTTAATAAATTTCTTGAAAAAGAACTCAATAAATTAGATGATAATAGTAAAAATAATATTGGTAATCTAACCATTTTAAATGATAGTATAAATCGGAGTTATGGTAATTCTTATTTCAATACTAAGCGAAGACTAATTATTGATAAAGATAAAAGAGGTGTTTATATACCGATTGCTACAAAAAATGTATTTCTAAAATATTATTCTGGAAACACTAAAAAACATACACGTTGGAGCAAAAGTGATTCTGAAAATTATCAAAAACAGATTGAAAAATCTTTGTCAAAATTTATGAAATAATGAAAACATACAGTCTTTTAAAGTTCTTAAAAGAGCCTATCAACTATATATTGGATAATGAAGATGGTTATAATTTCAAAATACTGGCTTCTTCAGATTCTATTGGCTATGAAGAAAAAAGTATTTCTAATATTACCATTCCTATAATTCAGCGAGATTATGCACAAGGTAGAGAGGATAATAAAGAGCTTAGGGAAGAGTTTATTGGTAAATTGTTTAAACATTTGGAAACCAAAGAAAACTTAAAGCTTGATTTTATTTATGGTTCTTTAAATCAGAATAACTCCTTTCTTCCATTGGATGGGCAACAAAGACTCACAACTTTATTTTTGCTGCACTGGTACATTATAAAGGTCGAAACCAAAGAAAATCCAGAAGAGTTTGAAACGTACAAACATATACTTTCGAAATTCTCTTATGAAACAAGGGATACCTCTAGGCGGTTTTTTAAAGAATTAGTCGATTTTGAAGTTGAAGAAAATCCAAAAGAAAGTATCGAGAAATCGTATTGGTTTAACGAACATTTTTCTTTAGATCCAACTATAAGTGGTGCATTGAATACATTAGAAACAATCTACAAAATCTATCAAAAATCTGACAAAAAAGGTTCTCTTTTACAGAGTTTAAAAGAAGGCTTTATTACTTTTTATGTCTTGCCAATGGATCAATTTAAATTGACGGATGATTTATACATCAAATTAAACGCAAGAGGGAAGGTATTATCTTCTTTTGAAAACTTTAAGGCTGATATAGTTGGGTTCATAAAAGCCAATCCAATTTTTGAAGTTATGCAAGAAATGGATAATGGAGTTAAGTTGAATCACTATGATATCATTGCAAATAAGTTTGACAATATTTGGTCTGATTTGTTTTGGTCTGAAGTGAAAAAGCATTTAGGTAATAAAGAAAACCAAGATGAAAAATCAGTTGATGCATATTTTTTCAGATTTATTCATAGAATACTAATTAATGATTTCATAATTAATTATACTGGATCTGACATCAATAAGAATTATGTATATAACGAGTTGCAAAAAAAAGAGAAAGAGCTTTACTACTCAAATTTTGAGTTGTATAGAAACAACTCACTTATTACAACTACTTTCATCCAAAATCTTGAACGCATACTTGATTTTTACTCCAAATACAATTTGTTAATACAAGATAACATTCAGCCATTATGGAAAAAGCCATCCTTCAATTATAGCTTGTATAAACAAGATAATTTAAAGATGGATGATCGGATGATTTTTGACGCAATCAATCAGTATATTTTAAATTCTACTGAGGATTTTGACCTTAAAAAATTTAAAGAATGGATGAGAGTTGTTTGGAATCTAATTTCTGATCCTGACATTAGGAGCATAGAAGCTAACAAGACTGTAATGAGCGTAATCAGAAATATTGCCAAATATTGTGAAGGCATTTATAATAGTCTTACAAATGGTTCTTTAGACGATTATATTAATTCATTGAATAATATCCACAAAGCACAATTATTAGAAGAAAAGGAAAAAGCTACGTTCATACTTCAAAATAGAGAAGAATGGGAAGGCATTATTCATCAAGCTGAAAGACATCAACTGTTTGAGGGGAGTATCGGTTTTTTAATGAACAAAGTCGAAAAGGTAGAATCTTTAAGCGAACGTCTTAAAATTTCTTGTTTATTATTTAACGAAAAAGGATCAAATGAATTAATAGATGGAGAAACTCATTCGTTGATGAGGTATGTTATTTCTCAGTTTGATAATTGGGAACTTTTAGAAACCTTTAATTTTGTAAGTGATGAAATCAACTGGAAAACACATTTACGAAGAAATGAAACTCTAAAGAAAAGTATTTTAAAACTCATTGAATTAAATGCCATCGAATCAATAAAAAGTGAAATTCAAAAATCTATAAAACAAGAGTCCTTAATAGCGGATTCAAATCCAAACCAATGTATTGCTCATAAAAACCTTTACTATAACAACAAGTTTCATCAGTGGATGCAAAAAGGAAAAGTCTATAAATTGAAATGGGGCTATAATCAGATATTTGTCGTGAGACCTGGGGCTTGGTATGACAAAGTAATGATTAATGGATTTCGTAATGAATTAATCACTGCAATTATTACTCGTTTTAATCTAGAAAAGGGAGACAGAGAACTCAATGATTCTGGATTTTATTGGGGAGAAGCAATTGATTTTCTAAGAAATATTGATTTTGACAAGAAAGTAACTTTCCATTTTGGAATAAACAATAAACTTCATATCGGATTATGGGGAGAGTTAAATACCCATATAGAAGATACTGATTTTAGTAAAAATGGTTGGAAACAACTCTATATATTCGATATCAGTGAAATTTTTTCACTAGATGATGTAAGTAGTTTTGTTGAAAAAATAGAAAAAACTATAAATGATGATCCTGAATGCTTATTTAAAAGTATTTTATCTTAACCCATTAACCCAGAACAATACACCTGTATTTACAACCACGCCACACTTTGTCTTACTGCCCATCTACCTTTATCAAAAAAAGATAAACTATGGAAAGTATCACAAAAAAACAAATTCTGGAAATTATTGGA
>JALONS010000282.1 GCA_025454855.1 Arcicella sp.
TAAAGTAACACCCCAAAGTAATAAAAATGTAATTACGTGGAATCGAGCTATTGGTAGTGTATTAGGTGGTACATTTGCTTTTTATCAAGTAGAACGCCTGAATCCTGATGGTACAACTGATAAATTATTTCCGATAATCAATAACATTTCAGAAATATCAATAGAAGATAACACTACTACTTGCGGCAATGAATATACTTATCGGGTACAAACTAATTATGGTTTGGCATCGTATTCACAGAAGGTGAAGGTAACGGCAATTTCGGATGATGTTCCTCCGAAGATTCCGAGGTTTTTTGCCACCATGACCAATGATGCTAAAAATGCGAGTATTCAAGGACAGTTTGACCCTGCCAATACTCCTTTAAATATCAAAGCGGATAATTATAAATTTTATAGGGCTAATAGCCTCACGGGAGCGTACTCTTTAGTAAATACAGGAAATTTATTGTTTAAAGACCTTACTGCTGATGTAAATAACAAATCTTACTGTTATTATATGACGTGGACTAATCTTTGTAACAAAGAGTCAGTCCCTTCGGATAAAGTTTGTACTGTTTACTTGAAACCCACGGGTTCAACGGTGAACTGGACGAGAGAATCTGCTATTTCTGTTGGTACTGATAGCTATATTGTTCAGCGGGTGGACCCATCCACGGGTAATAATATTAAGGAATTAGCCAGTAATCTTATCAACACATACAGTTACAATACGCAGGCTTTACCAGAATCTGAGGGGCAAGAGATTTACGTTCAAATAGAGGCAAGACCCGTTGGTTGGAACACCATTGGTGGTAGTACGCTACCCAGTGCATTATCCAATATCATTAAAATTTTCCGCCCGTCAATTGCCATTAGTCCGCAAATATTTACTCCTAATGGTGATGGGCAAAATGATAAGTTTATCGTAGAAGGGAAATTCATTAAAAACTTGAAAATGACCATTTACGACCGTTGGGGCAATGCTATTTTTTATGCAGAACAAGCGGGTTATCCTACTCACGATGCTCAAGTACCCAATAGTGTAATTGGTTGGGATGGTACCATGAACAATGGCAACAAAGCAATAGAGGGTAGCTATGCTTATCGGATAGAAGTAGAAGACACCGTAGGACAAGTTACTATAAAAGAAGGTGCATTGTTATTAGCCTATTGATTGGTAATTTCAGTGACGTATTCGTTTAATTTTCGCTTAGCATAAATACCTAATCACAAAACAAAAATAAACCTCAGCACATAAGTTGAGGTTTATTTTTTGCGTTACATCAATAGTGTGTAAATTGCAATAGGAAATCTCTTAACCTATTCATAGGGTTGTCCCAAAGAGATTTTTTAACCATTAAAACTTCTCCTGTTGGGACTGGGGGCTTTTGAATATGTTTGACATGATGGGAATGCTTGGAAAAGTGAAGGAACTCCAAGCCAAAATGAAAGAGGCACAAGAATCATTAGGTTCTATTATCGAAACGGGTGAGTCAGGAGCGGGAATGGTACGTGCTACCGTGAATGGGAAAAAACAGCTAATTAAAATTGAAATCGATGAAGACCTCATCAAACCCGAAGACCGTGAAGTACTACAAGATTTAGTGGTAGCGGCAACTAATAATGCTTTAGAAAATATTGACGATAAAGTAAAAGCTCATTTACAAAAAGCCACACAAGGACTAATGCCTAATATTCCTGGAATGGATTTGGGTAGTATGTTTTCTTAATCTTCGATGTTTATTGTTCGTTTTTCGATGTTCGGAATTTGCAACATGGACTGACGAACATATAACATGGAATAACGAACAACAAAACAATGTTAAAAGTACAAAACCTAACTAAAATATACGCTACTCAAAAAGCCGTTGATAATATTTCTTTTGAAGCTCAAAAAGGAGAAATCGTAGGTTTTTTGGGTCCGAATGGAGCAGGGAAATCCACTACGATGAAAGTTGCTACGGGTTATCTAACACCAACTTCGGGTACAGTTGAGGTTTGTGGTTATGATGTGCTGACATCTCCGATGGAAGTACGTAAAAATATTGGTTATTTGCCTGAACATAATCCCCTTTATTTAGAAATGTACGTGAAAGAATTTCTTGAATTCATTGGAGGAATCTACGGATTAAAGGGAAATTTTTTAAGAACAAGAATAGAGGAAGTTATCGAAATATTTGGATTGGGACTTGAAGCAAAAAAGAAAATTGGACAGTTATCCAAAGGTTATCGCCAGCGAGTAGGTTTAGCCCAAGCATTAATACATGACCCCAAAGTATTAATTTTAGATGAACCCACTACAGGACTCGACCCCAACCAATTAGCTGAAATCAGAGCGGTTATTAGAAATATTGGCAAAGAAAAAACCGTTATTTTTTCCACTCACATTATGCAAGAAGTAGAAGCTATTTGCGATAGAGTAGTAATAATCAATCGTGGTAAAATTGTAGAAAATGCTCAGTTAAGCGAACTAAAGCAAGCAAACAAAACAATGGAACATATTTTTAGAGAATTAACGCTTTGAAAAGAAGGTCGTTCAAAATTGTTCATTTATCGTACTACCTTACTCATTATTATCATTATCAGTTTTTTCTTCTAAAATTGTAGTATTTTTATCCTCTGTCGCTTCGTTTGTTTCTTCTGTGATACTCTTAGTAGATGCTGTTTCAATGCTTTGACTTGGCGTATTATCAAAGAATTTATTTTGAAAAATTAAGATAGCAACTACTCCACAAAAAATAGAAGCATCGGCAAAATTAAAAATTGGCGTGGAATACCAAGAACCACCCCAAAGTGGTACCCAGTCTGGAATCCAACCCTGATATGGGTCAAAAAAGAACATATCAATGACCTGTCCATGAAACCACGGCGTAGGAGAGCCAGCAGGGTGATTCCCCAAAAATTTTCCGTAAAAAGTACTATCAATTACATTTCCGATAGCTCCTCCTAAAATAGCAGCAATACTCCATAAAAGACCTTCATGGGCATTTCTACTGGCTAATCGCACTAAGTAGTACCCAATACCAAACATAGCGGCTAATCTAAAAAGGCTCAACACAATTTTGCCGTATCCTCCTGGAATAAAGGAAAGTTCCATACCAAAAGCCATACCTCGATTAAGGACGTAATGCAACTTGAACCATTGACCAAACAAGGGTATTTCATTACCTTCATACATCATATAGTGATGTACCGATAATTTAATGATTTGGTCGATAATAATCAGTAAAACCGTAAGCCAAAAATACTTATAAGGGGAACGAAACATTAGCAATACACAGTTATCAGTGAGTAGTTATCAGTAAACAATACATCTCTTTTGGATGAGTCGAAAATATCTTATATTAATTACAAGAAGTAAATTTTTTACGGATAACTATTAATTGAACGGCAAAGATACGAAATAAAGAAGCCACAAATTGTGTGAATTTGTGGCTTCTTCTAAAAATATTACTTTAAGCATGAAAAAGAGAATGATTTTTCGTGAAATCGCTGAACTTCACATCCCCAATTTTTATCTTCTAAACCCTATTAAAATATTACTTCCCGCTGAACATCAATCGTTTTCTTCTCACGATTTCTCGTTTTATCAAAGTAAATTCACGACTGGCTTGTCCCGCCACCGAAGTATTTTCTTCTGCTCTTCTGAATAAATAAGGCATTACAGCATCCACTGGGCCATAAGGAACGTATTTGGCTACATTGTAACCCGCTTTTGATAAATTGTAAGAAATATTATCTGACATTCCCAGTAGCTGGGCAAAGTAGAAATGTTTGTCTTTAGGTTCAATCTGGTGTTGAACCATCAAATCTACCAAATATTTACAGCTGTATTCGTTGTGAGTACCTACGCAAACAGAAATAACATCTTTGTTTTCAACGGTATATTCCATTGCCACATTAAAATCGTGGTCGGTGTTGGCTTTGGTTTCGTGTACAGGTTCACAATAATTATCTTCGTGAGCTCTTTGGCGTTCTTTTTCCATGTATGCTCCTCTTACTAATTTTACTCCTAAAAAATAATGACTGTTACGAGCTTGTTGAGTAGCTTGTTTCAAATTTTGGAGCATATCCTTACGGTACATCTGGAAAGTATTATAAACCACACATTGTTCATGGTTATATTTTTCCATCATTTCGTAGGTTAGTTTATCAATGGTATCTTGAATCCAAGATTCCTCGGCATCCACAAAAATTCTAACATTCAATTTTGATGCTTTCTCACAAAGCGAATCCATCCGATTTCTGATGCGTTCAAAGGCTTCTATCTCGTCTTCATCTAACGTATTTTCATTCTGAACTTTCTCCAATAATTCGGCACTTCCGATACCCGTTACTTTAAAAACCGCAAAAGGAATAGCTGTATTTTGATTGGCTTTCTCGATGGTTAGTGAGATTTCTTTGGTGGTCTTATCGAAACTTTTCTCGTTATCTTCACCTTCAACGGAATAATCCAAAATTGTGCCGATGTGGGCTTTATCCAAATTTTCTATGGTTTTATTACATTCTTGCAAATTTTCTCCACCACAAAACTGCTCAAACACAGTAATTTTTATCAATTTTTTTATGGGAAAATGAAGAAAAAGGAAGAGTTTGATAAAAAAAGTCCCTAACTTTACAAGCCAATTCTGATTCATACTGGCAAACAGTAGATAAATCTTCTTTAGCTGTAAATTTGATTTGGAAGCAAAAGCGATAGAAGTATCCTCAAAACTAACTTTTGTGGACTTCATGAGAGATTTGGTGGTTGGCATTTTGGTCATTTTACAGACTGGATGTTCTACTGTAATTTAAAACTGAAAAATTATTTTAATGATTGATTATCAGTTTAATATGATTCAGAGAAAACGCATTTGTTTTATAAAAACGTGCAAATATAGTATATTAGAATAATACAAAATCAAGTTTTGCGATATTAAATTTTCAAACCCTTAATTTTTATTGTAAAAACGAGATTATTTTTTTGTAAAGTAATTTTAAATTTGACGAAATAGATACAGAAATGTTACATTTTGTGTCTCAAAATTGTTTTAAAGAATAACGAATAAAGTTAACCAAATGAATGCGAATTTAGACATAACGCCGATGCAGGAGTGGATTAATACTGACGGCAAGCCTTTGATAATTGCGGGACCATGTTCGGCAGAAACTGAGGAACAAGTGTTGGAAACTGCCAACCGAATTAAAGCAGAAGGTTACGCTCACATCATGCGTGCAGGTGTGTGGAAACCACGTACTCGTCCGGGAAGTTTTGAAGGAATGGGTGAGCCTGCTTTGAAATGGTTAGTGGAGGCGAAAAAACAAACAGGTCTGCCTTTGGCTTGTGAAGTAGCAACGCCCGAACACGTAGAATTATCATTAAAATACGGGGTTGATGTGCTTTGGATTGGAGCAAGAACTACCGTAAACCCATTCAACGTGCAGGATTTGGCTGATGCTTTGAAAGGAGTGGATATTCCAGTATTGGTAAAAAACCCTGTAAATCCAGACTTAGCTCTTTGGGTAGGTGCTTTTGAAGAAAAAATTGGGTGCGATTCACCGTGGTTTTTCAAACGCTCAAGAAACAAAATATCGTAATTCGCCCATGTGGCAATTAGCGGTTGAAATGAAGCGTTTGTTTCCTCAATTACCGATGATTGGCGACCCTTCGCACATGGCTGGGAAACGTGCTTTGTTGATGGAATTATCGCAAAGAATTCTGGATTTGAATTACGACGGGATGATTATTGAAACCCACCGTGACCCTGACCAAGCGTGGTCTGATGCTTCTCAGCAAGTAACACCAGAAGTTTTGGGTGAAATGTTGAGAGAGTTGGAAGTACGTAAAGCAAATTACGGAGCTGATTTCTCGGATGAATTAGCAGCAATGCGTGCTAAAATTGATAACATTGACCGTGAACTGATGGAAGTGTTGGCAGCTCGTATGGCAATCGTTGAGAAATTAGGAGAATATAAGCGTGATAACAATGTGGCAGTTTTACAACTTGACCGTTGGAAACAAGTTCACGCTGACCGTGCAAAACAGGCATCAGGCTTAGGATTGTACCCTGAATTTGTGGAAGAATTATTTAAGTTAGTTCACTTAGAATCTATCCGTAAACAAACGGAAGTGATGAGTTCGGTAGTAGCTTAGGCTAAATATCTACAAAATTTAAAACCTTCTATTATTGTGAAATTCACAACGATAGAAGGTTTTTTGTTGAGCCTTCTTAAACAAGAAAATTATTTTTTGTTCATGAAAAAGGTATTACCCGTAGTAGAACTTCCACTACCCCAACTACCTGACATGGTGGTAAATTTTTCATCGGCAGTGGCAGTGAAAGAGTAAGTGATATTACCTGGATAGGTATAAGTACCATTGATTTTTACCCCTGATACAAAATAAGTACCTTTGGCTTTGCTGGCTTTTGCTGTATCGGCATTATTGGCGTAAACCTTCATAGTACCGTTGGCATCCAAAAGAAAGGCGTAATCAGTTTGGGCAGCCCCCGAACTGTTGCCATATTTACCTACCCAATAGCCAACCATCGAAGGTGCCACGGTTTCTTCTTTCTTACAAGCGTTTGTTAATAAAATGAGAGCAAAAAAAGGAATCAATAAGTTTTTCATGGTAAGATTATATTAAACGTTAAAAAATATGTTACTGATTTGAAAGTAAAAAGAGAGATAACTTTCACACTGCAAAAATGTAATGACTTCAATTAATATTAAGTGATTATTGAGTAACTGGTATAAGTTCTGAGTAAACGGTCGTTTTTTGTAAAATACAGTACTATTTTGATTAGTTAGTCGTTAAAAAATAAGTAGTGGATAACATCAAACAGCTATTTTTTAGCATCATTCAGAAAATATGACAAGTGGGAAGAATTGAATGGATGAGAAAGATTATTTCACTATTTTTGTTGAAAAAAATCCTTGCTCAATGAAATTAAAATCATTTCTGTTATTATTAATTATTGGATGTCAAATTTTGACGGGCTGTATTTGGGCGAGGCGTTGTCCAGAAAAAACTTGCAGGGTTGCCACCGAACATAAGCATGAAGGCGGAAATTATCGCCCCCGAGCGGCTTTTTCGTGGGTAACTACAAAGAAACATTGGCCTTGGCAGGCGTTTGGAAATGGTAAAAAATACAACGGGAAGAAAGACAAAAAGACGGGTAAGACCAAGTTTAAATATACATTACCTGGTGAAAGAGTTGATTTTGAAAAGAAAAACTGACGAATATATTTCGTAATGAGAAAAGCCCAGTAGGAACTAATATTTCCAACTGGGCTTTTTTCACATCTAACATCTAATTCCCTCCATTTTTAACACGTCCTTTCTCTGCTTCTAAGCCTGTTTGTCGTTGGCGAGCGGCTTGTACTTTATTATTCCCGAAACGATAAGTAAACGAAACCCGAGCAACTCTACTTTCCCAACGGTTCACGATTTGAACATCGATATCGTTGAAAAGGAAATTACCTCTAAATTTCTGAGTCCAGAATAAGTCATTGATGTTCAGTTTAATGGTAGCTTTATCTTTCATAACTTTTTTCTGAATACCTAACGAAACGGCTCCCATCGGTCTGCCCGAAAGTTGTCCTTCGATGAATGGTGACATATACCAACCACTTAATTCCACTGAAAACTTCTTAGGCAAGGTAAATTGATGACTCATATTCAATTGATAACTGGTGGCTCTGGCATCTAATGCTTGGTAAGTGGTAGTTTCAGTACCATCCGTCCCAATCGTAATTTTAGGAATATCACCCACGTAATGGTTATTGTATAAGTTAAAATAAGTATTACTGAACCACCATTTGGTAATAGGAACTGGCACAGAGAACGAGATACCCATGTTATCAACGTATCCGATGTTATATTTAGTAACGTTGGTTAATTTCAAAGCGTTATTTTGTTGTAAAATATCGGTCATTATATCGTTGGTACGACTAAAATTAACGGTAGTAGTAATAGCGTCCATGAATGTATGCGAGACTTCTATGGCATCCGTATATTGGGGTTGTAATAATTCATTCCCTTTTTGGAAAGTGTATGGGTCGAGGAAATACAAAAATGGGTTTAAGTCTTCATAACTTGGGCGGTCTATTCTACGGCTATACGATAAACCCAACTGGTGTTTTGCGGATAGTTTTTCTCTTAAAAATATACTTGGAAATACGTTCGTATAATTTCTGTTCAAAAGCTCTTTTCCTTTCAATGTTCCTTGCCCGACGGTGTTTTCAACCCTAAGCCCTAACTGGATACTTAATTTTTTGAACTCCTTTGAATAATTAACATACCCTGCATTAATATTTTCCTTGTAAAGAAAGTCACGGGTGCGGGTAGGGTCTATTACGGGTGTGTTCAAATCACCCAACAAAAACTCAAATCTCATGTCATTGTTTGAATACACATAACTTGATTTAAGTCCCATTTCTAATTTCGTACTTTTATTGATTGGATACGTTAAATCAGTTTTAAGAGAATAAATATCAATCTTAGAATCGGTCATTCCGTCTTCATTCCGAGTTTGACGTAGAATATTGGCAAGGTCATATTTTGAAGTACGATATTTCATCGTGTTGGCATTATCGTAGCGAGCGTAGTCTGCATCAACGGTCAGTTCTTTTCCTGTGGAGTCAATGATGTGTTTAAAATTGATATTGCTTGAGTAATTCCCCCAATTGGCTTTTATATCGCCCAGTGTAATAGAAGTAGAGTCTAATTGCCCCAAGCTATTTTTTACAAGAGCCTGATTATCAAGCAACTCACTCCATCCTCCGTTCATGCCGTTGAATAAAAATCCGATAGTGTTTTTACTGTCAATAAAGTAATCAGCTCCTAATTTGTAAGAAAAAGAATGATTTTTCTTATCAGAATCAGCCACTTGGTCGAACCCAGAAAGTGGTTTTCCATTCTCCACGAATTTTCTATTAATTTCATTGATTTGAAAACTTTTACGATTATTAGCGGAAAAATTTCCAAATAAATTAAGTTTGCCTTTACGATAATTCAGGTTCAAATTGGCATTTTCTTTGGGTAAACTTCTGAAAAAGCCGTAACCAAAACCCACTGTTGCCGAGCCGTTCAAGCCCATGTTTTGATTTTTCTTAGTTTTGATATTGATTACCCCTGCATTACCAGCCGCATCGTATTTGGCGGGTGGATTGGTCATAATCTCGATTTTCTCTAATTGATTCGACTGCATATTTCTCAGTAAGTTAGCCAAATCACTCGCCGACATATACGTAGGTTTGCCATCCATCATCACCATTACGTTTTGCTTACCTTTCAGAGATATATTTCCGTCTTTATCAACGGTTACACCAGGGGCTTTTTCCAAAACCTCTAAGGCTGTACTACCCGCCGATACGATTGAATTTTCAACATTCACTACCGTTTTATCAATTTGTTGTTCAATAAAAGGTTTCTTGGCAACTACCTGAACCTCAGATAATTGCTTAGAATCTTCTTGCATCACAAGATTTGATAATTTGACTGTACCGTTTTCTGAATTGAGCGTAAACTTGGGCGTGTAAAATTTCTTATAACCTAATTGCGAGATATTAACGATATAATCCCCATAGGTGATTTTTTCAAATTCAAATGAACCATTAGCGTCAGATAATGCTCCTTTGACAAGGGTGGAATCTTTGGCTTTTAGTAAAGTAACGTTGGCAAATTCTACAATTTTGTTTTTGTCATCAGTAATTTGTCCACTGATTTTTCCCTGTGCATTAGTTTTAAAACTGTTGAGGCTTATGAGGGCGATTAGAGAATAAAGTAAAGTTTTCATAAAGAGTTTTTTGTTTAGCTTTCAGCGAAGGCTTTGGCTTATTTTGGATAGATTTTGAGATTTTCAAACAAGTACTTTCCTCAATCTCATAAGTAACTTTTGGCTTGTTTGGTGAATCAAAATTATTATCTAACATACTACCTTGCATAACAAACTACCTGATTGGTCTTCTTAAAGGATAAATGGTTAAGAATTCCCGTAAAGTATTCGTTTAGTTTTGGAAAAGTAGCTTTTGAAGATGAGATGCAGGGATACAAGAAAAGGTTGCAGAGGGGTATAAAAAAACTGTCATTTTTTGAAATGACAGTTTTGAATAAGTATTGGCGTATAGCATACGTCAATACCCACTATGAAATAATAATTTTACACCAATTCTGAAATTATTCTCAGTCCATTCAAGGTTAATAATTTGTCCACTTCATCAAAATCATCACGCAGGGGGGTAAGAATAGACGAAAGTCCACCAGTTGCTAAGACTAAACAATCTTGCCCCACTTCGTTTTTGATTTGCTTAATCATTTCCCGTACCATTCCTACATAACCCCATAAAACGCCCGCCTGTATAGCATGGACGGTATTTTTCCCAATAGCAGAATCTGGCATTTGCAGAGGTACTTCGGGTAATTGTGCCGTGTTAGAGAAAAGAGATTTTACGGCAGTTTTTAATCCTGGAGCAATGGAAACACCCAAAATTTTGCCTTCGCCAGAAATTACCGTGAACGTGAGTGCCGTACCAAAATCAACAATCATGCAGGTACGTTTGTGCGTGTAATACGCATAGGTGGCATTACAAACCAAATCTGTTCCGATTTCATAAGGACTCAAAATCTCCATTTTTAGTTTGTCGTACATCTCTACGCCAACCATAACGGGGTCAAGTGCAAACATTTCTTGCACCATTTCTTTCAAAACACTTCTTTGGTCGGGAACAACACAACTAATAATACTGCGAGTTATATCGCTGATTTTGAGGTTGTTTTCTAAAAATCTAATGCGTAATTGAGCCTCATAGTCGGCAGAACGATGCGAAAGAGAAGAAGAAATACGAAATTGATGAATCCACGAATGATTATCATAAATTCCGAAAACAATGTCTGTATTGCCGATATCAATGGCTAAAAGCATAATTTTTCAGTTTTCAGTTTATCAGTAAACAAGGAACAATTATCAGTAAACAGGGAGCAGTTATCAGTAAGTAGTGAACAGTTATCAGTGTGTCTCGTCCTAACATAGGTTGACAAATAAATTCAACTAATTTATGGACAAAACCAAGATTAATCGTACATTTAGTGAACCATTTAAGCGACAAAAA
>JALONS010000283.1 GCA_025454855.1 Arcicella sp.
CTCAGTAAGTGTTTTTCATCGAGTTCATCAATCAAACTCAAATAGCCTTCTTTGTTGTGAGTATCCCAGCCGAGGGTGTAAGATTTGATGCGTTTCATCCAAAAATGTCTTCATGTAAATAATAGACAAATTTCTGAATACACTTTTAAGTTAGAAATACCGTATTTCTATGATTTTTTGAAGATTTTTATACTAACTGGACAGTAAAAGGGTGTTATTTGTATTGACATATAGCTATATTCACAGCACCAAACCTGTTATTGATGAAAAAGTTTTATCTATGCCTTTTGCTAACTGCTCTTTGCTTCAATGGCTTTTCGCAAGCAAAATTAGACAGCCTTAAAAAAGTTTTGGCAAAGCTACCGCCCGAAGGTAGGTCTTTTGCTGGCGATACGATGCGGGTGAGGGTACTGTGTGAGATGGGGGAGGGACATTTTGAAAGTAATTTTGAAAATTCATTGAATTACTATAGAGAAGCACTAAAGATTTCAGAGAAGGTTAAATTTAATAAAGGGCTGATGGTTTCTAACTTTCAAATTGGATTATTATACAGAAAAAAAAGCCTACATCTTAATGCCTCTGATTATCTTTTTAAATCTTTGTTTTATGCCGAGAATTTAAAAAATAATGAACGCATCGGTTACATTTTAAGGAAAATAGGTGATAATTATAATACCCTTGAAAGTTATGATAAATCCATTGAGTATTACTATAAAGCCCTTCCATTTGAAAAGAAGTATGGAACACATTATCGCTACTTAATTTGTCTTAATAATATAGGGACTTCTTATTTTGGTAAAAAAGACTACCACCAAGCCATCAAAATACTCTTGATTTGTAAATCAAATAATAATCCTCTCGACTCTACGGTTGCTTGTTATTATCATACAAATTTAGGTTTTGCATTTCAGGAACTGGGTGATTATAAAAATGCAATCAAAAATTATTCAATGTGTTACCTATACATGCCAAACAATGAAAGTATTATTGCGTTTGCAAATGCAGGTATAGCTGAGGCATTATTTAAACAAAAAAAATATAAAGAGGCACTTCAATTTGCGAGCAAAAGCAAAGTTGTCTTACAAAAAATTGATGAGCCTACATTACCTTTAAGAGTTTATAAAACTTTATTTCAAGTTTATAAAGCACTGGAAAATCCAAAAATGAGCTTATTTTTTTATGAAAAATACTCGGAATATAAATTTTCTGAGGATAGTCTAAAATCTGTAAAACTTCTACAATCATTAAACTTCATTTATGAAAACGAAAAACAGCAACAACGAATTTTAGAACTAAACTCTAATTTGGAAAACGAAGAAAGAATCAAGCAGGGAGTAATTTATTCATTGATTTTATTAGTTTTAGTATTCATTCTTGTTTTATATAGCTATAATTTTATAAGAAAGAAAAATAATGAAATCCAGAGGTCTAATGAAGAATTGTTGATAACAAAAAACGAGCTTATCTTCTTGAATAACTCACTTGAAATAAAGGTAAATGAACGAACCGCAGAGATTGAAACAAAAAATCAACAAATCAAAGACGCATTATTTGATGGACAGGTGGTTGAGAGAGAACGTATTGCGTCGCATATTCATGATAATATAGGTTCTACGATTTCGGCATTGAAATGGAGGTTGGAGGCTTTAAGAAGAGATGATTTTAATGCTCAAGAGGAAAAAATATTTAATGATACAATTGCAGTTGTGAAAAATATTTATGACGATGTTAGAAGTTTATCACATAACCTTGTTCCGGATATACTAAAAAAACAAGGCTTAGTGGGAGCAATCTCTAAAGTTTTAAATGATTTATCTATTAATAAAGTAAAGTTTGATTTTAGACAGAATATTAAATCTGAAATTGATAAGAAAATAGAATTAGAACTTTTTAGTATTTTTCTGGAAACACTAAATAATATCTTAAAATATTCAAAAGCAACTGAAGTTAAAATAAACCTACTCGAAAATAGAAAAGATTTTTCACTGAAAATCCAAGATAACGGAGTTGGTTTTAATCTGAGTAAATCTGATGGAAATGGGTTGAAAAACATAACCAAACGGGTTAATTCTCTTGATGGAAAAGTTGATATTGATTCTTTTGAAGGTATGGGTACTAAAATAGAAGTTACAATACCTAAACCTATTCTAATTTAGGAATTGCCCAAATTCTTTTAGGGTCGTAAAGTCTTAGAAAAAAATGTCCTATTGCTGTATAACCGTTCGTAATATCTGGACAAAATATATCCTGTCTTTCGTTTGTATGAATGTTTGTAAATGACCGCCCACTCTGTATTATAAAAGATAAATAATCACCAACTTCGTAAAGTTTTTGTATCGAATCATTAAATTGCCCAAATACTGGTCTTTGAACGCCATCATTTCTATCAAATTCTCTCAGAATATTAATTATTCCATCATAGTCTTTAGGGCTAATATTGACCTCAAAAAGTGTTTTATAGATAGAATTTGTAATAATATTTGGAGTAGTAGCTTTTCTTTTATTTGATTCAGAACCTCGCTTTACCTGGTTGATTTGTTTTTGTACTCCTTCGTAAGCGAATTTGATATACTTTACTGCATCGGTATCAATTTTTTGGCTTCTTAAAATCCTATAAATTTGTACTAATGCAAATTTATGTAGTATCATCTCTGATAAATCGAGTGTGTGATTTTTTTTATTTATCTGCTCTACCAATGAATTAATTGCCCCCAAAGTAGTTTCTAAAAGTAGTTCATTATTATAATAAAAATAGATTCGTGATAAGAATAGAGCTATACCTAAGTTTCCTTTGTCAAAAGTATCATCAATTAAAGAAAAATTTAATTTACTGTTATTTGGGTCAATGTAACCACTTATCCATCTACAATTTTTGTCATTAATCCATATTGCTTCGTTGCAAAGCATCTTTGCTATTTTGTAAGCAGATTCTACATAATCTTTTTTTAATTTATATTCAGAGTAAGTAATAATTTTATGTAGGAATGTCCTATAAATTTTTGGATGATTTTTGATTTTATCAAAAGTTTCAAAACTTTGTAGTTTAGCTATCTCAAAAACATCTAATTTATAGTACCTATGACTGGTAGGATTTACATGAAAGTTTTCTAAATCGTAGCCTTTGTTTTTTATAAAATTTAGAATACAATTAAATTTGTCTTGAGAATTCAAATTTAAAATATAGGCTTCTGCAATTAAATACGCTCTTTTCTCACCAAAACTAATAGACGGATTTTGGGGCGATTCTGCAAATCCAATTCCTTTATCTATTTCTTTTACAAAAAGCGGTAGTTCGTCCCTAAACGAATCTTTAAATTTTGAATAAATTACCCCTAATGTATATAATGCCGTTGTAAAATAGCTTCCTTTTAGATAAATTACACAAATATCGGCTCTATTAAAATCTTTATCTGATGTAAAATATTTTAGTTCAAAAGGTATTTCAAATTTATTAAAGTATTCAATGATGATATCGCTAATCAACTTAGCTTCTTCTTTCGACTTTATATTTAAATAAAACCTTGAAATATCATCTATCTCACCCATGTATGTTTTACCTCTAAAATAAATATCACCTTTTGACCTTATTTTGGTAATACTAATGGCATCCAAAATATACCTACTCTCTAATATTTCTGATTTATTTTTAATTAGATACTCTCCAGGAAACGCCCTTTCTGTTCGGGCAACCTTTTTGATAATTAACTGATTTTCTCTAAATTCTTTATCTTCTTTGTGTTCTTTTTTTATTGTACTTAACCAGTTTTCATCGTACTCGAAGCTGTCTTTCAAACCTAATTCCTCTTTCTTTTCATCGACACAACTTGAATTGATTTTTTTAGGTTTATTTTCATTCTCCAAAATAGATACATACTCATATTTTAAAGAATAATATTCATATATTTTGTCTTTACAATCAATGATATTTTGGTTGATAGATTGTATAAACAATAGTTTATCAAGTTCCTCAATTATTGATTTGATAGATTCTTTTGAATCCTTTTTATATGAAATAATAACACTCATAAGCAATCAATTTCTTGGAAATAAAAATTTAAATTCAAAATTACCTGATGAGTAATCAATCAATTTTTTAATTAAATCTATTTTAATATCTAAATCTTCGTTAAATAGTGTAATCCAGCAATGCCAGATAGCTTTGATACCTACAAACTGAATGATTTTCGCCTTATCAGCATTTGGATATTGGAGCAAAAAGATATTGATATATTGATTGAGTACTTCAGTACGAGTTCTTCTGAAAAATTCATTATCTACTAAAATAGAATGGATAAAACAGGCGATATCCCAATTACTATCGCCAATTCCGGTTAATTCAAAATCTATAAATTCTACAACACTTCCGTTATTATCATGAAGTATATTTTTGAAGTGAAAATCACCGTGAATTATACATTCATTTTCCCATTTATTTAGAATCTCTCCTATTTTAAGTTGGTAATTAATATCAGAAATTAAGTCATAAAAATTGGTAAATTTAGGTTTGTCAGAATAATCATGCTTCTGAAGCCTTGGGAATTCATTTATTAGTCTTCTAATACTTACAAAAGGGGTATAGGCATCTAATAACTTACCGAAATTCGTTAGATTTTTAGTTTTATCGTGGAAGGTTTTGAGATTTGAAGCAACTACCTTAAAAAAAGCTTTTTCATTCTCAAGTTTAAAGAAACTATCATAAGTAAAAACCTCTAAAGCACTTCTTTTTTTTAGAAATAATACTTTATTGTAATCATCAAAAGCTATTAATGCACCAACCGAATCAATATTATTGTTATTTGCAAAAACATAAAAATTTCTCTCATTATTAATAAATTTTGCAGACTCATTATCAAAATATCTTGGTTGTTTCGCAATAAATTCATGGGATTTATCAGTCTTTTTTTCAATATTTATTTCGACAACACAATTTCTTGCATCTGGTCTGCTAAGTTCAGACGTCATTATCTTACAACCTGATATATCAAGTTGTAAGACATTTTTTGATAATATATATCGAATCAGATTGTAAGGCTCTAATACCATAAATTTAATTACACTCCTGGGGAATTTCTATGTGTTTGTGTTTGAGGAGAAGTTGTAACCCTATCATTTTGTACTATTTTAGCAACCTCTAAATTTTTAAAGATTTCGGTATAATATTTCTCGCCTAAATTATCATCTGATTTACCAATACCAATAAAACCAGCATCTTCATAGACTTCAATTTCAACTATTTTATCAACTTGATTCGCTTCATCTGGAATGTAATGAACCACATTAGATTTATCATACGCAAAATGTATTGCATGGAAAGTCTTATTTATATCACCCTCAGCACCCAAATAGAGGCATAATATTTTTTCTCCCTTAAGTATTGGAAATTCATTTTTAATACTCTCAGACCTGTGAGATTCAGTAAGTAAACCTTCCAACACGATGGTTTTTTTTGGGAGATTGGGGGAGTATCCATTTCTAAATTTTTCTACTTCATCTTTTTCAGGCATAATTCAATAATATTTAAAAGTTCAAAATTATATTTCATTCCACCAGCCCATGCTTCAAAGCCCAACGCATCAAGCCGATGGCAGTTGATACGCCTACTTTTTTCATGAGATTGCGGCGGTGTGTTTCTACAGTTGTTGAGCTTATTCCCAATTTTTCTCCAATCTCTATGTTGGATAAATCTTGTGTGATAAGCCTTAAAATTTCTAATTCTCGTTGTGTGAGTGGAGTATTATCCTCGATGCTTGCTCTTCCGTTTGGATTATTCTCATTGGGGATTTCGGCAAGTTTTTTTACAATTTTTTCACTAAAATATTTTTCTCCTTCGGCAACTGTTCTGATGGCTTTAATCAGTTCTGGTCTTTCGGCACTTTTCATAACGTAACCATAAATACCAGCTTGCAAGGCATCTCTGATAGACTGTGCCTCTTCGCTCATTGTTAGAATTATCACTTTCACTTCAGGAAACTGCTCTCGAACCCTAATCGTCATGTCGATTCCGTTTAGGAGTGGCATGTGGAGGTCAGCTAAGATAATATCAACCTCATTATTTTCTAAAAAATTAATTGCTTGCCAACCATTACTGACCATCCCAACAACATCAATATTTTCAACAGTGTTTAGTAATATACTCAAACTATCGGCTACGAGATGGTGGTCGTCAGTAATTAAAACACGGTTAAAACACGGACTGGAATCATAAATGCAGTTAAGGTAGGGTTTTCTTAGGTTCATATTATAAAACTTGTTTATTTTAGTTTATAAAACAAATATTTTGAGATTATTTTTTTGACATACAAAACTCTTAGATTTTGTTGGGGCAAGAAATACTGACTGAACAGTATTTTTCGTAACTCGAATACTGTCTAAATAGTAGGAGATAGACTAACAGCGATTGAACGATAGTATGATTATTTTTGACTATACACTTTTAAA
>JALONS010000284.1 GCA_025454855.1 Arcicella sp.
CTATCGCCATGAGTTCTCTTTGGGTAATGTAAAATTAAAAAAATCCTGCAAAATTCCTTGCTATTATAGACAGTACCTATCCGCTGCAATCCGCCGCGGTTAGTTTCCGGTTATAAACCCACTTTACTGCGCGGCGGGATTTCCGCTTCTATCCCACATGCGAAGGGGGGGATAGAGTGATAGTGTATTATATTGAACGGTCACAGATAACTGGATTTGGTAGGGAGAAGTTGTAAACTTGATCTAGGGAGGGTAAGAGAGGAGTTTAACTCATTAATCTTCATTTTGTATAAGTTCGTATAACCATTCATATAACTTCTTAAGGAATAATGACTCTGCTTCTGTAACCCTTGCTCTTCCGGGATGTGAAACTTTATTTCTAATTTCATTAAGTTGATCAAACCATTTAACTTGATTTTCTTTTCCTGATTTATATTCAGGATCTGCATATGTATCTTTAAATATTATCCAATTGCTTTCTACTATTTTTTTATAGTCTAATAGGAATAAAAAGTTCGAATGCGGCTCTTCACTTCCTTTTTCAATTGCCATTATGGCTGCTTTTTTTTGTATCTCTCGATGTACACCATCTAACCACCATCTATCTTCAAATTTCACTTTTAGGGTTTCAAAAATATTCTCTCTAATGGCATACTCTAATTTTTCAGTTAGTGATTTTGAATCCTCATTAAACTCACCTGAATTATCCTTAATCCATTGATCCAAGCCTTTGGGATTAAAATCAAAAAATTTTTCTTTTATTCTTTTCTGTAGCTCCCTTATTAAATTTTCAATTCCACCTGCAGAAGTACCCATAGATTTAATTTGCTTGATTTTTTGATGATCAAGTGTTGAAATATAAGCAATAATACAGTCCAAATATTTGAAAGTCTGACTTGCGATTTCACTAAATGTGGTATTTATAGGATTAAGATTATTTTTTTCAATCAGATGGTCAATTATATTGTCAGTAATTCTTATAATGATTAAAACCCCAATATTTGTTGAAATTAAACCTCCTTCACTGTTTCCAATTCTCCATTGCAAATTCAATTTCTCTTCGACGTAGCTAAAAATTGTAACAAAAAAATTGTAGCACTTATCAAGCATTTTGGAATAGCCTGCATTTTTGGGATCTACAAACAAGTGTCCCAGTGATACAATATTATTTTTTTGATATTTTGGAAAGTAGTTAGATTTGTTAAAACCATATGATATCAGATAATCCTGTGTAATACAAGTAATTTCACTTTTTGGATTTTCATTTAATACTATTCTTTTATATAATGGAGAACTGTCTTTTTCCCCTAACCTTTGAACAAGCTTTGCTTTAACAGAACTTAATGCGTCTTTAGGTTTATCTGAGTTCCACATTAAATCAGCTGCAATTGGTATTAGAACTGTCTTCGGAACGGGCTTCTGCTTGCTATTTATTTGAACAAATAACTCTACTTGTTTTTCCGGAGGCAAATTTTCAAATGCAACAACTGGAATTGAGTTTTTAAATTTCCACTTACTATTCGCGTATCCATATAGTCTGTGTTGCCCATCAATAATAAAAGCAGAATGATATTTTTTGGGCAAATGTAAGATTACAGGCTCGGTTATGTCACTATCATGATTACAAGTTAAGCGGTCAAAGTAAATTGGGTCTTCTTTAGGTGTTGAAATATTTATTATGATTGAGTTTGGAAAAAATCCTTGATAATCTTCATCCTCACTGTCCAAAAATTGTTCTATTTCTTTTAATCTAGATTTCGAGACCATTCTTTGGTATCCATCATCCTCTGTGTTTATCTCCGTTCTGTGAAGGATGTATCCTATTTTCAAAAGTTTTTCAGGTTCTAGAGAAAAAGAGTAATATGTAAAACCACCCATTTTCCCTTTAATCGCAGGGACTTTATTGGCTAATTGAGGAATTTCTTGATTTTTAAATAATCTTCCTAATAATTGATATTTTGATGCTTGTCCTAATCTTTCAATTAACTGTTCATAGTAATCTATATCATCTTGATTAAAATACTCTATATTTTCAGACGTCAATCGTTCTTTATCATTATCAGTAAGAATAATATTATTAGTTGCAAAAATAAATTTAACTTTTCTTTTTTCACCTTGATATAACTTTTGTATGAATGGAGCTGAACCATGTTTAACAGTAATAAAATCATTAATGATTGTCTGTAAATTCTTCTTTTTTAGCTCTTCAGCACTTTTACATTCAACAATTATTATTGTTTCTTTATCAGCAGCATAAACATCAAGTTTTCTTCCAGGTACATTTGTACTTGTGAGATAAACAAGTTTTAAACTTGAAGAGCCATTCATTTCCTCAAAACCCATTTTTGCAAGACAAGTCCAAACTCTATCCTCAAAAGCTTTATCATGAGATTTTGGGGTTCTAATTACAAATGTATTTTTATTCTCTTTTACTTTAGTCCAGCCTGATCTTTCATATTCCTGTAATAAGAGTTTATTAATTGTTAATTGATCATAAGATCTGTTTCTCATTTTTAGATCAGTTGAAATACCATCTTTTGTTATCAGATTACTTTTAAAAATTTCTATTTGCTCATCCATAGTTTTACTTGACCACTTAAACTGGAATTATATTGTTTGACGATTATTTAATTTAAAGCTTATGTTTTGATATTTACATTCAAGCGGGTTTCAGAATACAAAGTTTTAATTTATCACTAAAGCTCATTAATAGGACAAAGCTCCAAGTTTGCACTTCAGCCTGCCTGAAGCAAAGCCTATGTTAGCTTTCGTTTTTCATTCTTTCCTCAGCTCCAATTAATGGTCTATGCCAATTCCAAAGTTCATCCAATGTTTTGAAATTGTCAGGAATAGGATTACTATTTCTAAATGCCTCTTTGGGTGAACTTGGAAGGAAATGGCTAAAATAGCTCTCACTTGTCCTTCATGGATTATATGCCAAAGATGAGCCAAAATATTTGTCAGCTACATCATAATGATGTGAGTGAATAAAGCCATTCCAGCGCTTTCTTAGTTCTTCTTCAGGAACAATATCAATAATTTCAAATTGTTCCATATCTCTTTCATCGGGTGTTCCCCAAGCATTGTTCAGAAGCGAAACTGCTTCAACATCTGAAACAGGTGCTCCATGTCCGAAAATTGTGATACGAACGGTCCCATTCTCTTTACTTAACCAAAATTTTACTCTGTCC
This sequence comes from Arcicella sp., assembly GCA_025454855.1. Lineage (GTDB taxonomy): Bacteria > Bacteroidota > Bacteroidia > Cytophagales > Spirosomataceae > Arcicella. The sequence goes on from JALONS010000284.1 coordinate 3,192, forward strand.
CATTCTGGATTTATAAACTCATCGTCAGTATAATTTTTTTGCTCAACAGGATAAAGTAGTTTTGTAGGTTTAAAAACACCACCATCACGTCTCATTTGATAGCCTACAGGTCCACATCTTTTGTCCTCCTTACTATAACCAATGGCTACATTTCCGTGTAAAAATGAAAGTCTTGGTAAGTCCTTGGTGAAATCTCTGTTTCTTTTCCAAGCCTGATACAAGAAAGGGTCCCAATTAAATGTTGCAATTAAATCCTTGCTTCGTAAGGAAAGTACTAAATAGTCATAAATTGTTGGTTCCTCAGGTAGTTGCATGTTAACGAAATAGTCATTTATTCGTCTTTCTATTTCAACTAAAATATCTGATGTTGAGTCGTTTTTATGTAAGTTTCCGTAAAGTGTCTCAAAGTTTTTGGCCTGTAAATTTACGGGTACAAGATTAATTAAGTCATTCAATCCAACGATGTCAATGAAATTGTCCATTGATGGCAAACGTTTACCATTTTTCTCAGGGTTTCTGTTTGTCGATGCAATACTTGCACCTGCTCCTAATATGACAACGTGTCCACCGCCTCTATAGACTTGATTAATTCCTTCTTCTTTTGTCATTCCTGTCATAGATTCGTATCAGTTTTAAAATGAGAGCTAACGTTTTCGGACTTTTTGTTCGGGCTGGTTTCGGAATATAGAAGTATCAACCAGAACTGCACTTGAATGGAAGCGCAAAGTTCAAAATTTGTACGTCACTTTGCCTGACGCCCACCCCTTGTTACAAGCTGCCCTTCTATTTTTATCATATCCAATATTTTGTCAAATGCGGGTATTGTTGTTTTAATATTTCATTGTCAATAATTCTTCTGGTATAAGTCTCAGGTAGCCTACTTTCATTATTCAGACTTTTCAGCAACTCATATTTTTCTATGTATTGATAAAATTCTTTTCCATAATGATGTAGCCCATTATAAGCTAACAGTAAAATTTCATAGTTTGATAATTGTGACCTAAGAATTTTAATGAATTCTACTTTCTCGACTTCTCTAATTTTACATTTCTCAATATACCTAACTATGTAAAATAAATTTCTAAAATAATGCCCTAATTCACTTTGGTAAACATGAAAATAAAAATCGTAAATCTCAACAAGCAAATCTTTCCCCTGTTTGTTTTCTGTTTTTGTTCGCAAAGTTTGGTCTAATTTGTTTAAATATTCTACGTCATTATTTACAACTGCTTCAAAGTCTCTTGCAATTCGGTCACATAGATCATCAAAAAAGTCTTTCCCTTTACTTTTTATATCGTCTGACGGTAAATGAGAAATATCAATATTTAAGCTATCAAGTATCTTTCTGTTTTGGTCAATAAGTTTGAAAAAGTTGTTACTGATATTTTGTAGTGTGGTATTTTTATAAGTTTCAATTATCAATAGACTTGTACCAAACGTTATTAATGGAACTGCAATACCTGAAATAAATGGTTGTAAAGTCTTTATCTTTTCTAAGTCTGGGCTGTCAATTTCTCCACCAAGAATACCCCCAAATATTAGAAACCAAAGTGTCAAAATGACAGAAGCAGATATAGATAAATATGCAATTGTTCTAGAATTTATGTTCATTATTTAGTATTGCCGTTTAGGTTTGCTTGTAACGTCTAGTATTGTTTGTTGATGCAGGTGTTAGTGCTAATATATTTCTACCAACACTGACAAAAGCATGCTTTAATATACAAATTATTCATGCGGCTTTGATGCACAGAAATATCCTTGGATACGAACCTGCATTGACAACAATACATTGTTAACGGTAGTTAATATTTTAATTCTTTATTAAGACTTTCAAATCCGTACCAACCCTTCATTTTGTTTTCTAATTCTGATAGATTTGATATAGTTTCATTATTCAGTAAAATTTTCCCACCATCTCTAAGGACTTTTACTATCATTCCTAGTTTTTCTTTATATGTTTTTTGGGCTGAGGCAATATCCCTTGCAAAGAACATGTTTTCATAAAATTCAGGTTCGATGCGATAAGTCTTGTCTATAATATATGTTAGTTCATTTCTTCGTTTATCTTCTAACTGATTCTTTTTAGCATTTTCATCATTCGTAATACTTGTCCTATTCTCTTCTATTAGTTCTCCGATTATACTGTTAAAGCGTTGAATTGAAAGCCCAATTGATTCACCATTTATTAGTAAGTCAACTGTACTTTCTTTGAATTCAATTTTAGTTTTGTCAGACAGTTGTATATTCTGCTTCGTTTCAATTTTGTTGATAAAATCACTAAAATTGTCAATTGAATTGTAAAGGAATTCTTTCTGAATGTCTGTCATTATATATTGCCGCTAATCGAGTCACCCAAGGGAATTTCACCCTTAGGTTCTCACGGAACCGTGCTTGAGACTCTCACCTCACACGGCTCTTCTTGTTTATAATTCACATTT
>JALONS010000039.1 GCA_025454855.1 Arcicella sp.
GTTAATCCTGCGTTAAGGTAGGCGTAATTCCAAATGAGGTTTTCTAAAAACTGAGGAATATAGTGGTAGTTTTTGAAAATAGTATTATCTGGCTCAAAAATCACATGAGTACCATTACGAGCGTTAGATTCAGCTCCGTCGGGCGACTCATTCACTAATTCACCTTGTTTGAATTCAGCCCATTTTGTTTTACCATCTCTAAACGATTGAACCTTAAAGTACGATGCCAAGGCATTTGTTGCTTTCGTACCTACTCCATTCAGACCAACTGATTTCTGGAAAGCTCCTGAGTCATACTTACCACCCGTATTAATTTTAGAAACGCAATCTATCACTTTTCCAAGTGGAATACCTCTACCATAATCACGAACTTCCACACGATGGTCAGAAATTTTAATTTCAATGGTTTTTCCGTTGCCCATCATGTGTTCATCAATGGAGTTATCCATGATTTCTTTCACCAATACATAAATACCATCATCGGCAGATGAACCGTCCCCCAACTTACCGATATACATACCAGGGCGAAGGCGAATGTGTTCTTTCCAATCGAGTGACCGAATATTATCTTCGGTATATTTTACATTTTCGGGTACTGTGGACATATTTATAAAAAGAAAGGATTTGCTTAAATGCGGTTATTAATAAATAATTGAATTCATTCCATTAACTAATTACAAAGGAATTAAATTGGTTTCACTTTACAAAAAAGTAGTGCTAATAGACCAACAAAACTACGAAAAACATTAAGAAATTATAAAATTTACAAGATTTAATTGTTCTACACATAATTAAACTATCAAATGGTCGTGCGAATTCACTAAAAGTTGATTTACTTTGTGTTTTGAAATTAGCTGAAATACTTTTCGGTAAGTCCATACTTTGAAAATAACCCTCAATTTAACCCCAAAAGGCAAAATTTAATATGTCAAAAAATAGGTTAGCCATTCGTTTTTGTAAAGAGATTAACAGTTTATCTTTTTTCGCACCTTCTAAAACAATACTTTACATTTTCTGTGTTGCTTTAATTACTACAGTCAATAACCTTACCCTTGCACAAGGATTTCCTCTGGGTTCGTTTCCTACTAATATACAGATTCCAACCTCAGCTCCCAAATCGAGTAATACAGTCAATTCTACTCCTGCCACGGGTGCCAGAAAAGTTGTTGAGACAGGAAAAGATAAAACTGTTAGCGATTCCATCAAATCTGCAAGAGCTTCCAGTGCCGTCCCTCCTACTTTAGATTCTGGAATAATCAGCCTTCGCAAGAAAATCTACGGTTTCAATATTTTTAATAATCCAAATATTTCGTTTGAAACTTCATTGAAAATTCCAACGCCTAAAAATTATATGCTTGGCACTGATGATGAGCTGATTGTGGATATTAACGGTTTTTCTGAAGAGCATTACACTTTACCCATCACTTCAGAGGGATATATCAAAGTACCGAAAGTAGGGAATGTTTTTGTAAGTGGTTTAACTGTAGAAGAAGCAAAAAAACGCATTGTTGATAGATTATCTAAAATTTATGTAGGTTTAAAGTCGTATAATGGAGCCGCTCCTAATACTACCGCAACGGTTTCTTTGGGTAGCATACGTACTATTAGGGTTACTGTTTTAGGAGAAGTAGTTGCTCCGGGAAGCTACTCAATGTCATCGCTGTCAAGAGTTATAAACGCCTTGTATCTTTCAGGAGGACCTAATGAAAACGGAACATTTCGTGAAATAAAAGTCATTAGAGATAAACGTTTAATTGCTCAAGTTGATTTATACGATTTATTAACTACAGGAAACCTGCGTCAGAATGTCACTTTACAAGACCAAGATATTATTCAAGTTGGAGCGTACAAGTCTCGTATTGAAGTACAAGGACTAATCAAAAAACCTTCGATATTCGAGAACCTTCCTAATGAAAGTTTAGAGCGAATTATTAATGAATATGGAAACGGTTTTTTACCTGATGCGTATCGTCAAGTGCTAAAAATTCAACGTTTTACGGATAGAGAGGTAAAATTAATTGATTTGAATTACGACTTACTTTCATCATTTTATCCTAAGTCTGGTGATGTAATTACTGTTGAACAAATATTAACTGACCGTATAGAAAACGCTGTAACTTTAGAAGGAGCTGTTTTCAGAGAAGGGAGGTACTCAGTAAGTGACAACCCAACCCTAACTAAATTAATCAAAAGAGCCGAAGGGTTTAAACAAGATGCCTTCACATCACGCATCACTATCACAAGGCTAAGAGATGATTTAACCAAAGAAAATATTTCTATTAATTTTAATGATATTACTTCGGGAAAATCGCCTGATTTAGTCTTGAAAAGAGAGGATGTTGTAAAAGTATATTCTGGGTTGGATTTAATGGAAACTTACACGGTAAGGATTCAAGGCGAAATCAATCTAACAGCAGCAGCCCCCGTTACTGCAGCTGTTACTACTGGTTCAACAGGAGTAGGTGAAACTCCCATCGAAAATTCAACCTTAGAAACAGAAACTGGGTCTTTCCCTTATGTAAAAAATATGACGGTTGAAGATTTGATTCAAAAAGCGGGTGGATTAAAAGAATCCGCTGCCACAGGACGAATTGAAGTTATTAGAAGAAAGAAAAATATTGGAAAAGATGACCCTTCGCAAATTAACTCTACAATAGGTGAAAAATTTAACTTCGGAATTAATGGAGACTTGAGTCTTAATGAAAATGCCTCAAAATTTATTCTTGAGCCATTTGATGAAGTATTTGTTCGTTCATCTCCTAATTATGAAAAACAACAGTTTGTCTCTCTTGAAGGGCAAATAATTTTTCCTGGTGTATATGCCTTAGAAAGAAAAGATGAAAAAATATCTGAAGTTTTGAAGCGTGCGGGCGGTTTAAATAACCAAGCCTATCCTAAAGGAGCCACATTAATTAGAAAATTCAAAATTTCAAAACAGGAAGCAGAACGTAAACAAAAGCAATTAAGTGAATTAAGCGATAATACTACGGGAGTTTCTTTAAAAGTAGAAGCAGTGAAAGAAGAAACAGAGGAATCAATAGGTATAGATTTAGAAAGAGCCTTAGATTCACCCGGTAGTAATGCCGATATGCTTTTGCAAGATGGAGATATTATAAGAATTCCAAAAGAACCGCAAACTGTCAGAATGCAAGGAGAAGTTCTTTACCCAACCTCTACAAGATTTTTGAACGGAATGTCATTTAAGCATTACATTTCCGAAGCAGGAGGCTTCACTCAATTATCGGCCAGAAGACGGTCATATATCGTTTATGCTAATGGTTCGGTAGATAGAACCCGAAAACTGCTTGGACTTTTTAATGTGTATCCCAAAGTTGAACCAGGAGCAGAAATTGTTGTTCCCAGACTAAACGAAAGACAAGGAGCAACCCAACAGCTTATTCAAACGATTGCCGCCGTGTCAGCTGTGCTTTCAAGCACTATTGGATTGGTTGCCCTTGTAAGAACCTTAAAATAATACATGAACTTACCTAAAATTTAATACCATTACAAGAGTAGGTATTTGCAGCAAGTGCTTAATTAAATCTACTTGAAACATATAATTATTGGAAATTCAGAATGTCAGATAATCAAAATACTATATTACCCGAAGACCAATTTTCATTTAAAGATATTGTATTGAAATTGGTAAATCTTAAAAACCTAATTGTTGATAACTGGAAAGTTCTTGTATTTACTACCATTATAGGTACTATTGGAGGATACATCTTTGAAAAATTAACAAAAGAACCTTCTATTTATGTGGCTAAAATTATTTTCAATATGGAAAATAATGGCGGGGGCGGGCAAGGTGGATTGTCTGAATTGGCAAGTGCTTTTGGTATGGGCGGGGGAAGTTCGACAGGGGCTAATTTGTTTAGTGGAGATAATTTTCTTGAATTACTAAAAACTAAAAATTTGTATAACCGTGCAGTCTTATCAAGGGTACAAGTAAACGGCAAGAGTGAAATCTTCGGGAATTATTACCTCAAAAAGAGTGGGATTTTGCAAAAAGAATTGGAAGACGACAAAGAAATGCAAACCTTTCAGTTTAAGCATGATAATTACGAAGAATCAACTCCCAATGAGAAATCAAAAGTAAGATTAGTCCAAAACTATTTGATGCCATTTACCAACATCTTAAATGAAAGTAAAAAAGCATCTTTTTTGACTTTGGCGGTTACAACCAGAAATGATACTTTGTCGTATGTTTGGGCAAATTTATATCTGAAAATCGTTACAGATTTCTACAAAGAAACCAAAACCCAAAAAACACGTGAGTTGAGAGATTTGATTAAAAATCGGGTAGATTCACTGAAAAGGGAACTGTATCGTACACAAGGAGCAGCGGCAAGATATGCAGACCAAAACCAACAAATTATTGTTCAAGAAGGGTTAATTCAGCAGCAAAGGTTACAAACCACCAGCGGACAATTACAAGGGCTATACTTTGAAGCATTGAAAAACTTAGATAATCTAAATTTTTCAATGGCAAAAGAAACACCATTACTTACCCGAATAGATGATGCTGAATTACCTATATCACCAGAACCAGACCCTACTAAAAAAGGGCTAATCATTGGTTCTATCATTGGATTCGTCTTAGCATTGATATACGTAGCTTTCAAAAAAACATTAAGAGAAATTAGTACAAAATAGATTACAAGGTTATGCAAGAAACAGTTATTGAGGCAGGACGGTCAGAGAAATACTATTGGCAAGACCTTTGGAGATTCAAAGAGTTATTGTTCATTTTAGCACTTAGAGACATTACTGTAAAATACAAACAAACTTTTGTTGGCGTTGCGTGGGCAATCTTTCGCCCAGTGCTAACGGTAGCCGTTTTTGTTTTTGCTTTTGATAAAGTTGCTAAAATTGAGAATAAATCGGATATTCCTCTTCAAATTATCATTTTCACGGGTGTAATTTTTTGGAATTTTTTCGCAACTTCATTTCAACAAGTTAGTAATAGTATTACTGGAAATGCCAACTTAGTTTCTAAGGTATATTTCCCAAGGCTATTAATGCCATTGAGTTCGGTTGCAGTTCCTTTACTTGATTTTATCGTAGGATTTATCGTGATGGTACCCTTTTTAATGTATAAAGGTTATCCCCCAACTTTAAATATTATATTCGTTCCTTTTTTCTTAGTTTTATCTTTTTTTGCGGCATTTAGTTTGGGCGTTATCTTTGCATCCTTAAATGTACAATTTCGAGATTTTCAGCAACTTGTTCCGTTAATCGTACAGTATGGTTTTTTTGTTTGTCCAATTGCCTATCCTATTGCCACTATTCAAGAATTATCATGGTATCCAATTTACCAGTGGATAAATCCCTTAGCTGGTATTATAGAAGGATTTAGATGGTGTTTGATTCCAAACTATCAATATTTTCAGTGGGACACAATCATTCCCTCTATCATATTTATTACCATCACCACTACACTTTCTGTGATTTTTTTCCGTAAAAGAGAAAATTCATTCGTTGATTATATTTAATATATATTCCTATTTTAAAGTAATTTAAAATATCCAAAATCGTAAAATGGCTGTAATTGAAGCAGAAAATATAAGTAAAAAATATATCATTGACCACATAAAGGGCAATGCAAAAGGTAACACACTCCGAGAAATAATTACTGACAATCTAAAAAACCTTTTTACTAAAAAAGAAGACGATGAAGTGAGTCACGAAGATTTTTGGGCTTTGAAAGGTGTTAGTTTTAAAATTGAACAAGGTGATAGAGTAGGTATTATCGGCTCGAATGGTGCTGGAAAATCTACTTTGTTGAAAATATTAAGCAGAATTACCGAACCTACCGAAGGGAAAATCTCTATCAAAGGACGGGTAGCCAGTTTATTAGAAGTAGGTACAGGGTTTCATCCTGAATTATCAGGTAGAGAAAACATCTTTTTGAACGGTGCAATTTTGGGAATGAAACGCCAAGAAATCAAGCAACACTTTGATGCTATTGTTGATTTTGCGGGCGTTGAAAAGTTCTTGGATACACCAGTAAAACGATACTCATCGGGTATGTATGTCCGTTTGGGGTTTGCTATTTCTGCTCATCTCGAACCCGAAATTATGGTTGTGGATGAAGTATTAGCCGTAGGTGATGCAGAGTTCCAACGCAAATGTTTAGGTAAAATGAAGGATGCTTCTACTTCGGGTAGGACTATTTTATTTGTGAGCCACAATTTGACTGCTGTGCAAGGACTTTGTAATAAAGCAATGTTTATGCAGAAAGGTCAGTTGATTGAAATGGGGGAAACTAACCATGTTTTAGCCACTTATTTGAGCCACGTCCAAAAAACAGCCTTAGAATCGTGGTGGCTAACTCCTGAGGAAGCTCCAGGAAACGATAAAGTCCGTTTGAAGAGTATTAAACTTATTCCTGAGTATCTGCATAATCAAAAACATATTGATGTCAGAACGCCATTCAAAGTCCAAATTGAAGTTTGGAATATGATGGATAACGTGAATCTTAATTTAAGCCTCCATCTCAATTCATTAACTGGCGAATGTATTTTCAATATCGGAACGGAATCAAAGCCTTTTGAAAAAGGAATTATTCATGCTGAATGCGAAATTCCTGCTGATTTCTTGAATGATGGCTCTTATTCTATTTCATTTATGGTAGTGAAAGATACTTCAAATGCTATCTATAACTTTGAAGAAGCCCTTATCTTTGAAATTGAGGACTATCGTGAAGGAACTTCATGGTACGGTAAATGGCCTGGTTATGTTCGTCCAAAAATCAATTTCCCAATAGCCCAACTCGAACTTGAAAGCATTAGCTAAGTTATTGTAATTAAAGATTTCAAAACTCTATAATTATTCTCTTAGCTAAATACCCCATGATAAACGTTACCAAAACATATTTACCTCCCATCTCAACGTATCAACAATACGTTGAGAAAATTTGGAAAAGCAATCAACTTACTAATCATGGACCTTTGGTGCAAGAGCTTGAGAAAAAACTAAAAGATTTCTTGGGCGTGAAATACTGCTTTTTTGTAAGCAATGGTACAATTGCCATCCAAATTGCCTTGAAAGTATTGGGTATAAAAAAAGACGTTATTACTACTCCTTTTTCTTATTGTGCTACCACCCATTCTCTCATTTGGGAAAACTGTAAACCTGTGTTTGCAGATATTTCAAACAAGGATTTTTGTATTGACCCTCAAAAAATTGAAGCACAAATTACGGAAGATACGGAAGCTATCTTAGCTACACACGTGTATGGAAACCCATGCGATGTAGATAAAATAGCAGAAATTGCCCAAAAACATAATCTAAAGGTAATTTATGATGCCGCACACTGCTTTGGAGTTAATGTTAATAATACCTCCATATTCAACTACGGGGATATAAGTACGTGTAGTTTTCATTCCACTAAGGTATTTCACACCACTGAGGGCGGAGCAATATTTACCAACGATGACGATTTGGCTTTTCTAATCGACCGTTATCGTAGTTTTGGACATATTGGAGATAATTATCTTACCATCGGAATCAACGGTAAAAACTCCGAGTTTCATGCTGCGATGGGGCTTTGTGTACTTCCTGATGTCCCTAAAATCATAGAAGCCCGAAAAGCTATTTTTGAGTTGTATGATAGTTTACTTGATTGGACAAAACTGGTAAAACCAGTTGTTTCATTGCCTACTGAAACCAATTACGCCTACTATCCTATTTTTTTGAATTCAGAAGAAACACTTTTCCGAGTGAGAGAAAAATTGCAAGCTCACGAAATTTTTCCAAGAAGGTACTTTTATCCATCCTTGAGCAGTTTGAAATTTGTTGCCGAAGAAAGTAACTGTCCTATCTCCGATGATTACGCCGTAAGGGCGTTAGCATTGCCATTATTTTATGATTTAGCTCATGACGATGTTCGTTTGATAGCATCAATAATTAATAATAATCTGTAAAATATTTTAGCATATTATTTAGTTTCAATGGTTTTCTTCTATCCAATACTTTTCTTAATCTTTATCGGGTTTGTAATCCGTGTGGCAGCAAGAGTATGTCGAAAATCTTTGATAGACATTATTATAACTGCTTATGTTGTCTTTTGTGGGAGTGTAATTTTTACGGGTTTTGTCCTGTCAGAATTTCACAAAATTAATGATAGACGCTTCTGGGCTTGGGGAGTATTTATTCCTGCCTTCATATTTTACATTTTATTTACTAAATTTTTTGCTCGTGATAGAAGGGAAAACTTCACATTCTTCGAGATTATCGGCAGTAGAATTCAATTAGTCTGGAATTGGTTTGGTAATTTATCATTGTTCCTAAAATTGATATTTGGTGTATTACTAATTAGTTTTGGTATTATTGAAATAACCAATCTATTGCTTATCATTTACACCCCCCCCAACGAATGGGATAGTATGACAGGGCATCTCAATCGCTTATTATACTACCTACAAAACGGCTCTATGGCTCATTTTGGGGGTACAAACTGGAATATTGATACCTATCCAAAGAGTATTTGTACGATACAAATTTACAATTACTTGATGTCGGGCAAAGGTGAAAACTGGTTTAAAGCCATCCATCATTCTGCTTACTTAATTGTGGGTTTAGGGGCATTCGGGATTGCCCGCAATCTCAGCAACAACTTTTCTGCGGGTATTTTTTGTGCTTTGGTAATTTGGTTGTTACCAAATGTATTGATGCAATCTATCACTACCGAAACCGATATCGTGTTGGCTTCGTACCTAACTTGTTTAGTTTATTTTTTATTTACTTACCGAGAAAAACTTTGGCGGCGTTATTTATATTTGGCGGGTATTACTTTTGGCATTGCTTTGGGGCATAAAATCACGTTTGTTTTCTCGTTTCCACCACTTTTTTTGATTATTCTTTACACCGTTTTTTACGAAGAACGATGGAGTAGGGTCATCGACATCAAAAACCCAAGTTTTAGTCCTGTAAAACAATACGAGAAAATTACGGATAATACCACTGTCTTTTGGCTCATTTTTGCCAGATTCAAACACTTATTTGCGGGGTTAGTCATTGGGATTTGTTTGTTCACCTTACCAACGGGTTATTTAACTAATATTAAAGTTTATCATCATCCAATTGGACCGCCCACTGCTCTTTATCATCAGTCCATTGAACGAGCGGGAACTAAGAAAAATTTACTAATTCAAGGTTCTCGAAATGTAGTTCGTTACACATTGGATATGATTAATTTGGATGGATTCAGAAACTGGGAAGCGGGCGAACAATTCAATAATTTGATGAAAAAACCAATCATTAAATTAGAGAAAAGTACCAAATTACGGTTAGAAGAAACCACTGATTTTACGATTGTCCCTTTCAGTTATCATAAAAGGTTTGAATTTTTCAATGCCAATCCATCTCTGGGTATTTTTGGATTTGCCCTGATTTGCCCTTTAATCCTTTTGGTGCTAATTGGCGTTATCAGAAAAGGTTTAGCTTATTATGTGTTAGCAATGGCTTTTGTCTTGCATTTCTTAGCACTTTCTTACACAGCTGCCTACGACCCTTGGAAGGGCAGGTACATGATTAGTACCGCTGTGTATGCCGTTCCATTTTTGACTTTATTATTCACTAAATTTAACATCGAACGACAATCGTTTTCAATTAATAAAATTTATGTAGGTTTTATCGTATTGATAGGTGTTTCATCGGGTTTATTGGCAGTTTTTCTAAATGCAAGGAGCCTACCTTTGGCGGCTTTGGGCAAACCCTCCGCATTTGATACCGAAAGAGTCGCCTTTCAGACGTGGGCAAGACCTGATATTATTCCTGCTTATCAGAAATTTAATCAGTTAGTACCACAAAATGCCACCGTTGCCTTGGCAACCATCAACGACGATTACGAATATCCGCTATGGGGAAATAAGCTAACTCGGAAGTTAATAGTCATTAATCCTTTTGAAAAAGGAGTGCAACCCATCCCGCAAAATGCTGAATATTTATTCTTTGCAAAAAGTGTTATCAAACCACAAAAAGGAGATGTTCGACTCGGCACTGACACAACTCTAAAAAACTTGATTGTAAAAGGTGAAGATTATTACCTCCGAAAATTGCGTTAAAGTACAAGGCGAATCCACCTACACAAAAACAACACAATCCTTATTTTGATTTTATGACACTTGCCATCATGCAACCGTACATATTTCCGTATATCGGATATTTTCAATTGATTCATGCGGTTGATAAATTTGTAATTTATGATGATGTCAATTTTATTAATCGTGGTTGGATAAATAGAAATCGGATTTTGATGAATGGTAAAGATTTTTTATTCACCATTCCACTAAAAGATGCGAGCCAGAATAAATTAATTAATGAAATTGAAGTAAATTGGGATGAAAATTGGAAAGGCAAATTCTTGAAAACACTGGAACAAGCCTATAAAAAAGCTCCTCATTACCAAGAGGTTGTAGAATTGATTGAACGGAGTCTAACACCTGATAAAGAAATAATTTCAAGAGTTGTTGTGAATAATCTTCGGTTGATAAATGATTACTTAGACATTTCAACCGAAATAGTTAATAGCTCAGCAATTTATCAAAATACGCACTTAAAAGCACAAGAGAGAATTTTAGATATTTGTAAACAAGAACAAGCCAATCATTACATAAATCCCATTGGCGGAACTGAACTATATAATTATCAATACTTTGAAGAGCGTGAAATAAAACTTAATTTCATCAAAACGGATAGAATTGAATACCTTCAGTTCAAAAATGAGTTCGTCCCATTTCTTTCTATCATTGATGTACTCATGTTCAATTCAAAAGAAAACATCAAATCATTTTTAAATCAGTACGAGTTGGTTTAACATATTAAGTTTTTACAGCATGGCAAAAGTAGTAGTATTCGGAACAGAATTAGTGGCAGAATTAGCTCATTATTATCTTACAAATGACTCAGAACATGAGATAGTAGCCTTTACTGTCAATCAGGCATATATCAAAGAATCTACCTTTTGTGGCATACAAGTAGTGCCATTTGAAGACGTTGTTAGCCTCTTCCCTCCTACTGAATATAAGTTTTTTGCTCCGCTATCAGAGCGAAATATGAATCAAACACGAGCAAAAATATACCAAGAAGCTAAAGATTTAGGCTACGAGTTCATTTCTTATATTAGTTCAAAAGCAACCGTTTTAACGGATAAAATTGGTGAGAACTGCTTCATCCTCGAAGATAACACCATTCAGCCATTCGTTACCATCGGAAATGATGTGGTTTTATGGTCAGGAAACCATATTGGGCATCATAGCACCATTAAAGACCACGTGTATTTTACCTCGCACATTGTGTTATCTGGTAGATGCGTAGTTGAACCTTATTGTTTTTTGGGTGTTAATGCTACCATTCGTGACGGTGTTCATTTAGCCGAAGGTACACTCATTGCGATGGGGACTAATTTTACGGGTAAAAAATCCGATGAGTGGAGTATCTACAAGGGTAATCCTGCGGAAAAAGCAAAAATTTCGAGTAAAGACATTAAATTATAATTTATGAATTGGCAAAAATTAGGTTTTGTTTTCAAACCAACGCAAGCATACGAGTGGAGTCAGAGCCATGCACAAGTTCCCTTTGCCTTCCCACTTGGGGATGATAAAATTAGAGTTTTCTTTTCTACCAGAGATAAATCAAGTCGTTCGAGTGTTTCATTCGTAGATGTTGATGCCAATGACCCTACAAAAATTCTATATACGCACGATAAGCCTTGCTTTCAAGCAGGTAAATTAGGTTATTTTGATGATTCGGGGACAATGCCCGCTTGGTTTTTGGTAGAGGGAGATAAGATATTATTGTACTACACAGGCTGGAACACAAGTAAAACGGCTTCCTATCGTTTGGCAATTGGCTTGGCAGAAAGTACCGACGGTGGCTTAACTTTTAATCGTTTATATGAAGGTCCACTCATGGATAGAAGTATCTACGACCCTATTTGGGTAGGGCAACCCTGCGTATTGAAAGATGGTGATATTTGGAAAATGTGGTATCTATCGTGTGTCAAAATTGAATACATTGATAACCACCCCGAACCTTTCTATGATGTTAAATATGCTACCTCAAGTGATGGTATCAACTGGCATCGAACGGGTGATGTGTGCATTGGTTTAGATGACTTTACAGATGCGGTAGGTCGTCCATCCGTAATCATCGAAAACGGGAAATACACCATGTTTTATTCCTATCGTAATGCCAAAAATTATCGTTCGGATAAAGGGTCAAGCTATCGTTTAGGCTTTGCAGAATCGGAGGATGGTATTCACTGGGTTCGTAAAGACGCAGAAATCGGCATTGATATGTCTGAAACGGGTTGGGACTCAGAAATGATAACCTATCCCCACGTGATTAATCTTAATGGGAAAAAGATGATGTTCTACAACGGCAATGGCTTCGGAGCATCGGGTTTTGGCGTAGCTATTCAATAATGACTGATAATTCAAATTTATATTCAACTCGAGGAGAAGTATTGCCCGTTGTTTCTGTATTAGTAGTTTGCTATAACCACGAACAATTTTTGGGGCAATGTCTTGATAGTATTGTTACTCAAAAGACTACATTCCCATTTGAAGTTTTAATAGCTGATGATGCTTCTAATGATAGCTCACCAGCTATTATTCAAAAATATCAAGCCCAGTACCCCCATTTAATCACTACGGCATTATTACATCAAGAACGATTTGGTGATTTTGGCAAAAGTAACTGCATCAGTATTGAAAAAAAGGCAAAGGGTAAGTATATCAACATTATAGAAGGGGACGATTATTGGACAGATGAGAACAAATTACAAAACCAAGTTGATTTATTAGAAAATCACCCTGAAACCGTCATTTGTTTCCACAATGCCCAGATTACGTATGAAGACGGAAAATCAAAACCACATTTGGTAAATCTCCCTAATCAAAAAGAACATCTAACAGCTGATGATTTAATTGGAGAAAACGAAATATGGTTTATGGCAACGGCAAGTGTCATGTTTAGGCACGGATTATTACATCCATTTCCCGATTGGTTCTATAAATCTAAAAGCGGTGATATTCCGAGATATATTTTATTGACCAAAAAGGGCGATATCAGATACATCAATAAAACGATGTCAGTTTATCGTAAACATTCGGCAGGTATTAGTAATTCTGACCATAAGAATGATGCCGATTTTCTCTGGAATCGAATAGAGATGTATCAAAGCATTGACCAAGAATTAGATTTCAAATATCACCGTAAAATTCAAAAAAATATCGCAAGATATTTTTTGATGATGGCAAATTCAATTCAATATTCCAATCATTTTTTCTGGTCAAGATTTTACGCTCTAAAATCTCTATATTTATCACGCCCAAATTCATCAAAGCATATTAGAGACGTTTTTTCTAAATACATTATTCCACATTTTATTATGAAGAACTATGCTTATTTAAAAGGAAAAATATCTGATTAGACCATGATTTGATACGAAATATGACTTTTTCAATACCCGAAAAATATACCAATTCAAATGTTTATGTTGGATTAGCCATCACAATATATATTCTTCTTGCCTCGTACCGACTTTCCGATATCCCATTGGGCTACGATGAAGCTCTTTTTGGTAACGCTGCCCTCAATATTGACCCAGACCTCTTTAGATTTGTCAAATACAAGGATTTTACCATTCTTTTGATGGACTATATCGGGGCTCTAAAGTCTTGGATTTACTATCCTATCTTCAAAATATTTGGTGTTTCGGTGTGGACAATCCGATTTCCGATGGTACTGCTCACCGGTATTTCGATGTGGTTCTTATTCAAGATTTTAGCCGATAACTGGCAAAAATTAATTGCTTCCATTATTGTACTGTATCTCGCTTTTGATGCTTCTTTTTTATACTACACAAAAATTGATACAGGACCAAATGCCATAGAATTGTTCATCAAAATTGTAAGCATCTATTTATTCTTACAATTCGTCAAATTTAATAGTTTAAAACCGCTACTCTGGTTAAGTTTCCTATTGTTTCTTGGGGTATTCAACAAACTGAATTTCATTTGGTTTACCAATGCTTTTTATGCTGGAATAGCATTTGCTTACCGCTCCTTGCTGTGGGAAAGGTTTAATCAATTTGGTACTTTGAAGAAGGTTAACTTCCTTGTTTTAACAGTCGGGTCTTTTCTATTAGCGGTTGGATATTTATTGGTTATCAATCACTATTTCAAGGTTTTTGAGCAAAAGGTTGGTACAGAAAAAGGACTTTTAGAGCCATTGCAACGGGTTTTTAGTTTATTGGTAGATTTAGTGGGTGGTTCTGGATTATTTGTATATACCTACCGCTACGGTTTTCAGGAATGGTCTTCAAAACTAACACTCACCCAAGATTTAGTCACTTGGTTTTTTATCATTTCAACAACCATCGTAACGTTATCCATCTTAATCAAGCAGAAAATAGCAGAAAACAGGTTTTACATATTCTCTGTGGTGGTTTTAACGGCTTTATTAGCTCAGATTTATGTTACTGAGAGGGCAAGATACGGTTGGCATATTTTTATGATTTATCCGTTTGTCATCTACGTGGGTATTTACAGTATTCAACAATTATTTGGATTGTTAGTGAAGAACAAAAGATTGAGAGTAAATCTAACCGTTATCAGCGTTGGCTTAGTCTTTGGTCAAATATTAATAACTCAGTATTATCACCTCAAATCTATGAGAATTGGCATTTTTAGAAATAATTCTCCCAAAATTTATGAGTTAGCTAACTATACTAAAGCATCTAACAAAAAATTTGTGTTGATAAATGCTTCTTGTTCAACGCAACTAATAACGCTCACTCAAGAACCTGATAAGTATTTTGAAGTTTCGTATTTATTTGAGGTTTCTCATAAATTCTTAACGCAGTACGCAAAAAATATTGATGAGTTTAATTACAAGTTTTTAAAAAAATCGGAAGATTTTCTATTTGTAACAACTAAGATATATGATAGTCCAGCACGAGGAGAAGTAATCAAATACCGAGATTACGAATGTTACAATTTTTTTGATGTACTTGAGAAATATCACTACAAAGCCATCAAAGTCAAAGACATAGCGTTAGATAATCAAGGATATTCCATTTACAGAATAGTTCCTGATGAATCTTATACTGCCATTCTTGAAGAACAAAAAAATTGATAAATGGCCTAAACTACACACTAAAATTCAGGAAATTGAGGTTATAAGTATGCGGTAATTTGTAAATATTTCAATCTTTTCATTTGATGAATAGATTTAGTAATTTTTTATTTTCCTTATCTCGGGATATAAAACAAAATAATACTGAAATTATCAACGAATTTAAGACCAGACTTCACAAACTATAAATGAGAGCGACAAAACTTTTTAAAGACTTTTTTGAAAGTGAAAAATCGGGTGGTTTAACCCTTATCGTTTGCACAATTATATCGCTGATAGTCGCTAATTCAAATTTTGGTGCCAGTTACCACGATTTTTGGCAAACACAGTTTCAAGGACACAGTATTGAGCATTGGATTAATGATGGCTTAATGACCATTTTCTTTCTGTTGATTGGCTTAGAATTAGAAAGAGAAATATACAAAGGTGAGCTTTCAAATATTAAAGATGCCCTACTACCCATCTTGGGTGCAGTGGGTGGAATGATGGTTCCCGCACTAATTTTTCTATTTTTTAATTTTGGAACAGCCACGCAAGCAGGAGCAGGAATACCAATGGCAACGGATATTGCCTTTGCATTGGGCATACTATCGCTTTTAGGAAACAGAGTTCCAACTTCCCTCAAAGTATTTTTAACTGCTTTAGCCGTTATTGATGACTTAGGAGCGATTATCATCATTGCCATATTTTATACGAAATCGTTACTTTGGGGAAATCTTTTCATCGCATTAGGCATTTTTACGTTTTTGTTGGTACTAAATAGGCTCAAAGTCAAAAACTTAGCACCTTATTTGCTGGGAGGTATTATTATGTGGTATTTTATGCTACATTCAGGAGTTCATGCTACTATCACGGGAGTACTATTAGCTTTCGCTGTGCCGTTTGGTAATGGAGACCACAAATCTACATCCTATATTTTACAACATTTTTTACATAAACCTGTTGCATTTATCATACTACCAATATTTGCACTGGCTAATACTGCTATTCATTTTAATGGCAATTTAACTGAAATATTGACGGATAATAATGGTTTAGGTATATCACTCGGACTAATAGTTGGAAAACCTTTAGGAATTTTCTTGATTTCATCATTAGCCGTAACTTTGGGCGTTTGTAAACTTCCCAATGACCTCAACTGGAAATCAATATTTGGGGTTGGTCTATTAGCTGGCATTGGTTTTACGATGTCAATATTTATTACATTACTTGCATTTGATAACGAAACAATAATCAATAATTCAAAATTAATAATTCTTGTTTCATCATTAACCGCCGCCATTTTAGGTTATACCACGTTAAGCATAACATTAAAACCTTTAAAAGAAGTTATACAATAGGTACAGGTTCGGAAGGTATAAAGTGTTTACAGATGGTGTTTCCCTTCATTCTTAAGAATATGAGACTTTTTTATGTTGCTTTGTTTTTTTTGATTGTATCTTCTTGTAAAAGTGATTTGAATCTGATAATTCCCGCCGATGCACCGGGTATGATAAATGATACTCCGCTTACCTACGAAGAGAAGTTGGATATTCCTTACGGTAAAGATGTTCTGCAAAATTATGACCTTTATCTTCCATCAAAAAAGAATCAACGTAACCCAGTTATCGTATTGGTGCATCCAGGAGCTTGGCGAATTGGTGATAAAAAAGCGGTGAATTTTTTGGTAAAAATTTTAATTGATAAAAGAGTAAACTGTGCTATTGTAAATACTAATTATCGGCTCACGTCTTCACCTGGCATTACCTACGTTCAGCAAATTCAAGATATTAATTCGTTATTGAATAAGGTAAAAAATGATGCTCCATCTTTGGGCATTTCATCCAACTTTTATCTGGTAGGCATTAGTGCTGGCGGACATTTATCAATGCTATATTCTAACACTGGCTTGGGAGATAAATTGGCTCAGGGAGTGGCAGCCGTTGTACCACCAGTTGATTTAACCTCACAGAGAATGAGAGAAGGGGATATTGGTCCAGATGTAAAAAGGTTAATTGGGAAACCATTTACCGAAGCCCGAGAAGAGTACTACCTTGCCAGTCCAGTCTTTTTTTATCATCCCCGAAGTAAACCAACGGTGGTATTTTTCGGAGCAAAAGATGAGACTGTTCCTTTAGAACAGGCAGAAACTTGTAAGAATTTCTTGATTGCTGGTAGAGTAAACCATGAGTTTCATTTGTACCCAAATCAGAACCATAATTGGGATATTTGGGACGAAACGGTCAATAAAATTATCGCCTTTGCAGAAAAAAATCTGTAAAATTTCTTTTACAGATTCTCTACTAATTCCAATATTTTAAGTCTTTTGTTTCTTCTTCTTTGCAGCAGGAAAAAGCACGTTATTCAAAATTAAGCGGTAACCTGGTGAGTTCGGATGTAAATTCAAATCTGTTGGCTCTTCATTCACAAAATGCCGATAATCTTCGGGGTCGTGTCCTGCATAAAAGCTAAAAAATCCTTTTAAAAATGTGCCGTGAATGTAACGAGCCTCATTCAACGAACGATTTTCGCCTAAAATAATCACTTCTGGTTTCAGCACTTGTTTTTTGTAAGAAGTAGTTTGTCCCATAAATCCGTGAATGGTCGTTTCGTGATTTTGCGTCAGCATCGTGGGAATAGGGTCCCATTTTGCCGAAAATTGGAACAAATTAAAGAAATCATTTTCCTCTTGCACAGGGCGAGCATCATTTGGATAGGCTTCAATCGACGAAAATTCAACGACTTGTGGGTGATAAACCAAATTAAAATTCTGGAAGGCAAAAGTATTACTAAAGTCCAATTTTGAATCCGCTGAATTATCATAACCATCTCCATCGTAGAAAGCGTCCACAATGTCTAATCCTTCGGCTGCCAACGCAATATCATAAGTATCAGTGGCAGTACACATAGCAAACATATAACCTCCGCCAGCAACGAATTCACGAATTTTTTTGGCAACATTAAGTTTTAACTTAGAAACTTTATCAAAACCAAATTTGGCAGCATTTTTCTTATCTTCTCGTAATTGTGATTGGTACCAAGGCTGAGTATTCTGATTCCAAAATTTTCCCATCTGACCCGTAAAATCCTCGTGATGCAGGTGTAACCAGTCGTATTCGGGTAATTTGCCGTTCATTACTTCCTCATCAAAAATCAGGTCGTATGGAATTTCTGCGTAAGTCATAGCTAAAGTAACAGCATCGTCCCAAGGTTGAGCCGTTTTGGGTGAATATACCGCTACACGGGGTGGTTTTTGCAGCTTTACCACGTCCATATTCACTTCTGGGCTACTGACTTCTGCTCTAATTTGAGCGGCTTCTCCCTCCGAAATCACTTGGTAACTTACCCCTCTAATGACTAATTCATTCTCAAATTTTTGCGTTTGCGGAAACATAAATGCTCCTCCTCGGTAATTCAACAGCCATTCAACTTCCGTATCATGCGTCTTTAGTATCCAGTAAGCAATCCCATAGGCCTTTAAGTGGTTTTTCTGCGATTCATCCATTGGAATCAGAACCTGTGAAGCCCATATTCGACTACTTAGTATTAAAAAAATGATAAACGGAAATATTGACCTTTTCATTGGCGTATCTTTTTGAATTATCTCTACTAAATTTGTTAATAAATTCGGATGCTACCCATTAATCTATAAATTAAACTCTACAACGAAGATAATACAAAAATAGTGCTAATTAAGTATCTGTAAATACGATAATACCGATATTTCCATCAAATTCATTTGACTATGAACCTTTTAGAAAATACCAGAGAAGCCCTCCGTTCCATAAAAGCAAATATGCTGAGAACCATTCTGACAGCCCTTATCATTGCCATTGGTGTAACAGCTTTGGTTGGTTGCCTAACGGTAATTGATGGTATTCAAAGTTCAGTGAATAGCAGCTTTGCGGGCTTGGGAGCAAATGCCTTCGATGTACGAAACCGAGACATCTATAAAATCAGGAAAGGGGGTGAAAAAGAAAAACGCTACCCTCCCATTGATTACCGTGAAGCCAAACTCTATAAGGAAAAGTTTGGTCATTCAGCTATTACTGGACTAAAAGTTAATGTAACTTTTAATGCAGAAGTCAAATACGAATCAAAACAGACCAATCCTAATACAAGGGTTATTGGTTCAGATGAAAACTATTTAGATATTAAAGGTTTTAAGGTGAGTACAGGGCGTGTTTTTTCTCCAAATGACCTCGAGATGGGTACCAATGTGTGTATTTTGGGTGTTGATGTGGTCAGTCAGATTTTTGATAAAAATATTAATCCGATGGACAAGGAAGTAACTATTTTAGGTCAAAAAATGAAAGTCATTGGGCTGTTAGAAAAAAAAGGAAGCATGATGGGAGGTGGAGACGACCGTGTGATTTTTGTTCCTTTGGAGACGGGTAGGAAAATGGCAGAAGGAAGAAGTTTAACCTATGATATTGTAACTTCCGTTCCAAACATTACTGATATTGAAAATACTATTGAAGAAGCCCGTGGTATTATGCGTAAAGTTCGCCAAGATGAAATTGGCAAACCCGACTCTTTCTCCATTGAGCGTTCTGACTCCTTAGCTAAACAATCGGAAAGTATTACAGATATACTCAGAATGGCAGGATTCGGTATTGGTTTTATCACGCTTTTAGGTGCAGCCATCGCTTTAATGAATATTATGCTGGTATCAGTAACTGAGCGTACCCAAGAAATCGGTATTCGTAAATCTCTCGGAGCAACCCCTTTCTTGATTCGCCTGCAATTCTTGATGGAAGCCATCGTAATTTGCCTTTTGGGTGGTTTGGGTGGCATTATTTTAGCCATTGTTATTGGTAATTTATTTGCTCAATTACTCATGGGCGACTCGGCAGGCTTCATTGTTCCTTGGGTCTGGATGACACTTGGTATTACCGTCTGCGTTGGTGTTGGCTTATTCTCAGGAATTTATCCAGCCTATAAAGCCTCGAAACTTGACCCCATTGAATCACTTCGATACGAATAACTCATATTCATTCCGAAAGCTGTTATTAGTAACTCACGCAATGAGTAGCTGATAACAGCTTTTTTATTGGCTTGAAATTCGGCATTAAATTACTGTGATGCTTACAGAAATAGTGTATTTTCAAATATTGCTTCATCAATACACACTATCAGTTCATACAATATTCTATATTTGATAAATTTTACAAAAAAGACTTTTCATGAGCAATACCTCTCTTTCAGCGGAAGCCAGCTTTAGCCAGCTTGGACTTACTTTACCACCTGCTCCTTCTCCAATGGGAGTTTATAAACCATTTTTAATTGATGGTAAATATTTGTATTTGTCGGGTCATGGACCTGTACTCAATGATAAAAGTCTTATCAAAGGAAGAGTTGGTAAAGACATAGCAATGGAAGAGGCAAAATTGGCTGCTCGTCAGGTTGGATTAACCATGCTTTCAACCATCCAAACTCATTTAGGAAGTTTGAATCGGGTTAAAAAAGTCATAAAAGTACTGGGCATGGTTAATTGCGAAACTGACTTTGAAAAACATCCATACGTAATCAACGGATGCAGTGAATTATTTGCTCAAGTTTGGGGAGAGGAAAACGGCATTGGCGTGCGTAGTGCTGTTGGCGTTGGTTCATTACCCGATAATATTCCAGTGGAAATTGAAGCTCTTTTTGAACTTCACATTGATGGCTATTAGCATGAAAGAGCAACCTCTTTGGTATAAAATCACAAATATTGAAATATTAGATACTCCCGCTTTGGTTGTTTACAAAAAACGAGTAGAAGATAATGTTAAACGGTTAATACAAAATATTGATGATGTTACTCGGCTTCGTCCCCACATAAAAACGCACAAAGTCAAAGAGGTTGTCAAACTAATGCAATCAACTGGTATTCAGAAATTTAAGTGTGCTACCATTGCCGAGGCTGAATTATTAGGTATTTGTGCAGCGGAAGATATTTTATTGGCTTACCAACCCGTAAATAACAAATTGTGGAGGTTTATTGAGTTGATTAAACAGTATCCGAAAACTTTATTTTCATGCTTGGTTGATTCAAAGGAGCAAGTTGCAGAAATGTCTAAAATGGCATTCTATCATCAAGTAAGTTTAAGTGTTTGGATTGACATAAACGGAGGCATGAATCGAACGGGCATAGATTTGGAAGAGGCTTTCGCTTTATTTTTGGCAATACAGCAATATTCAAATATAATTTTTGCTGGTTTTCATCTGTATGACGGACACATCAGAGAACAGGATTTCGTACTTAGAGAGCAAAAGTGTAATGAGTTGTTCGAGCAGGTGGAGGTTCTATCTAAACAAGTAGAAAACGTAACGCTTGAAAAAACAAAAATTGTTGCTGGTGGTACGGCTACTTTTCCGATTCATGCCAAAAGAGAAGCTATTGAATGTAGCCCTGGAACGTTCATTTATTGGGATAAAGGCTACGCAGATTCATTTCCAGAGCAAGCATTTGATTGGGCGGCATTAGTGGTTTCAACGGTTGTTTCGATTCCTCAAAAAAATCATTTGTGCTTAGATTTGGGTTACAAAGCCATCGCTTCCGAAAATCCACTTCCGCAGCGAATATATTTCCTAAACGAGCCAGAGGCAGTGTGCTTGAGCCACAGCGAAGAACATTTAGTGATAAAAGTTCCAGAAACACATACCTATAAAGTTGGTGATATATTTTATGGTGTTCCGTATCATATTTGTCCGACCTGTGCCTTGTACGAAGACGTAACTGTAGTTGAAAATTACCAAATAACTCATCAAAAGTGGCAAATAATTGCCCGAAACCGAAAAATATCCATTTGAATGTTTACTATTGATGCCCATCTCGACCTGAGCATGAACGCTATGGAATGGAATAGAGACTTAAGGTTATCCGTTTCAGAAATCAGGACGAAAGAAAAAGGAATGACCGATAAACCAGACCGTGCCAATGGGACAGTTTCCTTTCCTGAACTCAGAAAAGGAAATATCGGTTTGGTAGTAGCTACTCAAATTGCCAGATACGTTGAGACAGATAGCCCACTGGTAGGCTGGAACTCCCCTGAACAGGCTTGGGCTCAAACACAAGCTCAACTGGCATGGTACAAAGCCATGGAAGAATGTGGAGAACTTACTCAAATTCATGATATCGAAACCTTAGAAAAACATCTTGTCATCTGGAACAACGAAAGCCCAAACGAACACAAAGCAATTGGGTATATTTTGAGCCTCGAGGGAGCCGATTCTTTGATTGACATTCGGTACGTGGAACGAGCGTATCAATATGGTCTCAGAGCTATCGGACCTGCACATTATGGCAAGGGCAGATACGCTCAGGGAACCGATGCAACGGGTGGAATGGGTCAAAAAGGAATTGAATTATTAAAAGAAATGGAAAGGCTTAACATCATCTTAGATACTACTCACCTATGCGATGATAGTTTTTGGGAAGCTATGGATAATTTTTCGGGAGCAGTTTGGGCAAGTCACAACCTATGCCGAAGTTTAGTAAACCATAATCGTCAATTTTCTGATGAACAACTAAAAGAATTAATTGCACGGGATGCCGTAATTGGAGGAGCTTTAGATGCTTGGATGATGGCACCAAATTGGCAAAGAGGTGTTTCTACGCCCAAAATGATGAATTGCAATTTGGAGGTATTAATTGACCACCTCGACCATATTTGTCAGCTTGCTGGAAACAGTTTACACATTGGCATTGGGTCGGATTTAGACGGTGCATTCGGTACAGAACAATCTCCTTATGATTTAGATACAATTCAAGATTTACAAATTATCCCTTCCCTTTTGGCAAAAAGAGGATACAGCCCGCAGGATATTGAAAATATTATGCACGGAAACTGGTTAAGATTTCTAAGAAAAAATTGGTGTTAAAGTCTCAAACAATGAACAGTACTAAAAAAGCATTAAAAATTTTGGTGGTCGGGTGTGGAAACATGGGTGCATCACACGCCATAGCCTATCATCAAATGAACGATTTTGAAATTTGCGGAATCGTTTCTACTGGTAACAGCAAGCATATTCTTAACGAAAAATTAGGTGGTAAATACCCCCTTTTTGATGAATATTTGGAAGCCCTGCATAGCACAAAACCCGATGCCGTTTGTATTTCGACCTATCCAGATACACATGAAGGATTTGCGGTTGCGGCTCTTCAAGCAAATTGTCATGTTTTTATTGAAAAACCATTAGCTGATACCGTTGCGGGAGCAGAAAGAGTTGCTCAATTAGCCCTTGAAAAAAACAGAAAAGTAGTGGTTGGGTATATTTTAAGACATCATCCTTCTTGGGAAAAATTCATTGAACTCTCTCAACAGATTGGTAAACCCTTGGTTATGAGAATGAACCTGAACCAACAAAGTCAGGGCAATATGTGGAATGTTCATCGCAACCTAATGAAAAGCCTGAGCCCAATAGTAGATTGTGGGGTGCATTATATAGATGTGATGTGTCAAATGACTCGGTCGAAACCAGTTCAAGTAAATGCCATCGGGGCAAGACTTAGTAATGACATTCCCGAAGGAAATTACAATTATGGACAACTTCAAATTCGTTTTGAAGACGGCTCAGTGGGCTGGTACGAAGCAGGATGGGGACCCATGATGAGCGAAACTGCATTTTTTATCAAAGACGTAATCGGTCCCAAAGGTTGTGTTTCTATCGTAGCCAAAGAAGCGGGAGGTACAGGAAATTCAGACAATGTAGATGCCCATACAAAAACAGAATCTCTAAGGGTTCACTATGCCGAAATAGACTCTGAAAATAAATTTACTCAACCTGACGAATGGATAAACCTAACGGATGAACCCAACCACCAAGAACTTTGTAACCGTGAACAACGCTTTTTCCTAAAAGCAATCTTAGATGATATTGACTTGACTGACCATCTCCAAGATGCCGTAAATAGCCTAAAAATAGCTTTTGCTTGTGATGAGTCGGTAAAAACAGGTTTACCTGTGCTGTTATAAGTAAGTAAATCATCATAAAAAATAGCCTTCATTTGTTGAAATGAAGGCTATTTTTTTATCTCATTGTTCCACTTTTATCGCAATTTAACCTAATTCTTGTAAACAGATTTTGGCTTTGTCATTGAACTTTTTGGTACCCAATGTATTTCGTCTCTCACACTTTGACTATCAGTTAATTCTCCAAATCAATCTTTGTCTGAAAATGTCCTCATCTTGTCTGCATATTGTTTTTTTTTATGTCGAAATTTGAGAAACAAAAATATTCTAAATGCCGACAAAGTTTATATTTCTAATACTTCCTCACGTTCACATCCTTGATTTGGCTGGTGCAGATCAAGCCATTCACGAAGCAATTGGCTTTAATGCCGATTTTGAGATAGAATATTGTAGTATTGGCAAAAACATCGTAACTACGAGTGGACTACCTTTTGCTCCATTAAAGCATTATTCCACTATGCAAATCTCAAATGGAGATTTTCTTATGATACCTGGCTGTGCGTATTCATATCTCACTTCAAAGGAATTTCAACAAAACAAAGAATTATTTGAATGGATAAAAATACAATATAACAAAGGGATTCATCTTTGCGGTATTTGCATGGGAACTTTTGTATTGGCAGAAAGCGGTTTACTCAATTATAAATTCTGCACTACGCATTTTAAAAAAACAAGCGAATTACAAAAACTGTATCCTAAAATCAAGGTTCAAGAAAATATCTTATTTACTTACGAAGATA
The DNA here is from genome assembly GCA_025454855.1 of Arcicella sp. Classification (GTDB taxonomy): domain Bacteria; phylum Bacteroidota; class Bacteroidia; order Cytophagales; family Spirosomataceae; genus Arcicella. The sequence goes on from JALONS010000039.1 coordinate 24,824, forward strand.
ATATCTATACAAGTGCGGGAATAGCCGCAGGGATTGATATGACCTTGCACATTATTGAAAAACTCAAAGGCAGTCATTTCGCACATTTGGTGGCCAGAGAGCTGGTGGTTTATAATCGTCGTAACGGAAATTCTACCCAAGAAAGTGAATTTCTAAAGTTTAGGAATCATATACATTCGGGAATACACAAAGTGCAAGATTTCATTATAGATAATCTTAGTAACAAAACAAATCTCGCCGATTTAGCTGAAATAGCAAATATGAGTGAGCGAAACTTAACTCGAGTTTTCAGAAAAGAAACAGGGATTACAGTCAACGAATTTGTAACAAGTATAAGAATAGCAAAAGCAACTGAGTTACTCAAAAACCCTGATTTATCAAAAATTGAAGTAGCTAATAAAATGGGTTTACAGAGTGAAAAGCATTTACTAAGAATATTAAAAACAAAATGAATATGATAAAAATGTTGATATTCGTAGGGCTACTATTAAAGTGCTTTTTGATTGATGCTCAGGCAATTGATGTAAAACATATAACATTAAATCTATCTTTTGATTGGCAAAAGAAACAAGCAATTGGTACGGCTGAAATTACATTTTCAACAATCAGCGAGAATAATGTGATTGAATTAGATGCTGGTTTTCTAAGCATTGAAAAGATAATACTCAACCATCAATCTCTACAATTTCATTATGATGTTAGTAATATTCTTCAGAAAGTATATATCATACTGGATAGAAAATACTCGTCAATTGAACCCATAACGATTAAAATCCACTACCATACCAATCACGAAAACCGAGCTGACCCCAATGCCATTGGCGGAAGTTTTGGCAAAGGTTTGCGGTTTTTTCAGCCTACTTCAACAACGCCAGCCAAACGAAAACAGCTTTGGAGCAGTGGCGAACCCGAAAGCAATAAATATTGGTTCCCTTGCCATGAATACTTGGCTGATTTGCACACAACTGAGGTGATTGCTACGGTTGAAAAACCTTTGATGGTCGTCAGCAATGGAGAACTTATTAAACTGAATGTCAATAAAGATGGCTCGCAAACTTTTCATTACAAATCAGATGTACCATTTCCCAACTATTTGGTGTCGCTCGTGGTGGGCGAATACACGCCTGTGATTCAGCAATCGGGTAAGACCATCATCCAAACTTTTGGTTATCCAGACGAAAAAGAAGCCGTTGCCGCTACCATAGAACTTCTTCCCCAAATGATGCAATTTTTGGAAGAAAAAACGGGCTACAAATATCCTTTTCAGACTTATAAACAGGTGGTGGTTCAAGATTATCCCTACCCCGGATTGGTGGGTCAGCATGGTGTTTCTTTACTTTCAGATAATTACATTGATGATTTTGGCGTACATAAAGATTTCAAATATTTGTGGGATGGCGTGGCGGTTCAAGCCCTTGCTAATCAATGGTTTGGCAATTTGATTATGCCCAAAAACTGGAATGACCTTTGGCTCAACAATGCTTTTGCCCAATATTTTGCAGGACAATTCACCGAAAAAGATAACAGCCGGGTGGAGTATCTTTTGTGGTATTATCCATATGAAAAAGGCTCGATTATAAACGATTGGCAGAATAATAACAAACATCCGATAGTGCCAGAAAAAATCAAGGATTTAGCCGCTTTTGATACTGATAGCTATTCAAAATTTAAGGGTGCTTTGGTGCTGCAAATGCTCCAAAAAGAAATGGGCGATGAACTTTGGTGGAAAGCCGTTCGGTATTTTGTGGCTCAATCGGCTCAAAAACAAGTCAGTACAAAAGATTTTCAAGCGGCTATCGAGAAAATTGGAGGGAAATCGTACCAATACTTTTTTGACCAATGGGTTTACAAAATGGGCTTTCCAGAATTAGTAGTGAGCAAAAAGTATGATGCTTCCGAAAAGAAATTGAGACTTTCAATCATTCAAAATCAAGCAAAAGACGACAAGGCGGAGTATCCTCAAACAGAATTTTTTGAAGGAAAAATAAAGGTGGAAATTAATGAAAAAATAGAAAGCATTTATTTATTGCCACAAAAAGAAACCATAGTGAATCTGAGCGTGGAATCTGCTCCCAGTTTTGTAAATTTCAATGTAGAACAGGGCTTTTTGTGCGAGCTGAAAATAGAAAAATCAAAGGAAGAATATTTGGCTCAATTACAAAAAAGTAAAGACTATTTGGCAAAGCAAGAAGCTGTTAATCAGTTGATTGTCATAGCCAAAGACAGTGATACGAGCCTTGATTTTAAGAATATCATCCGAGCAACATTGACCCAAGAAGTGCAGTCAAAACATTATTGGCGGTATCGAATAATAGCTTTGGGGGCTTTGGCAAATTTGAGTTCATTGCCGTTCGACGACAAGATGATTCAGCTTCTGAAAACTGTTATTCAACAAGAAAAATCATGGCTCAAAGCCAGTGCCATCGGTATTTTGGGCAGAAGCAACGATGCCGCTTTTGTGGAAATTTACACAAAAGCATTGACCGACGAAAGCGACCGAGTTATCAACGCAGCGGCTGTTGCTTTGGGCAAAACCAAAAGTTCAAAAGCCTTTGAAATATTGATGAATTTGGAGAATCAAAAATCGTGGAAAAACCAAAACAGGATTTCGGCACTCAATGGTTTGCAGCAATTGGGCGATGCCAGAGCCACAGAATTTGTCTTGAATTGTATCAAAGACAATCGCTCGCCTCGTTGGTATTTGGCAACGCCCGTTTGGGATTATCCCTTTGCGGCGGTGAATGCTTTGGTGGCTTTGGGCAAGGCAGAATTGGCCTATCCCATTTTGTTTGAGCGATTCAAAAAATCATTAGAAGAAAATGACATCAACGACATCTTTCAGAACTTACAACTCATTGATTTACTGAAAGATAAACGAGCAACAGAGGTTTACGAATTATTGAAAACGAAGTTTAAAAATGATACAGAAATGCTGGCTACTTGCAGTAATTACGAAACACAATTTTTGGAATCAATAAAGTAAAATAAAAAAACTATGAAACGCTATTCACTATTATTTGTATTCTTAGCTACTTTTCTTTTGAAAGCTAATTCACAAAATGCAAAAATTGAGCAATTTGAAAAAAACCTATTTGAAGTCAAAGATTTAATTTTTGCTGATACTTTATATCCAAGGTTCACTTTACAAGACAGAATGTCATTTTATAAAGTCCCCTCGGTATCTATTGCTGTTATTGAAAATGGAAAAATTGTATGGGCAAAAGCATACGGCTACGCCGATACAGAAAAAAAAACTTTGGCAAATCAAAATACCATTTATCAAGTAGCATCTATAAGTAAATCACTTACTGGTTTTTCTATTATGCAATTGGTACAAAGTAATAGACTATCCTTAGATGTAGATATACGACAGTATTTGAAAAGCTGGCAATTCCCCGAAAATGATTTATCGAAAGGTCAATCTATTACTTTAAAAAACCTGTTGAGTCATACAGCAGGTCTAAGCACAAGGGGTTTTATGGGTTATAAAAGTTCTGAAATTATTCCGACAATTAATCAAGTCTTAAATGGAGAAAAACCTGCAAATAACGAAGCGGTAAAGTCTATTTTTCAACCCGGTACTCAATATCAATATTCTGGTGGGGGATATACAATTATTCAAAAAATATTGCTCGATAATATTGATAAAGATTATAATAAACTCATGCAAAAGATGCTATTACAACCTTTGCAAATGAATAATAGCAGATACGCTGTGCGATTACCAAAAGACATTTCAAATTATGCACTTGCATACGATGCTAATATGAAACCCGTTGAGGGAAAATATTATGCCTATCCCGATTATGCAGCTGGTGGTTTATGGAGTACTGCAACTGATATTGCAAAATTTGTAATTGCAGTGCAAAATTCATTTGTAAAAGGTACAACTCTATTAGATAAAAAGTATGCTAAACAAATGTTAACGCCTGTTTTAGAAGATTACGCTCTTGGTTTTGGCATACAAGAAAAAGGTGGTGAGAAGTATTTTTGGCACGAAGGAGAATGTTATGGCTTCAGGTCTTTGTATTATGGGAGCCTTACAGAAGGGAATGGTGTAGTTATTTTAACCAATGCCTATCCAGAAAATGGACGACCATTTGTGTACGAAGTATTGAATAGCATAGCGGTAACTTATGGCTGGAAAGACTTTTATAACCCTACAAAAAAGAAGCTTTTTACAGTTACCAATGATAATTTAAACAAATATGTTGGTGAATACAAAAGTGAAAATCCACCTATTAGCATAAACATAACTAATCAAAACGGTACGCTTTATTTAACTGCAAGACGACCAGAACCTATGTATCCAATTAGTCAGCATACATTTTTTATACCATCATCACCAAATGATGCCATAATATTTTCGAGTTCAAAAAATGATGGGGTTTTGGATAAGATTGAAATACAGCAACAAGGAAAAGTAATAATTAGAGGATTGAAGCAGAAGTGAACCATAAATTAAGCTAAAGCTAATCCTATGAAAATAAGCAAAACATATTTAATTCTCATTTTTCTTTCCACCTATGGCTCTTTTGCTCAAAATATCCAAAGTATCAAAGGCAGCGTGCAAAGTGGATTGAATGAACCGTTTTTTGGGAATGTGGTGGTGTTGTCTATCAAAGATTCTTCGTTCATCAAAGGAACTTC
>JALONS010000040.1 GCA_025454855.1 Arcicella sp.
TATTTCGATAGAATTGTCTCTAAATACCAGCCTAAACTTATTTTGGTTTACGAAGGCGACAATGATTTAGCGGCAGGAAAAACGCCCGAAACTATTTTAGAAGATTTCAAGATATTTGCCGATAAAATAAAAAAACAAGTACCCAATGCCATAGTGGGGTATTGTTCGGTACGTCCGAGCATCGCCAGAACAAGTATCAGAGAAAAGCAAAAAACGGTAAATAAGTTGATAGAAGACTATTGTAAACAACAAAAAAGGTTTTATTTCATTGATATTCAAAAAGAATACTATTTACCCAACGGTGAGTTGATGCCCGATGTGTTTGTTGCTGACCAATTACATTTGAACGAAAAAGGTTATAAAATTTGGACATTGGCAACAAGAAAATTCTTAAAAAAGCGTTTTAAGGCTTGATTTTGCACAGTTTTTGACTGGTTTATCACTAATAAAATTTTAAGAATTATTCTGATGAAAATACTATCTATCATTGGTGCTTTTTTATACTCTACTTTCACTTTTGCTCAAAGTGTAAGTATTTCAGGAACAGTTGAAAATGCCCAAGGAGACACGCTTTCCCTCATTTATGACCCTTTGTTATTGGGCATAAAACCACAAACGCAACAACATATTTTCAAGGACGATAAAAACTTTACCTTTAGAATAGATGCCGAAAAAAGTGGCGTTCTCGAACTACGCTTTAAACAACAGCAGCTTGTACTTTTCATCGAAAAAAATGATAAAATAGAATTATCTTTTGATGGCAAAGATGTACATAAATCACTGGTAATCAAAGGAAATCATGCTGTTGAAAACATTTTTTTAGAGCAATTCTATCAAAAATTCAAGGAAAATTTCAGTTCACAAAAGATGTTTGCCAAAATCATTGAGAAGCCGATTGATGTGTTGGAAATGGATTTATTTGATGCTAAAAAAGCCCAATCTGACTTCTACAAAAGCCATCCAGAACAAGTAAATTTTTCGGAGGATTTCAAAAAATATATCGAAAATCAAATCCGTTGGAATTATTGGTATTACATTTTGGCGTATCCAGTTGTCAGAGGAAATGCCAACACTGGTCAAACACAAGTAATATCGCTACCCAGTCCCATTTTAGAAGGATTGGATGAAAAGAAAATTCAAGATGAAACCTCTTTAATTTCCTCCGCTTACCGTAATTTTTTAGTGTATTACGTAACTTACTACAATTCTAAAGAACACGGATTTGCCAAATATTCAGATTTGAGCAAAGCGATGGTTGATAAGCATAATTTTGCCCGTGAACATTTACCGCTAAAATCGTATCAATACTATTTAGCTTATTTACTTGATAATCAATGTTTAGCGTGTTTACCTTCAACCGTGAGAAATACGTTTTCCGCTCTAACTATCACGCCAAATTCAGAGAAATACACGGCTCTCATCAAAGAAAAATGCGGTGAAATCATGAGCAAAAAAGATGAGGAAGTTATCAAGAAAAAAGACGATAATAAAAAATGGTTTAAAGCCGTAACGCCAAAGGGTGATACACTTTCATTAGCAGACTTAAAAGGAAAGGTTGTTTACTTAGATTTTTGGGCATCGTGGTGTGGTCCTTGCCGCAAAGAGTTTCCGTTTTCAAAACAACTTCACGATAAATTTACGGATAAACAGAAAAAACAATTAGTCTTTCTTTATATCTCCATTGATGAAGCCGAAGAAAATTGGCGAAAGGCGATGAACGACTTGAAGTTAGACAACGGTATTAATATTCACTCAGTGGGTGGTTGGGAGTCAATAGCAGCCAAATTCTTTAAACTACAATCAATTCCACGTTATATGCTGATGAATAAAAAAGGAGAATTAGTGGATAGCAACGCCAAACGCCCCAGTGATGCAGGAATAATGAACGATATGCTAAAACTTTTAGGCGAATAAACAGTGATTGGGGTTTATAATTATCATTACAAACCCCAATCTTCTACTCAAAATAATTCATTTAAGAGACTCGCAAAAAAAACGTATTTCCCTCGATAACGTTTATCTACGGCGGCATTTAAGTCATCAAAATATTCATTCTCAAATACTTCAAAACCATCAATACTGTCAAAATTATATTGAACAGAAAAGGTTGAACCTCCATTATCAATTTCCGTAAGTAAACGCATTACTTTAAAAGTCTTCGGAAAGCCCGTCTTCATAACGTTCGGAATGTGGACTTCTCGCATCCAGTTCAAAAAATCAGTCTCTAAACTCTTGTCAATGTTATACGTAATATTATGAATAAGCATTTTATAGCGTGGATAAAAAAACCACTACTTTTTGCCAGTAGTGGTTTTGGTATATTAATATGTTAAAGTTACTGATTAGCTAACTTTCTAATCTCATCAAATTTTGTACAATTGGTTACGCAGTCTCCATTACTGTTAAGAACAAATTTATTGCCCGAAGCATCCAATAACTCAAACTGCTTAGTAGCTGGCAGAATATTCACTTCTGAGAAATAACAAGGGGCAATTTTGGCATTGAAACGATTGATAACCCCCAACTTACCTTGTCCACGTGATACAATGGCTAATCCGTTATTGAAAGGACGAACCTCATCATAATCAAAGGCTATTTGTACTTTCCCTTTCTTATCAATAAACCCGTATTTGTTATTATCGTACTTCACACCGTATAGTCCTTCGGTGGTCACCATGATGTCTTTATAGGCTGGTTTCGCAACGATTTTGCCCGTTGTATCTATCAATCCCCATTTAGAATCCTTCATTACTGGAAATAATAAATTGCTATCATAACGCTTTACTGAGCTATAACTTTGCGTAGTAATACGTCTCAAACTATTTCTTTCTACCAAGTTATATTCAATTGGTAAATCATCTCCATTTTTAGCTGGATTAATGGTTTTAATGGCTATGAAACTTCCATTGAATAAGGTATCTGTTGTAATATATTTGATACCGATTGGAGCCGCTTCGTTGGTTTTTCCAATAACGATATTACCATTTTTATCGTACACCATATCTACTCTACAATTCCCCGATGGTAAACTACAGTTCTTCACGTTTTCCTTAACCACAACCAAACCAAATCTATTAAAGTTGGCTACTTCGTCAAAACTAATTGGTACTATCTCTGTACCATCATACTTAATGTAGCCACATTTGTTACCGCCATTTACGGTAGCTTTACAAGCAGAAACCAAACCGTAATTATTGAAATTACCGAGTGTACTGTAAACAGGCTCAATGACTACTTTTAAGTCAAGGTTAATAAAGCCCACGTACTTACCGTCTTTTACTTGTGCCAAACCGTATTTATTAAAATCACTGATGCTTGAGTAAGTCTTGGTAGTACGTAAATCTTTGAAATCAATGAGTCTGATTCCTGCTTCATCCTTAGCAATACCTAAATTAGCATTTGGAGCAAGCGAAGCATCCACACTGATGTTCATGATTGATTCAAATGATGGTTTAATTTTAATGTTACCTTCGGTATCCATCAAACCTACTTTTTTGTTCTGCTCAATAATCATCCATTTACCCTGCTCGGTTGTGGCACTGATATTGTCGTAAATTGCATCAATTTTAGTAGAGCCGTCAATCTTTATCAAGCCGTAATTTTTACCTGCTCTTACTCGGTACAATTCACTGTTGAAAACGGTTATTTCATCATAATAGTCTGATAAAGGTTTCTTACTTACATCATAACTATTATCAATCAAAGCCTGCTTACCATTCTTGAATTTGGCAACACTAATACCTAAACGCAAAGCCTTTGCGTCCACAATATTTTCTAAAGCATCGCTTTCATTTCCGTAAACGTCCACGTAATACCAATCAAATTTTTTCACTAAGGCTTTCCCATCGTTAAATGGTTCAGCCTTTTCGTATTGGCAAGGGATTGTCTCGTCACCACAATAATTTAAGAAACCAAACACTTGGTCTTTTTTAATTCGGGCAAAACCTTGATGATAATTTTCGACTAAGCCGTAACGTGAATTTCCTTTGAAAGATTCTAAGGGAAAGCCAATGATTTCTTCACCATCCAAATCCTTCATTTTGATGAATTTACCATCACTTTTGTTGCTAAGGCACTGAGCGGAAATCACACTTGAATGTCTGCGTTTGATTTCACTTTTTTGGTCTATCTGGAAAATATCACGAATATTATCCGTTTCAATAGACCGCACATCTCCTTTGTATTTCTTATCCAAACGAGATAAATACGTAGCAAAAATTTCGCTATTCAAATTACGGTCATTGCTATTTCCAGCATCCGCCAATAAATTAGTTTTAGTATTTTTGTCGAGAGCTTCAAGCTCCTTTTTCAGATTTGTGATAGCATATTGGCGGGCAACACCAGCAGATTCTACCTGTTCGGTAGCGTGCATATCACCAATGAACACACCCGATGAATCTTTCTTGGCAGATGCCAACAAATTATTCTGTTGTGCAAGAAGATTATTAAATGCGATTAGGCAAAATAAAGCAGTATAAAATTTTTTCATTGGAGTTAGTGAATGTTATCAAAATTTGGGTCAGGATTCAAAACAAAACAGACACTAAATTAACGTTATTATTGCTCAAAGTCAAATCTTAACCAAGTTTTAACTTAAATTTGACGTTAATAATCTGAAAAGTCACAACCATCAAAATAACTGTTTGAAAACCAATGATTTATTATCGTTTATCAACTTAAAATATTATTACATCAAGTGATAGGGTCAGCGAAGCGAAGAAATTTTAAGTTTGGTTATCCATAAAGCTACAAAGATAACGGTTAGAAAATAGATAATGTTACGAGAGTCTATCAGACCTTTCCCGAGTGCATTATACTGATAGTCAAGCCCTAACTGAGAAAGTAAGTAGCTGAAATCCCCCAAAAAAGAAAGTTGAGCGATTTGTCCAATTCCGTAGAATAACAGTAAACAACAAACAAATGAAAGTACAAAAGCAGTTACTTGATTATCAGTAAAAGACGACATCAGTACACCAATAGCGGCAAAAACACAACCCAAAAAGAATAAGCCCAAATAAGAACTGAAAACAGCTGCCGAATCAATATTTCCCTGTGGATTCCCCAACTGATACACCGAATAATAGTACAACAGCGTTGGTAAAAGAGACAGCAAAACCAAACTACAACTGGCAAGGTATTTCCCCAACACGATTTGCCATTTTGAAAGTGGCTTGGTAAACAATAATTCAATTGTCCCTGATTTGACCTCTTCTGAAAATGCTCTCATGGTTATCGCTGGAATCAAAAATAGAAAAATGTAGGGAGCAATTTGAAAAAATAAACTCATATCAGCATAACCAAAATCAAGTAGGTTGTCTTTGAAAAACCACGTAAATAATCCTGTGGCGGTAAGAAATACGCCAATAACGATATAACCAATAAGTGAATTAAGAAATGAATTGAGTTCTTTTTTGAATATTTGGTACATTTTTAACGAGTGGTTTTAACATTATTTCGTGGATACTACTATTCAAAAACAGATTTCTCTTTCTTTAAAATAGCTGCCATAATCAACGAAATAATAAGACCAATAAATAAAGTTCCGAATACAGCAATGACAAACAAAGCCCCTGGAGTCATGAACATTTTGGTAATTTCCATTGCTTGCTCTATTTGTTCATCAGGAGTACCCTTTTTCTCCATTTCTTCGATGGCTTTTTTCATCAATTGGTCAGAAATAGTTGGGTCAATAAATTTTATATACGCAAAAGAGAAAAAACCCGAAATAATTCCTACGATTACACTTTTCATTACGCCCAAACCAAGTCCTTGCCCATAAGTCATAAACCCTTGATTCTCCTTTTTGAAATCGCTCATGGCTAAGTATAACCCAACACCAATAATTAAATAGGTTATATATCCTAAAGTTTGATTACCTATTTGCCCCGAAACCATGATACCTGTACTGTACAAAATATTGATAACGCCAATAATTACGCCCCATTTTAGAGCGGTTCGAGTGGTAGTTGTTTGATTTTCCATTTATTCTATTGAGAATTTAGTTGAAGGTTTAATTGATATATCCTCTTCTGAAATACAGCGAAATCATGATTGAGATAAGAACTCCGAGGGGAATTTTCCCTTTTAAGCCAATAATTTCATCTACGGCAATATTCTTGGGCGATAATATTTTAAAGGCTTCAATTAACCCTTTGAATGATTCAACGCCCATTTCCTTGATATAACCATCCTTTACCGACGCTATTTGTAACGTTTTGATACTCGCTGAAATATACTCAGAAAGCACCGCATTACCACTGCCGCTCAACCAAAAGTACAAACCAATGGCACTTACGCACGCACCTACCAAATTGGTAAGGTTAGCAACCACTAAACCTTCCCAAAAATGGAGTGTTTCGTCGGGGTTAAACTTTCGATAGGCTTTCACAGCGAGTATCATGGCAAACATACTCAGTAAGAGCGTTGGAGCTTTTTTGCCGTCTAAAGGAATTTCGCCTAACATTCGCATTACAAAGCAGTATGCCAACGTAAGTAAACCTGCCAGTAATCCGTAAAGTAATATATTTTTAAAAAATGATTTATTAAACATACACTAAAATTGTTAGTGATTAGAAAAACTAAGGATAAATGGTCGAAAATAAGGTTTTACATCGCTTTAAGCAGATGACTCTGGCGTATCGTCAATGAGACTTAACTATCTGCTATTACTCGTAGCACTTTACCTTTTAATTTTTTCCCAATAAAAGGAGAATTTTTAGATTTTGAGACAATACTTTGCTCATCATAAATCCATACGAGTTCTGGGTCAAATATGGTTAGATTCGCCTTGACATTTTCTTGGATTTTTGGGCTTTTTAGCTTCAAAATCTTGCGTGGATTGTCCGTTATTTTCTCAATAATTTCTTCTAAACTCAGGTTTTGATTATAAGTATTTACAGCCGAAAAGAGGGTTTCTAAACCGATAACGCCAAATTCTGCCATATCAAATTCTAATTTCTTGGACTCCTCATCTTGCGGATTGTGGTCTGAAACAATCACATCAATGGTACCATCGGCTAATCCTTCCCAGAGGGCTTCCAAATCTTCTTGAGTACGAAATGGTGGATTTACCTTTAAATTGGTATCGAAAGTTGTCAAATCATTTTCTGTAAAACATAATTGGTGAGCTGCTACATCACAAGAAATTGGCAAGCCCATTTCTTTACCCATTCGTACTAAATTGATGGTTTCAGCCGATGAAATACAGGAAAAATGAAGCAAGTATTTACTGTTGAAATGTTCAATAAATGGCGTTTGGAGAACATACTCAAGCAATTTCATGTCTCGCATGAGCATAATTTCCTCTGCCATTTGTGGAATACCTTTCATACCCAAAAAAGTACTTACCGCCCCATCATTCATTTGCCCAAAATTGGTGAGATGAGTATCTTCTGGATGATTGACCAACAACCCATTAAACTGAGTCAGATACTGCAAACTTTTTAGAAAAATATCAGGATTTTGTATCGGGTATTCCCCATCGGTAAAGGCAACAGCTCCCGCTTGATGCAGGTCAATCATTTCGGTAAAATCTTTCCCTTCGCACTTCATCGTTACGGCTGCCATCGGATAAAATTTTACTTGATTGCCCGAACGCTTCAAGTAATTTACACTTTCACGGGTTTGCACTACTGGCTGGGTATTAGGCAACAAAACAATTTCTGTAAACCCTCCTGCCAGAGCCGTTGCTTCCATCGACTCTAAACTTTCCTTGTACTCGTACCCTGGTTCTTTTACGTGTACACGCATATCTATCCAACCCACCGACACGCAAATATTTTCACCTTCGATTATTTCATCTGCTTCAACAGTGATAATATCTCCTATTTGACGGATGATGCTATCCTCAATAAAAATATCTTTTACCTGACCGTGAAACTCAGATGATTTACAAATAATTTTAGCGGAACGAATAAGGATTTTCATCGGAAAATTACAATATATCGGATTATAAATTTAGAAAGATTGTCATAAGCAACGAGAGCATTACTCAAAAAAAAGCCCTGATTTTCAGGGCTTTACAATACGTATTTTTTAGGACTAATGCCCAGTATGAGCTTTATAAGTATCAACATCCATTAATGAATCAACATCAGCTGGGTTTGAAACCTTCATTTTTATCATCCAACCTTCTCCGTAAGGGTCGGTATTTACCAATTCGGGTTGGTCAGCTAAAACGGCATTTACTTCCAATACTTCACCAGCAATTGGTAAGAACAAGTCTGAAACGGTTTTTACGGCTTCTACCGAACCAAAAATTTCATCTTGGGCTAATGTTTGTCCTTGCGTTTCAATTTCTACGTAAACAATATCACCTAATTCGCCTTGAGCAAAATCTGTAATGCCTACGGTAGCCGTGTCTCCTTCTAATTTAACCCATTCGTGTTCTTTTGTATAACGAAGTTCTGCTGGAAAATTCATTGTAAAATTTATGTTTTAGTAAATACTTGGTATCGTTTATTGATTTGAATGCAAGTTAAAACAAAATTTTGAAACGACCTTATTTTCATCATGCGTGAAAAAATATTTCGGCTGTAAATATAGTATTGTTCTGCCTAATCAGACAAACTAAATCTTACTTGAATACCTGCTTGGTCCACCGAACGGTAGAATTGGTTTGACACAAAAGGACTACTAAAATTCCTATCGTAATAAGCCGTAACACTCAACTTTTTATTCACATTATAACTGGCTTGGGGACGTAATTGAAATTGGGTAAAACCATTCGTTACGACGGGAATATCGTCTAATTTTCGCTGAATAGTGCGGGTATCTCTGATGGTGAGACGAGCCTCAAATTTTAGGTCATTGGGTAATCTCACTCGCTTGCCTCCTACTTTGAAAGGCACTAACACATTGGCACGGGTAAAGCCCATACTTACCATCAAATCTTTATTACTCAACTCGCTTACGTAATTGCTGGACAGATTCAAGCCCACGTTTCTATCTTGACTATAACTTAACTGCAAAGAAATTTTACTTTTGGTGGTAGCATTAATACCAATCAAGGGCGAGAATTTCTCTTGAAAAGTAATAGAACTCATGTTGTAAACGGGGATTAATGTACCGTTTTCATTAACCTTAGAAGACAACGGGTACATCAAATTATTCAAGTTCAACTGGAAGGGGTCTGTGTATTCCAATGACGAAACAAAATTACCTACACTATACGTAGATGAATAAGCGTGCTGGATAGAAATATTAGAGAATTTACGTTTGAACCAACCTACATTGGCTAAACCATTATAGTCTAATCGCCAGTTGGGTAAAGGTATATTCATGAAAGGCGAGAAACTAACTTTCTCTGGGGAAACGCCACTGTAAGCGGCAAAAAACGCAGGAATTAATACATCTTGCGAATTTTTATTATATTCCCCAAAACTTCCCTTCTCAGCATTCAAACGATTCAGAATAATTTGTCTGTAACTTCTAAAGCGGTTAAAAATCACAGAATTATCATCGGGTGAATTACTATCAAATGCCGTTAGGAATGATAAAAACGACATACTGTAATTACCCGAACGGACAGGACTTTGACTTTCAAATGCACGATTATTAGAATTAGTTCTGTATAATTCTTGGTAATTATCACCCCTACTCCATTTTCCCTCTAATTGAATTTTGAAATCTCTAAATGGCTCAACGGCTGTACGATACGTCAAATTTTGAGTACGGGTTTGTACAAATGGTACGTTGGTAATACTACTTTTGGTGAGCCAACCATTCTCTGCCGCTCTAAAACGAATATCTGCATCCTGACTACCCGTAATGAAACCAATCCCAGGAGCAGAAGTAGCACTGTTCATTCCCAATAAACCAGGCGAAGGTAAAAAACCCGCCAATGTAGTACTTTCGTCAATATTATAATTTACCTGAATACCTCTAATCGCCATTAATAAACGAGTTACACTTCGTAAAAAATTAGGCTGTGGTTTGATAATATCTTCGTCATCTCCAGGGTTTCTGGCAACGTTTTTACGGGCAACTCGTGGTTGATTCGCTAAACGTAAAGCTCTTACTCTGTTGTAAAGAGCCACTAAATCTACTTTTCCATTAATAGCCCGATTGCGAGTATTTTTAATGACATTCCCGAATAAAAAACCATCATCGTCTTTAATTTCAAAAGAGTTAGCCACAAAAGTATAGCCAAAACGATGACTGTAATCAGCTGTCATCCAATCTGTTAGTGGAGATTTATTCAAAGGTAAACGCCAAACAGTATTTACTTGTTGGTCGAAACCTCGGGTACGTCCAAACCTTCTTAGATTTATTGCTACGGAATCTCGGTCTTTTTGCGTAGATAAATCTCCGAATGGTTCATCAATAACAGCGTTTGCCGTTGCGTTGTAACCTATTACTACACTCTTTGTCAAATTCCAATTTAAGTTGTAAGCTCGGTTAAATAACCAGTATTTTTCGAATAATGGCGGTACTCCGTCGGTGGTTAGTTTGGGTGTACCAATACCCAAATCTTGAACGGGAGCAGCATTTCTCAATTGGGTTTTGATGAAACTTCTGTCCATATCGGCTCTGAAAGTCACCGAATTAGGTAGTGGTGTAAAATTAAATTCTTTAACCCATTTCAACAGTGGATGATTAGATTTAATCTTTTTAAAAGGTTCGATAGCTTTAGGATTACCCGTAAAAGAATAAGTTAATCCACCTTTATACTGAGTTTGACGATATTCATCAATGAGCGTATTACTCCGGGTAGTTTCTGAAAAAGCATACGTAAAAGTGAAATTCTCTACGTCCCATGGATGTGACTTGGTATTTTGCCCCGTTTTTACTTTTCTAACATTGGTAAAATTAAATCCTTTCCGTTCGGTATTATCTTGTACACTACGTTTGTAATTCTCTCGTTCGTTGGGGTCAGCAATATTAGCTAATGAACTATCCAAAGGTACATCAGGGTCAAGTGGGTTGAACCTCGGAGCAATATTCTTACGGTCATAAGTAACATACATTGGAATTTTTACGCCCCATTTTTCAGGTAAAAGTTTATCCACATTTACGTTGGCGGCAATACCATATTCAAGCGTAGTTTCTCTGGCACGGTCGGATATTTTAGATTGAACACCGCCAAAACCAAAGTTTCTGAATGAACCATTGATGGTAATATTAGCAAAATCAGCCAACTTCAAGCCTAATTTACCAATGGCGGCTTGTCCAGAAGTCTGCTCAAAACCTGAAGCTCTTAATTCATTGACCCAGATACAAAAACTACGCTCTCTACCATCGGGCGAAATAGGATTTCTTACCCCAATCATCGTAGTGAGTACGGTACTCAAGTCAGGGCGACCCACCACAGAAATAAAATACCATTTTCCGTTGTAATTTACCGAGTCTCTAAATGCTTCGGTCAGTCTGGCATTACGGCTACGGTCACGTTTGAGTTTTACACTTTTCAGTACTTCAAAGGGAATATCTATTTCATTGGCTGTTTTCCATACTACTTCTGGAGCTTGCACCCCATAAGGCGTTCTGCTAAGCCCTTGTGTTTCAATCTCATAATAGTTTTCAGTCAAATCAGTACCGAATCTTACAAAGGCTTTTACTTGTCCTTCGATCGACTGGTCGTTGCTGTTCATGCTGATAAACATTTTCAGATTTTTATAATTGATAAAATCCAATAATGTATTTTTAAATGCCGCTCTCGAATCTCCATCTCGTAGGTTTTCTACACACAAGCTCATAGATTGCTCATTGAGTTGAGCATTATTGATGGTGGTAATATCTCTATCCCGTTCAAAACCGGGGGGAACTACATACGCTACGGATTCATTACCTTTATTATTGGTATTTGTTCCTGTTAAAGCACCGTTTTCTTCAATATTTACTGCACTCACTTTAAAGTTTGCATCATAAGGTTCTGGTACATTCTGCAAACCTCTTGGCGTGAGGTCGCCCGTGAATTTACGATACTGAAAACCTGCTAATTGAAACGCTGCCATTCTACAAACCACAGGAGCTTGCCAGCCCGTTAGGTAAGTACGAATAAAACGCATATTTTTCAAGCCATTGATCCCCCCTACCGTTTTGGTTGGCGAACGCAGAGGTATTCTAAACAAATACCATTCTACACCACTTTCAATAATTTTATCAACAATGTAATTTTGTCCCACTTCCAGCTTACCTTGCTTTATATCAATTTCATATTCATAGTAGGCTTCGTTATCGTTGATGGTATTATCTTGGTTCAAATCCTCACGGTCGGGCTGTTGATTATTGGCTTCGGTAAAGCCAGAGTTTGTATTGGCTACGGGTGCGTTGGTGGAAGGTGAGTTATTTTCAAGACCCATGTAATTTTTGTACCGTAAAATTACACTGGAAGTAGTGTTGTATTTCTCATTCAAATAGTGAATAAAGTCATCACCCGCTGGGTCATCTTTAAATGACTTCAAAGCATTTGAATTTACGATTGTTCCAATTTTATCGAGATATTCTTTAAAAATGGTCGTTTCATTGAACACTTCATTATTAGTAGATGAAAAGTTGGGCATACCATCCAAACCTACGTCTTGAGCGGTTCTGTTGGCATCATTACCCGTTGAAAAGGCATTAGTAACAAACTGTTGAGTGGGAGCAATTCCCCAAATAGTTCTTTCTATATTTTGTCCTGTACCTGCTTCTACTTTTGGTCCCGCTGGAATTCCATTTTCAAAATTGGAAAAACCATCAGGAACAAAATCTTCCGAAATATCACCAATGTTGAATACTAATTTTCCTCCCGTGGTATTTCTGAGGATACTCTTTGTTCTGTCCTGTGCCAAATCACCCGTGGCTCTTACAACTCCATTTTCACCCTCAATTAATGGATTCATCATCCAGAATTCTAAGGTTTCAATATTGGCATTGTCAAAATCTGTATCAGAGGTAATTGCCCGAGTAATAGCTCCAAAATTTTGCGTCGGGTTTTTCAGCGTTCCGTCTGAATTCAAATCGGTATTGAAATTATAAATACCCCTTTCCGAAGGGAAATAGGAAATATCTAACACACCCAGTGGTAAACCTGTGATATTATTTCCTAATTGACGATTGGGAAATAAACTATTAATATTTACGGCTCGTTCATAAGCGTATTGAGAAGACTCTTGAGAATTTAATCCCGGTACGCTCAAATCGTTTCCGCCCTGTCCGTATAAACTAAAATCGGCAATGTAAGCGGAGATTTTAGCTCTTCTAAAATTTTTATCATAAGTTCTGGGAGAACCTTGTGGAAAGGCTTGCGGAGTAGCCCCCGGTTTCCAAGCAGTTGCTTGATTACTCAAACTAAAGATGTTACGTGCGGCTTCAAAGTCATCGATGAAAGCATTGTTTTGAACATCATTATTAACCGCAGGAATGAGTTGAGCAAATTCTCCTTGAAAATCAAACGCTGAGGTTTCTTTCGTTGAAATCAAGGGCAGGGCATCAATCATCCGAGTCAGAAAGTTGGATTTTTGCTGAATGGCAGCATCAAAACCAAAAATAGTGTTACTCACGGGTTCGTTACCCATTTGTACACGACGCAAAAACCCTGGAGGGCTTTCGCTCATGTGTTGGATTGTGCCGCCCAAATGAAGGTTTTGCCCTACGGTATAATCAATATGCGTACCCAAAAGCGTTCTGATTTGATTATTGAACAAATCGGGCTTTTCATAGCAAACTTTTATCTCTCTACCTGAATTAGACACACCTCCGTTTAAAATTCTAACCTTACCCGACTGCGGTTCTACAATATAGTCTGTACCCGCTGCCAATGGGACACCTCCTGCGGTTACTTGTACGGATTTGGCATCTACCCCAAAAGGCAAAGAAACATCTCCCCCTAAACCTGATTGAAAACTCCCTTTCAAGAAAAATTTGTCTTTGCTCGTAATCTGAATGGCATCTGCTTGTGTAGCGGTGTATAGTCTATCAAAAACGTATTTATCCACCAAAGAAATTTCGTCCGCATTAAATTGATTTCTCAATGAACTACCAAAAGGCTCAAGTACAGGAAAGATAATTTTTCCATTTTTACTATCAATCGTGACTCCTTCAACAAAGTCAAAATTACCATCTACCTGTGGGTCATTGTTCTGATTGAGACGGTCAAGCCCCATTACTCGCAATAGTGGCGTATCTTTTAGTTTTAGGTTACGCTCTCTATCTACAATCTTCTCTCCTTCTTGCAAATTAGGGTTATCAATCCCAGTTTGGTCATCTTTATAAATTACTCTGAACTGAAATCCTTGACGATTTAATTGCTGCGTACCTAAAGAATACACATTTTTCATCATCAAATTCCACATTGGGTGGTTGAGAGTGTTACGAATCGTTGAAGATTTAAGCATTTTCAAGAAAAGTACTTGCCTATCTTCTAAGCCTTGATAATCTTCGGTGAGTTCTCCAACTTTATGTGGACGACCATTTTCGGTATATTCATAAGATACCGCCAAGACTTCATCGTTACGTAAAGGAGTAATTAAGGAAATGTATCCTAATTCTTTGTGAAAAGTAAATTCTCTTTCTGATAAACGCTTTGCCCCTCTTAATATATCAAAATCCGTCCCTTTATTCAAACCAAGTGAAGATTCTAATAAGAAAGCGGCTTCGTTCGACTGGCGTAAAGCTGGTGTATTCTTGATTTTGTCAAAAAGGTCGTTATTTTTATTATCGATGGGGCTATTTTTATTTTTACCCGCCGCTACATTCACACGGGTTTTATTGAACGGATTGCCTTCTCCTAAATCCGCAAAACCTACTAAATTTCGGAGAGTTTCGGTACTTTGGGTACGGTTAGTTACGTACACTTCCAAACGGGTAATAGTCACACCCGAAGTAATCATGGGAAGGTTTCTGAGCGATTTTTCGTAATTATCTCTAAAATATTGTGATAAGAAGAAGTGACGATTTTCATCATAGGCACTCCCTTTTATTTCAAAACCTTTTCCTTGTGAACCTCCTCTGAGAGTAATACAGTCTTGTTTAGAACGTTGTTGAGCAGCAACGGCAGTTACATCTAAGTTACCAAAACGCATCAAGGTTTTGATACCAAATAGATTCTGAACTCCTGGGATTAACTGGCTGTTGAGTTGCCAAGCGGTATTTCCAACTTCTACATTTTGTAAAATATCTTCTTCATTCGTTCGCCAGTTGAGTTTTAATTGATTCTGAAAATTGAAACTTGCTTTGGTATCGAAATTGGTATTGATGTTTAACTTATCTCCGATTTTACCTTGAAAATTAATTTGGGCTTGCTCTTGAAAATTGAGATTGGTAATTCTTCTTAAATCAACGGGAGTCAGCGGATTATCGTAAAAAGTACTGATATAACCGATGTCTAAAAGGATATTTCCATTGGGTTTGAGGTCTATTTGTGTACCTCCAAAAATACGGTCGATGGCGGGTGGAAGTTCTATTTTAGGTAATAATCCACGTCCTTTGGTATCATCTTTCCCATCTTGCGAAGCGGCAAATTTTCGCCAATAATCACGCATAAAACGATTCTCTTGGAGGGTATTGTAGTCCTTGATGGTCATGCGTTCGGCGGGGCGAAAATTATCATTACCCGACAAATCTTTCATTTTTTCATACACCGAAATCTTCCCAGCCGAATCTAATTTGAATTCGGTAGAAATATCTTTGGGGTCTTTTAAAATGAACGGAGAAGTTGGCGTTTTTTCAACAAAACGATTGGCGTGGCGGTCTTTGAGCTTATATTTTGGACGGCGACCTGATTTTTTTACGGTATCTGCTGTGTTAGTGGCTAAAAAAACTTTTTCACCTACGTAAGTTTTGTATCTAAACATTACATCACGCAAAGGTGATACCCAAGCAAGCGAAGCAAAAACTGAAAAAACGAGAAATCCAGAAAGTATGTAAAACTTTTTATGTTGCACAGTTGATAGCTTAGTAATTAGTCAAAACAATCTCCAAACTACAAAGAGGGAAGTTTTTAAATTGAGTCGAAGTTTGGTTTCAGTTTCTTAATGGTTAAAAAAAAGGACAAAGTAGTTATTTTCAAACGTCTAAAACCCTGCCAATATTATAAAAAACCTTAGAAAATTAGTAACAGATTAGAGCATTTTTACCTCAATGCTAATTTAATCAATTGTTCTACGGTAATATCATCACCTTCTTTTTTCAAAATAGCATCAATGCTTTTCTCTGCCACATTTTTAGGAATACCCAGTGTAACCAATGCCGCCAGTGCTTCGTTTTTGACTTTGGCACTGGAAACGCCAAAAATGGTAGGCGTTGAAGTACCCAACATATTTTCTTTACGAAGTTTATCTTTCAACTCAATAATGGCACGTTGGGCAGTTTTGGCACCAATTCCTTTGATACTTTGGATGGTTTTTACATCTTCGTTCATCAAAGCGTGGCGAATTTCACCCGAAGATAAAGAGGAGAGCATGACTAAAGCAGTGCTTGGACCAATGCCCGATACACTGATTAAATCTAAGAAAAGTGTTTTTTCGTCAGGTTCTTTGAAGCCATAAAGCGTGTGAGCGTCTTCACGGATACTGAGAAAAGTATAAAGCCGACAGCGTTCGGTACCGTCTTGGAGAGCAGAATACGTTTGTAAGGAAATTTTCATTTCATAACCTACACCATTTACATCAATAATTACGTAAGCGGGGTCTTTGTAGGTTAGTTTACCATCAATGTAGGCAATCATTATTTCTTAGTTGAGTGATTTGTGATTGAGTGATTGCGTGATTTAAGAATGAATAAGTAATAAATCACCAAGCATCATTCAGACAATCACAAACCACTAACTTACAAAAATAATGATTATAACGGAATATTACCGTGTTTTTTTCGTGGTAAATTGGCAACTTTCGTTTCTAACATTTTGAAAGCACGCATCAATTTCTGACGAGTTTCTGAAGGTCTAATCACTTCATCAATGTATCCTCGATGGGCTGCCCGATAAGGATTAGCAAATTTATCCGTGTATTCATCTACTTTTTCTTGGAGTTTCTCTTCGGGATTTTCAGCTTCGGCAATTTCACGCTTAAAGATAATTTCGGCTGCTCCCTTTGCTCCCATTACGGCAATTTCGGCAGATGTCCAAGCGTAATTCATATCCGCCCCGATGTGTTTAGAATTCATCACATCATACGCCCCACCGTAGGCTTTGCGGGTGATTACGGTGATTCTTGGCACGGTAGCCTCGCAGAAAGCATACAATAATTTTGCCCCGTGAGTAATAATTCCGCCCCATTCTTGATTTGTTCCTGGCATAAAACCTGGTACGTCTTCTAATACTAATAGTGGAATATTGAAACAATCGCAAAAACGAACGAATCGTGCCGCTTTCTGACTGGCATGAATATCTAACACCCCCGCCATAACGGCTGGTTGATTGGCAACAATACCGATACTACGCCCTCCTAAACGAGCAAAACCTACTACAATATTTTCAGCATAGTTTTTATGTACTTCAAAGAAAGAATCAGCATCAGTAATGATGTCGATAACTTCTTTCATATCGTAAGGTTGATTGGGATTCTCGGGAATAATTTTATCTAAACTCTCCCGAATTTCGTTACTGGGTTCGTAAGGTAAAAAAGGAGCTTGGTCTTCGCAATTTTGAGGAATATACGATAATAGTTTCTTGATGTCATTGATACAAGTAACTTCGTTGGCACAAGAAAAATGCGTTACTCCCGATTTGGTAGAGTGTGTAGATGCCCCACCCAACTCTTCAGAAGTTACAACTTCGTGCGTAACCGTTTTAACCACATTTGGGCCCGTCACGAACATATACGAAGTATTTTCAACCATCATGATAAAATCCGTAATGGCAGGAGAATACACGGCTCCGCCCGCACAAGGTCCCATAATAGCTGATATTTGTGGAATTACACCCGAAGCCAAAGTATTCTTATAAAAAATATCCGCATAACCCGCCAGAGACATTACACCTTCTTGGATTCTGGCACCACCCGAATCATTTAATCCAATAACTGGAGCACCGTTCTTCATGGCTAAATCCATGATTTTACAGATTTTCTCAGCGTGAGTTTCAGATAATGCTCCACCGAAAACCGTAAAATCTTGAGCAAAAACATAAACAATTCGTCCATTGACCGTTCCATAACCTGTCACTACGCCATCACCGAGATAATATTCTTTATCCAAACCAAAATCTTTACAACGGTGCATGACAAATTTGCCGATTTCTTCAAAACTACCTTCGTCTAAGAGTAGTGTTACTCTTTCACGAGCGGTGAGTTTACCTTTCTTATGTTGAGCTTCAATTCTTTTCTCACCTCCGCCCAACAAGGCTTCGGCATTTTTCTTATCTAAAATATCAAATTTGTCTTGATTGGTCTTTACGTTCATGGTTTTGTTTTATTGATATTGCTAAATTGTTTCTATGACAAATCAAAGATATAATTGAACGTTTAGAAATTGTGCAAAAATGATATAGATTTAAAAAATCACTTTTACTTATTTTTGATAACAATGCCTTTGTCATCCTAATGCTAAATAGCTCACCAGCTTACTCTCCAAGTCACTAATACCCATGTTCCGATAAATTCCCCCGTGATTAACGAATGATATTTCGCCTTTTTCTTCCGAAACCACAATGATAGCGGCATCCGTTTGTTCGCTCATACCAAATGCCGCCCGATGACGAAAGCCCAAGGCGGGTGAGATAGTACCACTTTCAGAAACGGGTAACATACAGCGAGCTGCCGCCAAGCGACCACTTTTTATAATAATTGCTCCGTCATGTAGAGGGGTATTTTTATGAAAAATATTGAGAATCAACCTTTTAGACACCTCTGCGTCAATAATATCCCCAGATTCTATAAATTTCTTTAGGTCATCTTCTCGTTCAATGACTATCAATGCTCCCGTATGAGTGGTTGCCATTGACTTGGTGGCTTCAAGAATTGATTGAATAGAAGTAAGATTTTCTTTGGCTACTTTAGGAGTATAAAATTTCCTGAGAATAGCATTTTCTCGAATGGAGGTAGAACGTCCTAACATCATTAAGAATCGCCTGATTTCCTGTTGGAAAATAATCAGCAAAGCTAACACCCCAACATTCATAAACTGACCCAAAATAGCTGAAAGCAGCTCCATGCCTAATGCTTTGGCTATCAAATAAACTGCATAAATAAATATGTAGCCAAAAAATACTTTGTTGGCTATACTCCCTTGAATGAGCTTGTAAACTTGGTAAAGCAGAAATGCTACCAGTAAAATATCTAAAATATCAATCCAATCGATGGTTAAAAATCCTATTTGCATACTCAATTATCAGTTATCAGTTACAGCGAGCGGCGTTCCGCTTATTAGTTATCAGTTATCAGTTATCAGTTATCAGTTATCAGTTTGTCTCGTCCTAACATAGGTTGACAAATAAATTCAACTAATTTATGGACAAAACCAAGATTAATCGTACATTTAGTGAACCATTTAAGCGACAAAAA
>JALONS010000001.1 GCA_025454855.1 Arcicella sp.
GAGTAAATATCAATGGAGGCTTTTGTTTATAAATCTCAAATTGGCTCATAAACTGTAATAACTCAATTTTTGAGCCAATTAATTGGAAAGTTATCTAATTAAAAAATGGAATGATTTTACTTTCTAAAAACAGTTTTACAGGTTCATACATTTCTGGTAAATGTGGTTCGTCTCCAGCCAAATACTTTGACACTTTATCTTTATGTCTATCTGGAATTTTATAGCGTATTAGCCTCAATTCATCCTCACTAAATCTAAAACTATCTATTTTTTCGTCGATTGTTTGTTTTGAACTATCCAACTTAAAAAATGATGTCAGTTCATTCATGGGTCTTTCCTCTAAAAAACAATTATTTTTAGCCATTTCCCAACATGGGAATGAGTACATTTCCTCTAACTCAATAGGGAAATTTGGAATTTTACTTTTAATATTTATTAAATGTTGCGGAACGGAATAAGAACACGCTTTTGTTTTCTTATTTTGAGTTGCATGTTTATATTGTTCTTCCATTAGCAATTTATCATATTCTTCCTTTCCTGATTTATCATTATCAAAAACCCCAAATGCTTTAAAATTAATAACACCAGATACCCATGCCCAAGCCATTACTTGACTCTTTACACCGCTACAACCAAGTCCATCCTTACTCACTAAAATAGTATCTGCTCGACCTAAATCTGAAATGATTTTAGTAAAAACTCTAACCTCATCATCTCCTTCAACAAAAATGACGTTTTTATTGTACTTACTCAATTGGGACTCGTAATTAGTAATATTAATTTTGAGTTGATTAATTTCGGCAATTCTTTCTTTTACATACGGTGCTATTATCGGCATAACACCCATATCCTCATTCAAAGCTCTATAACCATCCAATTTCTTAACTTCCGCTTCTTTATTACTCTCTTTAACTACCTTAAACAAATTTATTGCTTGTGGATAATCCTCTTTCAATGTATAGAAACCTGGTGAGTGCGTAGTTATTAATATTTGAATTTCATGCGAATAATCAAAAAACTCTTTTGCTAAATTAAATGTAGCAATCATTTCCAAATTATTTTCAGGTTCTTCATAACCCCAAATCATGTTTACATTTGGAGACCCCTTTCGCCTATTTATATTTAATTGGTCTGATATAAATTTCAAAATTACAGGAATGTGCCTCGTTTTGATACCATCCCCTCTGTTGGCAAGAGATACTTGAAAATGTCCTTCAGTTGTTGAAAAATCAAGTGTCCGAAATAATGATTGTAGATTTGTAGGTAATTTTATCTGACTTGTTATTTTAAGCCGCCTATCAATTTCTTGAATCATTCCTTTTGTGTTATTTTTAATCTTATCAATGAATTCATCTCCAGCACTTCTCAGTTCGATTTCGATAGTTTCAGCTAATGAGTCATGTAATGTCGCTAATAACTCTTGAAAAAAAACAGTATCCCTTATTGCAGGAATATATGAGAATCTATTATTCTCTAACCAAGAGTATAATTTTGATTTAGGAGGAAATGGAGTTCCATCAACAAATTTTCTTTCGTCATCTTTATACAGTCCTGCTCTACGCCATACTTTTTTCCATACAATATCCTTACTATCTTTATAATTAGCAGGGGCATTAAATATAACTTCAATTATAATTTCTTGGGCTTTATTTACTCTCGCAGGACTATATTTACAATAATCTACCTCAAAATTAAATTTCTTCTCATAATCTGTCTCATCATTAAAAAATAGATTTAACGCTTTGAGAATGTTTGACTTTCCGACGTCATTAAATCCAACGAATAGTGAAAGATTATTCAAAGGAATTTCTGCCTTGACTATCGACCTAAAGTTTCTTATCTTGATTTCTTTTATAAACATTTTTATTTCATATTATACTCTGATTTTAAACCAACCGCCCCTCAAATGCCTTCTTTAAAATACTCTGCCGTAATGTCTCGGCTTGTAACAAACTTTGGCTAATCGTTTCCTCAATCTTATCACAAATCGTTAATTTACTCTCTAATTCTTCTACGATGCGTTGTTGTTCGGCGAGAGATGGTAATGAAATAGGTATATAATTTACAATTTTTAGGTTCAGATTTGCCATGGTTGTTCCACCAGCATTTTCTTCGAGATATTTTCTAACTGGTTTACTGCATAAATAATAATAAAGAAAGACAGGATTAAGCAATTGATTGTTAGGTCTGAAATATAAACTCCCCGTACCGCAAAACCAACCTACTTCTTTTTTAGTTACTAAACCACATCTTCCCATTTCACCTCTTCTACCCATTATTACATCTCCCTCTCGCAAAATATAGTTTGGTAGGCTATCTCTTTTGGATTCAAGAATCGAATATGAACTATCACTTACTATAAAGCCATCTTTTATGTGAGTTGGATTAATTAATGGAATTCCATTTTCAATATAATCTTCTCTATGCAATTGAGTACCAAATGGACCAATCTGAATTTTTTCTGTGACATCTTTCAAAATAGTTGTTTTTAGCTTCTCATTTTCAAAAGCCCATTTCAACAAACTTTGGCGATATACTTTTAATTGTGTCTGTGCCGTCAGTAATTGCTGTTTCCCATTTTCTAAATCACTGAGTAATTCTTCTATTTTGGTAACTATGGCGGTTTGTTCGGAGAGGGGAGGGATTGGGATTTCTGCGTTTAAAATATCACTTTTACCCAAGTTTATTTGTAAAGCACCTTTGCCAAAAGATTTATAATATTTAATGGTATTAGGTGCTGATAGAATGTACCGTAAATATTTAACATCTATCTGACTTTTATCAAAATTAAAAAGTTTACCGACACGTTGGTTTAGAAGAAAGTATCTTCCGTCTGATTTGAAATAAGTAGGCAATCCTAAAATTTTAGTTTCTGTTGCCATATCAGTCATTGCAATTACAACATCCCCATCTTTTAACAAATAACTTGAATATTTTTGAACAAAATCATTAGGTAAATATTTAGAATTATGATTTAAGTCTAAATCACCTCCAGGTCTAATCTGACTCATTCTAAATATTAGTGTATCTGAACTGTCAATATAATCTGCTGACTTAAATGCAAAACCATTTTGCAAATCACAAACATCTCCTAACTTCTTTACTTCCCATCCTTTCGGCAACTTCATTTTTTCATTCATTCTCAATTAAAATTTCTTTTGGTTGTACAGCAGAATTGTTTGCTGCTAATAATACTACTTCATTGGCACTCGAATAACTACTTATCAAAACTTGACGTTCAAGTTGAAGTTTATCATTCAAATGTTTGTGTTTAATCTCAAAATCAGCAAAAATTTCACTCCACGTTTTTGCATACATCTTTACACGACCTTTATGAGACCAATGAATCAACGACTTAATACCATGGTTTGCATTTGATTCAATTTGGCGTTCAATGTATTCTGAAGTATCAAACTCTTTTCCAATTAAATAAAACTCCCAACTCATATTACTTGCATTAAACATCGCATCACTTAAAATGACTTCTATATATTTATCTACTTGGCTTACTTGATTACGTCCAATTTTGATATTGGGGTGCTTTAACTCTATTACGACATTTTCAATTTTATCGGTATATGTATTTTGCCTACAAGCAAAAATATCCATTTCTTTTAATTTATCAGGATGGGACATTTCTGGATGAATATCATCTTTTGTAAGATGATAAATATATCTTCGTAAGCCTTCTTCAAATTTAGGTTCTGCGGCAGTAACCAATTGATACTGCTCTCCAAAAAGCCAATAATGGCTTTCAATCATACTTTGAAGATGATTTACTTCATTTGCTTTTAAGTCGGGATTATAGACCAATTCCTTTAACATATTTACAGTAGAAAAACGGTCTTCAATCAATTTAATAGTGTTTATAATCCTATCTAATTTGGTTGTTTGGAATAATTTTGCGAGACTTTCCCTTTCTTCAGAATCTAAATCAACGATTTCTTCTACTATTTTAAGTGTGTGGTCACGCTCATGTGAATCAAGTAATAAATCTAAGAATCGGACAAATACTTTTTTCTGGTCATTATTAAGTGACACAAATAGTTTGGGTTGTGCTTCATATAAACCAATTAAAGTTTCTTCTAATAAAGGTTTTTTGTAAATTCTTTCCCATTCACTTTTATAGGTTGGAAAAATTCCATCTTCCTCATATCTATTAAATAATTTAACTGCCGAAAAATGAAGAAAAGGCTTTCTTTTTTTCCGAAGGTAAACATTCAATTCACTTATTAAATATTTATACTCAGTAGAATTTTTACTTCCAGCAAATAAGTTATTCAATCCTCTGTTCTCATTAGTTTTATAGTCGAATCCTTCAAAAAAAGCACTTTTCACATAAATACTATGGTAGAACTCATCTCCCTTTTTATTCCAAGTTGTGTAATCCTTAAAAACCTCTATATTAGCATTATTA
Organism: Arcicella sp.; assembly: GCA_025454855.1. GTDB lineage: Bacteria > Bacteroidota > Bacteroidia > Cytophagales > Spirosomataceae > Arcicella. Next base: position 4,418 of record JALONS010000001.1, read on the forward strand.
ATAAAGTAAAATTTAGATAATTCTTTACGAGGTCTTTCTTTCCATTGAATATATTTACAATCAAAAGCCGTTGAACTTTCATTATAGACTATTTTAAACTCTTCAGATTCTTCAATGATTGTATCGTAATTTAAAAGTTCATCATTAATAAAAATCTGATACTCTTTTTCTTTATTTAACTCCAAAAACCAACAAAATTCAGTTACCAAAAAAGGAATGATTTCACTTTCTATCAATTCAGAAGTTATAGATAAATTGTTAAAGATTACTTTTGTAAAAGTTTGCGTTGTACTGACTTTCTCAGTTGCCGATGGAGTATAATTATTAAGATTTTCTGTGTTAATTGAAATATTTCCAGAAAAGAAATGCTTGTCTTTTTTAAAAACCGTTTCCCATTTTGCATTGTTAGCAAAGACAAAGAAAGTAAGTCTTCCAACCCCATTTTTTCCATGAGTTGTTGAAATGAACTTACTCTCAATAGCTTCTATGTCAATGGCTTTTTCTGAGGAATAAAATTTTCTAAATTTTTGATTCAACTGCTCAAAATTTATTCCATAGCCATTGTCAATAATTTCAATATATTCTATCCTTCCAAAATCATTTGCTTTATAATTGAATTTAATTATGCTTGCTTGAGCATCAAAGCCATTCCATATAAATTCTGCAATTGCAAGTTTTGGATTATAGTTTTTTAGAACTTTTTTTATACCATCTGTGGATATATCAATGTTTTGTTTCATATTTTACGCTGCTAATGCTTCGTTTAATTCATTAATAATCAATTCATAGTCATTTTTAAATAATTGGTAAAACTTGCCTAAACCGCCATTTCTATTAAAAGGGTCAAGGTCAAAATCATCTTTTTCAATATGGAAACTGTTACTCACATAATCCTTTATCATGCGTAGCCACGTCATTTGTTCTTCGTTAAATTTGGTCGCTCCCGCCTGTTTTCTGAATACCCAATCCTGAAAGTTTTTGTCCACCGTTTTGTCAAAGGTCGTCAAAGTCGTGTCAATGTTAGTTACTTTCCTTATCAAAGAAACAATGGCAGTCAATTCATTTTTGACAGAGCCATTGCATTGTCCAAGTGCCTCATAGGCTTGCCAAAGGTGCATAGGTGTAAGGGCAGGTTTATCAGTTTGTAATTTTTCCAAAACCTCCTTAATCATGCCGTAGGTAAGTTCACGGCGGCGGTATGGCTGGTTATAAAAAATCTGTAAAGCCGTTAATTCATCTTTATTTTCTTGCATCCAAGTGTCAAAGTCTTGGATTAATTCCGTTGCCTTTTCGTGGTTATCTTTTGCCCACCCAGCTTTCAGCACTTCATCAGGATTTGATAAATCTATTTTCTGCTCGTGAGCTTTTCTAACGTTTTCAATGTACTCATTCAAATCACCCGTAAACACTCTGGCTGCTTCATTTAAAATAGCGGAATGTTCATCATTAAATAATAAATCCTTTTCATCAGGACTCAAATCTGGATGTTCTCTGTCGATACGTTCTCTTATTTCCTCAATCAAATCAGGATTATGAGCATTCAATAAGTCTTTTACAATTTGAGCGATAGTTCTCCCATCTGCTTTTTCAGAAAATTTAGTTTTCTCTTTCTCAGTTAATTGCTTCTCTAACCGATTTAAACGACTCGCCAAAGAAGTAAACAATTCCTCTTCTCTTGCCCCAAAGGCAATGGCTTGGAGCAAATCTTTCAAAGGAACACCGGGTTTTTTCTCCAAAGGGCGGCTCTCCGTTTTTAGGCTTTTAGTGACTCCAATGGCATCCACAATAACAAAATGGTCTTTCGTAAATTTGGCAGTTTTAGAAACCTTCTGTAAGGCATCCAACGTAATGGTTCTTGTACCTCTGCCTTTCATTTGCTCAAAATAGTTTCTACTTTTTACATCTCGCATAAAAAGCAGACACTCAAGGGGCTTCACGTCAGTACCCGTCGCAATCATATCAACGGTTACGGCAATACGAGGATAATAATCATTTCTAAAATTAGCGAGCGTACTTTTAGGAGCTTCGCCTTTTTCGAGAATCTTTCCGTCTTCATCTTTTCGGTCTTTATCAGAACTGTAAGTGATTTTTTTACAGAACTTATTTTCTTCCGCAAACTCCTCTCGCACAATCTGAATAATATCGTCGGCATGGCTATCCGTTTTGGCAAAAATTAGCGTTTTAGGCACTTCAAAGACTCCATTTTCATCAAATCTATCCTTAAAAATATGTGGTAGATTATCTCTAAAAGCCTTGATAACCGTTCTAATTTGCAGTGGATTAACAACTTCTTTATCCAACTGAGTAGAAGAATAATGCTCATCTTCGTCTTGCAATTCCATCCGTTTTTTACGGCTCAGACGTTCACGGTGTTCAATATATTCTCCTTTCCAAAGCGTTGCTCCTTGTTGAGTAACTTTTGTATCAATGATGAATATGTCAAAACCTACATTTACACCATCAGCAACCGCCATTTCATGCGAATATTCACTAACCACATTTTGGTCAAAATATCCAACAGCACGTTTATCAGGCGTAGCAGTAAGCCCCACTTCAAAAGCATCATAATATTCTAAAACTTGACTCCACAAATTATAAATGCTTCGGTGGCATTCGTCAATGACGATAAAATCAAAGAAGTCAATCGGCATTTTATCATTGTACTCTACGGGTGGAATGGTCTTAGGCTGAAAGCTCCTTTCATTTGGATTTTCCTCTTCGGCACTTTCATCCAATTCCGTGCCTTTCAGCACCGAATAAAGCCGTTGAATGGTACTGATACACACCTGACTATCCGTAGCAATGTAACTGGATTTCAAGCGTTGAACATTGTATAATTCCGTAAATTTTCTGTTATCATCATTAGGAACAAAGGTCATAAACTCTTGTTCAGCCTGTTCGCCCAAGTTTTTAGTATCCACCAAGAATAATATACGCTTTGCCTTAGCATATTTAAGCAAACGATAAATAAAGGTAATTGCCGTAAAAGTTTTCCCTGAACCAGTAGCCATTTGAATTAAGGCTCTGGGCTTATTTTGTTTGAAAGAAGTTTCTAAGTTATTGATGGCATTGACTTGGCAGTCTCTTAGCCCATCAATAGGTAAAGCGGGTAAATCTAAAAGTCTTTTTCGGAGCGATTTACTTTTCTTTATCCATTCTCTTAAAGTTTCAGGTTTATGAAAAAAGAATACCTCCCTCGCTCTGGGCTTGGGGTCAGTAAAATCAGTAAAGCGAGTTATTTTGCCCGTACTCATATAGACATACGGAAGTGGGTCATTTTTAAGGTGTTTAAGTTTGGCAGAGGCGTAGCCTTCGGTTTGGTCTTCGTGAACATTAAGTTTATGCCCTTCTTCCTCACGCTTCGCCTCAATGACTCCACAAGGTTTACCATCAACAAATAACACATAGTCGGCAGGACCGACATCCGTTAAGTATTCTTTGACCGCAACACCAATTCCAGCATTGAGATTTACTTGTTTTATACTTTGGATAGCCCAACCACAGGCAACTAAGTGCTTGTCAATATTGTCTCTTGCTATTTGTTCTGGATTCTGATTTGCCATTGGTGATTTTGTAGAAAATATACATCCAACAAGTTACGGAAAAATATTATTTCACTGAAACCAATTTTCGTTATTCATCTCTAAATTACGATAAATTTTATTTGATGGTAAAACAAAACGCCAAACTTGTTATACAGATATGGCTTTTTGTTTTACCAATTTTTCGACGTTACAAACGGATATACTCATTTACACATCACTTTACAATTGTAAATAATCTTTTAGAAACCTTCACAGACTTACCAAATTGTTTCACCACTGTTCAGGTACCATCTCAAGAAATCCTAACCAGCGAACCATTTTCGGCAATCATTATTTTATCACCAGAAGCTAATGTTCTCCCAAAAGTTTGTTTAGTAGCTATCTCCGCAAAGAGAGGAACAGGTTGTTTTAAAGAAGCAAGTTCTTGGTCGGTGGGTATAGTTCAATGTCATTCTACTTTTGAGGGATAATTGAAGACAAAACACTTCATTCATCTTCAAAATAAAAGCCAATCCTGTTTTACAGAATTGGCACGTTTCACTTCGTTATCCCTCGTAATACGTCGTAATACACCGTTATACGCTGTTATTCAGCGTTATTCATAGATAGTCCATCCCAATTCTTCAGCAAAAATAGCTTTACGTTCTTGTTGTTTTTGGTTAATATATGGGATGTCCCAAGAGGCTTTATCTTTGATTAAAAAAGTACGTTCAATCTTCGGCTCAACGGATTCAGTCAGTAGCTTCAATTTAGTTTTTTCTTCTTCTTCAGTTGGTTCTTTTTTCAATTCGGGGTTTACTTTATCATTGACATTGGAAACCATTTTTTTGAAATTCTTTACCAAGGCTTCCTTAAAGTAGAAAATGAATCCAAAGCAAGTAATCAGTAAAAATACTCCCACGATAGCCCACCAAGAGGTTGAGGATTCAGCTTTTCGTTCTTTTGGATGTGAAGGAGTGAATAATTTTGTTTTCCCATCTGTTGGGGCTGTCTCATTGAAGACTCCAAAAGGGTCTCTTGTAAATAAATTATTGTACATATTGAAAGGATTGATATTGGTTTGGAATGATTACTTCTTGATAATAAAATTGGGTCAGAATTGCGACAATATCAGGTAAGTCTTTAATATTCTGATTACTCCTACTAATTACTTGAAAAATGCTCTTCAATAAAGGAGTTTCATAAAGTTGAAGTCTGCTCGCCAAAATCTTTATTTGCTGATTTTCATTTACTATTAATTGTTCTCTCAACTGTTGTTGATAACCATTCAAGGCAATATCAATTTGTCGCTGAATATGTTCTTCGCTGAGTTTATTCGTTGTCTCGGTGGCTTCTTGCCAGATTGTTTTGGGTTCTTCATGTAGGCGTTCAAGTAGTTGGTCGTTTTCTGTTTTCAACTCAATGACTTTACTTTGAGTTTCCTGCAATTTTTTCCGTATTTCTGCCAATTCTTGATGTAGTTGCAATAGCTCTTGATTCTCCTCAATGGGAGCATCCAATTTGTTCCAATGTGTTTCCAAGATAAAAAGAACATACTCCGACATCTTCATATCTCGCCTGTCCGCTTCGTCCATAAGTTTTTTCTTTACCTCCAACGTCGTCCTGACGTTGATGTTAGCACTCAAAATTTGATTGTCCATGATGTAATGATTAGTAAAATGACGTTATACGTTGTATTACTCCGTAAAACTTGGTGCAAGATTAGGGTAAAACCATCATAACCTACGGAAAATATGGACGATACGGACAATATGAACTTAATACGGTAAAACACCAAAAACGCCCACCATTGGCGAGCGTTTTTGGTCAAGAAGTCCGTTATTTTTTAGCTAAGACTTGATATACATTTTCAATCACTAAATCGTAAGCATCGGCAAGGTCTTCGGTTCTTACTTTACTTCCTTTCAATTTCTTAGAAAATGGGTATTCAGCCTTAATATCTTTAATAATTTGATAAGCGTCTGTACGGCAGACATTCAACACTTTCTGGACATTCTCTACTCTCAAAACCAGTTGAACCATAGATACGGAGAATTGTATTTTAACAAGTTGGTAATTAGACTGTTACATTTTGAATTTGAATTTGAGAGGGTCGTATTTGTACAACACTACAACGAAATTGTAAGTAACTGATAACCAATTAATTACCTCTTTTTCGTCGTTGTATTTTCGTTGTAAACCGTTACAACGATTACAACGAAAAAAAGTAAATACAACGGTTACAACGAAAATACAACGGAAATACAACGATAATTTTATTAATTTAAAAAATAAATAACTGATAATCAGACTATTACATATTTCGTTGTAGCGTTGTAAAAAAAAGCCCTCAAAAAAAAAAAATTCAAAAAATTAGAGTTTAGGTATTCTGTTGGTGAAATCAATGGAGAATTTTGATGAAAAATTACTGTAATGTATTGATAAGCAATTATTTACAGGATTATTCATGGCATTTGGGCTGCCTTCTTTCTCATCTCTAAACCGTATAGTTTTCACTACTTCCTTGGCTTCTCGTGGTTCTTCCATCTTCAAGACCTCCTGAATGATAGAATCCTTGTCGGGAGACTCTTTGTAGTAAACCGCACGATATTTCTGTTTGAAAATAGGATAAATCGAAGGCAAACGTAAATACAAAAGCTCACCATCAATACGAAAATGTACGCTTTCATGGATTTGGTAAGTTTCGTAAAGTACCTGCAAAATTCCAAAAAATTCAGATAGCACCGAGGTTTCATCTTGAATTTGAAACTGTTTTCTCATGTACGTCACGCCCATATCCACAAAGTCTTGTAAAATATCCGTTGGCTCTACGGATTCTGATAAAGAAATCTTACCACCACATTGTAAAATAAAGGCACAAGTCATGGTTTGAACCATATTACTGAACAAACGCTCTGGAATAGATTCATTTTTGAACGCCATGCTTATACGTTCAGACAATTGTTTGAACGCTACCTCATAATTCGCCACGATGAGCTGCCGATGTTTGAGCAACTCAACCGTAACCATACCCAAGCCCATAGCCTCTAATTCTTTGAGTTTTTGATAGCCCTGTTTCTGTTCATCAGTCTTCTGTTTGCTTTCAACCTGAATCAATAAACACCGAGAGAAGAAGATGTCATTGGCAGGAATATAATTACTCGTGAGAGCCAAAGCCGAATGAATTTCGATGCTATCGGTCTCAGTGTTATTTTTGCTCGAATCAGGTGTTTTATGATAACCAGCATTATCGTAAGCGGCTTGTAGAAGTCCTTCGTGTTCAAAGCCATTATAAAATTCATCCATCCAAATCATACCATTAGCTGCTTGACTCATCAATTTGACCAAAGCCGCCTCCGTATTCTTAGATTTAAGATTGATTTCTTCTTGCTGAAAACCAAACAGACACGTCAAACTGCGAACAATACTACTTTTACCAGTACCAGCCCCACCTTTCAAATACAAAATGGGAGATGAACCTTTGTGGGCGACCACAATATCCCGAAACAACGACATCACGTAAAAACAAGCAGGAATAAAAGTTTTGTCCCAGGTATGAGCCTGAGCATACACTGTAAACCATTGATTAAAAGTGATTTCGTTATCAGTGAGCATGAAACGTCTCTTCATCTTGGCATTCGTCAGAGGCATGGAAAGACAGTGGTCAAGGCTTTGGATAATACCAAATTCATCAGGTTCAACCACTTGATTGTCAGCCGTTAAAGCACGATTAGAAAAGAAATAAGTACCTGATTGTTGATGAAATCCAAAACGATTTATCTTGGTAGCCGTGCCAAAGGTAGTCTTGAAAAGTAGTGAGTGAAGCTCTGAGATATGATTATCATTTGCCTTGAAACTCAAACGTTTAGCGGCAAAAATTGTCTTCATTTTCTTAGCAGAACAAAAATCTTCGTGAGCCACTTCAATATAAATAGGCTCTCGATTGGTTACTTTCAACTCCAAAATCCAAGTATTTTGTTCGTTTTCATCTTCAGTGAAATACTTAATAAAAATGTGAAAATTATCCGCAATAGTTTCCCAATTATTACGAGTTTTCACCCAAATAGAAGCGTCTTGACGATACTGAACTGTATTGTTTTTCAATACGTATTCATTTGAATTAATTGGTTTAGAATCATCAGAATTTTCTTTGACTGCCTTGGATTCTATTAAATGAATACTCTCTGCGATATTGGGTAAGATACCCTCAGCAATGGCATCTGCTAAATCATAGCCATCTTGACGTTCGGGGAAAAGGTCAAGTACAAGATGATTAATTTGATAGCTTTTAAGTTTTTTGATACTCGAATTATCCCTACCCGCTTTATCAGCATCGCAAAGCCAAATAACTTTTCTACCAAACAATACAGATATTTTGTCATCCGTAAGCCCATTATTTGCCCCACAAGCTACCCAATCAAAGTTGGGATAATGGAATGAAGCAATCACTTTTGTTTTCTCAGATTCGACTAATATTACCGTTTTTTCCTTATTAGGGTCTAATAAATCTTCGCCATATAAACACATTCCATATTTGGTCTTGCCATCTTTGGGTTGAGTCATTGAATAACTGTTAGAACTCTTTTGTCCTTTCTCTCGATGTCCGTCAGGAGCATACGAGAACCATTTAGCATTCACGATTCTACTCTCCTTATTTCGGAGAATAAAAACTGTTTTGCCATGATTATCAGTTGCCACACCATGCCGTAAAAGGTGTTCTCGATAGATACCCTTTTTAATCCAAAACTGATGGAAATTACTGGAGTCATTCATAAGCCACTTGTCAAATTTTTCGTTCCATTCTTTATTAGGAAATATAATTTCTTGACTATCAGGCATTTGAAAAACTGTATTTTTAGTTATGCTAATTTGACTCAAAGGAGGAACTTGATGATAATTACAGCTATTTGTTCTTTCGCATTTTCCAAATTCAGCCCCTTGCCGATTGCCAGCCAAATCTTCATAAAAGCGAAATCGGTCTTCATGACCACATTGCGGACAAACCCCTTTCTTCTTAGGGTGTTTCTCGAATCTAAATGGAAATTCAGACATATCGTAAGGATAGTGAAGTGGTGATAAAAAAAGTGAGTAAAGAGATTTGCTGGCTGATGAGCCTTAAAGATTGATGGTCAAGATAGACCACATTGACAAGCCTATTCATTGAGAAAAGGCAATAAAAAGCAAACCCCACTCGAAGGTGGAGTTTGGTAATTTGAAGGTTTTTCATACCTTTGTTGTGATTTTAAGGTGCGGCTTAGGCTGACCACAGAGCCGATGTGCGGGAACACATCGGTTTTTTTATGCCCAAGCCCCACTTGGTGAAAAAATTAGTTTGAGTGAAAATCTTTTGGGAAAAGTGCCATCAAATCAGAAGTATAGACATAGACCTTTCCACCAATTTTGAAAGTTCTAAACAACCCATCTCTTTTGAATTGTTCAAATTTAGACCTTGACCAGCCCAAACGAGAACAAACCTCAGAAGGTTGCAAGGTTTCAGGAATGGCAGCATGGATTCGAGATTCAGACTTAATGATGCTTTCTAATTTCAAGAATTTTTTCTCGACCTCATTCAAAATAAAACGTGTGTCTTCGCTTATTTGAGGATTTGGGGCTTGATTTTTTTGCATAATGAATTATGTTATGAATTACTATGCAATACTACGAAATAAAAGTTGTAAGTAGTACAACTTAATTAAAATATATTTTACGCTTTCCAATTTCAATAAAAATCCCCTCTATCTTTTGTTCAGATAGAGGGGGTTTTTATACACCTGTTTAATACTAAACCAAAAAGAGTCGAGGAGTATTTGCAAGCTGTTTAATTTCAAATAATGTTTCTTTAATCTTTCTACCTGCTGTTGAGTCATCTAATTGCTTCTCGAAATCAAGATAGAGTAAATCAACTATTGTTGCCCCTAATTTCCTGTAACTTCTTGAATGACTAACAAAGTGAAAGTAATACATATTGAAGAACCATATTGAATTTGGGAAACACTTTTCAAATTCCTTCCAAACTGAATCTGTTTCTTTGAGAAATTGTATATACTGAAAAGCATTTAATTTATGTTTATGAAGACCAAACGTCTCGAAATCAAATTTTAAACCATGTGTTTCTGAAAATAAATAGATAGCATCAAATAGTCTGTCTTCTATAACAGATGATAATTCGTAATCAGAGAAGTTAAAATGCTTGAAAAGCAAGTTAATATCAAAATTCTGAATAACATTGCTAATCGCTTCTTCTTGAAATCTCTTATTTTCATCCTCGCTTAAATTTTCTGGATGAATATTTGGGTTTATTTCTCTCTCTGCTGCAATTAAACTGAATTCAAAAAAATCACTAATCACGTGCGTCAAACTAAGAGCCTCTCTTGTCATTAAATCCCAATAAAAATTATCATTGTCTAAACTATGATTCATATCGCTAAATTTACCTTCTTCAAACTCTCGAACAGAAAATGCCTTATCAATAGAACTCTTAATTTTTACAGATTGCTTATTAAAAATAACTCGATAATAGAGTGGATAGAGAGGTTCTCCTTCATAATTTTCTCCAACAGGAAATAAGTAAGTATTTAAGTAATGTTTAATAGAGATTTTTTTCTTGGTTTTATTTATCGTATTAACCAAATCATTACCCAGTAATACCTCAATCATAGGGACTTTATTGGCTGGGTTTAAATATTTTTTGTAGTCCTTCATTTTGTATTTGTTCAACTAAATGGACGTATTTATCGGTTTGGTCTCTTTTACTATGCTGTAATTGTTTCTGGACGAGCTTATCGTCACCTGATAACATATAAAGCGTAGTCCCAAAGGTATCTCTTGAAGCCTTAAAATACAAACCTCGGTTTACCTTAGCCATTTCAGCAATAACTTTTAAATACCGATTTACGGTTGAATTATTCATTTTGTTGAAAATTCTTTTATTCCCTTCTTGGGGCATATATTTTCGTATTATCGCCTGTGGTTTCCCATCAAATAATAAATATAGTGGTCTGCTTCCCAATTTCCCAGTCTTAATAGATTTAAAAGTCATTATCAACCCTTGCTTAGTTTCTTTAAATTTTTCAGGTTTTAGGGCATAACAATCTGAAAAACGTAAACCTGTATAGCAACCAAACAAAAACATATCACGAGCCTTCTCTAATTCTAAATAGTTCTTCATTGTTTCATCAAAAACTAAATTTTCAACTCTTTCTGTTTCTTCTGGTAAAAGGAAGATAGCATCTGTTTCCTCTGTTACTAATTTATAGTCTTTATAAGGATTTTTGTTATGAGGTAACAATTCGTCACGAATAGCCAAATTTATATATTTTCTAACTTGGCGGTGATACTTTTCAATAGTATTAACACGCAATTTCTTTACATTTCGCAAGAAAATTTCAAAATCTTGGAGCAAAGCACGATTCAAATCTTCAAATTGAATCACCTTTCTAAATTCGGTTAATTTAATTAAACAGTTTTTCTGATTAGTTAGCGTAACTTGTTTAAGTTTAGTCTCCTTTTCAAGTTGATTTTTAAAAAAATCAGTAAATGATACTTTAGTGGGTACAGGTTCAGCCTCCTGAATTTTAGGATTGAGAAATAGGTCAAAATCTGACAGTTGAAACTTCAGGTGTAATGCAGTGTATTCTACTTCAAATTTTTCAAACTCTGCAATACGTTCTCTTAAAAGTTTGGCAGTGTAGGGGTCTTTTGGAGAGTTCTTTTTAATATCCCATTCTTTCTGACTGAGATAGAATTTAGTAGAGAAGTACCTACGACTTCCATTAAGATAAACTTGAATTTGGACTAATCCAACACCTTTGGTTGAGACCTCATTTTTACGGTCAAAGAGTAAGCTGTATTTTACTTTCATTTTGAAAATTGTTTAATTGATTGAGCAACAAACCTAATTCCAAAATGCGATATAAAAGCTGGTAGCAAACTGGTAGCAAAAAATCTGCTATATCTTGCTAAAACATACTAAACGAAACCCTCTTAGAACGTTCTAAAACGCCTTTAAACAGCAAAAGCACCCATTTCTGAGTGCTTTTAGCGGTCTGGACGGGACTCGAACCCGCGACCCCATGCGTGACAGGCATGTATTCTAACCAACTGAACTACCAAACCGTTTTACATTATCTCCTAAACGAGCAGTTTTTGAAAAATTCTGACTCGTTGTCGTTGAATTGTGATGCAAAATTAGTGGGATTTTCTCATAATGCAATACCTTTGTTGAAAAAAATAAGAAAAAAATTATGCAAAAACCTCTCGGAAATGAATACCCTCAGAATAAATATTTTTCATACTACATAGAACAGGTTGATTATCAAAATGTTATCAAAGCACTTATGGTAAACAAAGATGTGGTAATAAATCTGTATAAAAGTTTGACGGAAGAGCAAAAAAACTTTCGATATGAGGTCGGGAAGTGGTCTCCCAAGGAAATTTTAGGACATTTAACTGATACTGAACGCATTTTTGGTTATCGTGCTTTGTGCATCGCTCGGGGTGAGAAACAGTCGTTACCCAGTTTTGATGAAAATGATTATGCAAATGCCGCTCAATTTTCATTACAAAATTTTGAATCTTTGCTTGAGCAGTATCGTTTGGTTCGTGAAGGGTCTTTGGCTTTGTTTTCTACTTTTACTGATGAAGTGGCTTCGCAGATTGGAATGGCTAATGGTAATCCAGTTTCAGCCAAAGCGTTGATTTGGATGATTGCCGGACATGAAATCCATCATTTGAGGGTTTTGAAAGAAAGATATAATATTGGATAGTTCACGATTCTGGAGAATCATGGTACATTCATCAGATAATTGACGATTCTGGAGAATCGTGGTACATTTTATGAAATTTTATAAATATCAAGGTACAGGAAATGATTTTGTGGTCGTTGATGACCGTTCTGGAAGTTTTCCTGTTTCTCAGCCATATATTGCTCATTTGTGTCATCGTCGTTTTGGTGTTGGGGCGGATGGACTCATGCTTTTACAAAATGCCGAAGGTTATGATTTCCGCATGGTATATTTCAATGCTGACGGAACTGAGGGGTCTATGTGCGGGAATGGTGGGCGTTGTTTGGTACGTTTTGCCCATGATTTAGGAATTATCGGCAACGAAACTACTTTCATTGCCGTTGATGGCGAACACCAAGCAAAAGTTTCTCTTTCTCCTGAAGTGATTTCGTTGAAAATGATTGACGTGAATGAAATAGAAAAGAATGAGATTTATGATTTCATGAATACGGGGTCGCCTCATTACGTAGAATACGTAGAGGATTTGAAAAATATGGATGTCTATCAAAAAGGGAAAAATATTCGTTATAGTGAGCCATTTGTGAGTAGAGGAGGTACAAATGTTAATTTTGTGGAGGTAGTTGGAGACAATCAATTGGAAGTACGTACCTACGAGCGGGGCGTGGAAGATGAAACCTACGCCTGCGGAACGGGCGTTACGGCTTGTGCATTATCAGCAAATTTACGGTATGGTTTTGAGGACTTTGTGAATATTAATGTGTTAGGAGGGCAGTTGAGAATTGAGTTCGACCGTACTGTAACTGGGTATGAAAATATCTTTTTAATTGGACCAGCGGTGCGGGTTTTTGAAGGAATGATTTAAACTTAATTTACAATTTACAATTTACAATGTTCAATATTGAATGTTCAAGTAAACAAACTTTTCTAAATCACTTGAACATCTTTCATTGATTATTGAACATTGGGAATTTCAATATTTGATATTAATGAAAATTACCGTTGTTGGTCTTGGGCTGATTGGTGGCTCAATGGCTTTGAGTTTGCAAGAAAATAGTTTTGCGGATACTATTATTGGGGTCGATAATAATTTGCATCACAGTACAAAAGCCATACAATTAGGATTAGTAGATAGTATCATGTCTCTTGAAGAGGCAGTGGCAATTTCAGATATAATCATTGTAGCAACGCCCGTTAATACACTAACCTCTATTTTACCCCAAATTTTAGACTTAATCACTGATAATCAAGTGGTTATAGAGGTAGGCTCTACGAAGAAACCTGTGATTGATGCTGTGACGAATCATCCGAAAAGGCAAAATTTTGTGGCTACTCACCCCATGGCAGGAACAGAGTTTTCAGGTCCTGAAGCAGCCATTAGGCATCTTTTTGATGGTAAAAACTGTGTTTTGTGTGATGTAGAGGCATCTAACCCAGCTTTGGTGGCGTTAGTCAAAAAGATGTACGAGGAAGGTTTGAAGATGCGTATCACATACCTTGATTCTACCGCTCATGATGTACATACCGCCTATATTTCTCATATTTCCCATATTTGTTCTTTTGCCTTGGCTTCTACGGTTTTGGCGAAAGAAAAAGATGAGGAAAGTATCTTTAATTTGGCAAGTTCGGGTTTTGAATCAACGGTTCGTTTGGCAAAGTCGAATCCAGAAACTTGGATTCCTATTTTTCAACAAAATCAAGATAACATCATTGATGTATTGGATGAATATATTACTACATTATTGAAATTCAAAGGATTAATGATTTCTGATAATTACGATAAATTCAAAGAATATCTTACCCAAGCCAACGATATTAAACGAATTTTGAACAAATAGTTTTTTGAAAATCAGAAAAATGGTATATTTCGGAAAGAATCTGAAAATACCATTTTCTACATAAATAATACTCTACAAATTCTCTTCGATTATTACACTCCGCCATTTACGAACGCTCTTCTGCAAAATTTAATAAAAATTCTAAATTTTTTATAATTACATTAAACCATTATCAAAAGTATTGGTCTAAGCACAGGAAAACTCTTTTTTAACTTCTGAAATAATCAATAGCTTATGGCACTGATTGACGCTTACACGCAGAATCTGACGGCTCGGCAAGTTACGCATTTATTGCGTCGAGCTGCCTTTGGAGCGACCCCATCACAAATCAAAGAATTTACGGGTAAAAAAGTAGAGGTTGTCTTGCAAAGATTGTTGGCACCCCAACCTGTACCTCCACATCCTACTGACGAGAATCAAAAAACTTCCCATGATTTAGTTTGGGGTGGCACGGGAACGAATGATACCGAACGAAATAACTTTGATGGAGTCAGAAGAGCAAGATTGAAATATTGGTGGATTGGTTTAATGGTAAGCCAGCCCGTTTCTTTATTGGAAAAAACTACTTTGTTTTGGCAAAATCATTTTGTTTCTACTTCAACATTGGTATCAGACGTGCGTTTTTTGTACCGTCAAAATCAGCTTTTACGCAAATATGCTTTAGGGAATTTCAGAGAATTTGTCATTGAAATTACCAAAGACCCCGCTATGCTGCTGTACCTCAACGGAGCGAGTAACGTAGTGGGAAAACCCAATGAAAATTACGCTCGTGAATTGATGGAACTGTTTACTATCGGGCGTGGGAATTATACAGAAGACGATGTCAAAGCAGCAGCTCGGGTGCTAACTGGCTGGCGTTCATTGAATTACAGAAGCACTACGGTTGCTACGGCGGGTTTTGAATTTCGGTCTTCACAACACGATACGGCGGATAAAACTTTCTCCGACTTTTACCAAAAGAAAACTATTAAAGGTAGAGCAGGAGCCACTGCTGGTGACGATGAACTGAAAGAATTGGTTGATATGATTTTGGCACAACCAGAAACCGCTCGTTTTATCGTCCGTAAGTTTTACCGTTGGTATATTCAAGCAGATATTTCACCCGTAATTGAGAAAGATTTTATTGAACCTTTGGCAGTCATTTTTAGAAAGAATTATGATGTCAAAGCCCTTTTGGAAGCTCTATTTAAAAGTCAGCATTTCTTTGATGAGACTTTGTACGGTTCACAAATAAAATCACCGTTAGATTTGGTAGTAGGAACGTTGAGAACCTTCAATTATCAGCTTCCAGACCCTGTAAAAGACCGAACTAAATACGATGTGGCTACGAACTATTTTCATGCTCGTACTCGTGAACAACAAATGGATATCATTGACCAGCCTACGGTCTTTGGCTGGCGACCTTACTATGACACTGATTTTTATGAGATTTGGATAAACTCTACTACGTTGGCTCTGCGTGGTGCTTGGACGGACTACGTAGTAAAAGGAGCAGCAGCCACTGCGGTTGATATCAATACGCTCGGATTGCCCATGCTGACCTCCGACCCTACCGAACCATACAAAATGGTGCGGGAATTAACAGATTTATTGATGGAGTTCCCTCTGACGGAAGACCAAGTTACGTATTTGGTAGAACAGCCACTTATGGCAGGAGCTCCATACTACGAATGGACAGAAATTTGGAATGCTTACGTAAAAACGCCGAATGATAACATGAAAAAAGCGGCTGCAAAAACACGATTAGACCGCTTAATGACTTTTATAATGAGGTTAGCAGAATACCAAATGGGATAATTTTCGGTGAACGGTTCAGGGTAAAAGGTGAACGGTCTTATTCTAAAATTATTTTTTCTTAATCAATTTCTTCTCAAATTAATTGTTTACCGTGAATCCTTCACCGTAAACCGATATAGATTATGAAACGTAGAGATTTTATACAATATACTTCCGCTTCGTTCTTTTTACCATTGTTGTTAGATGGTTTTGGGGCGAAGGCTCATACCCAAGCTACTACGCCTTTTATGAAGGCAATGCTGGATGTAGCGGATGCCAATGATAATATTTTGGTAGTAGTTCAGTTGGCTGGTGGTAATGATGGTTTGAACATGGTTATCCCACTCGACCAATACAGTACTTACTCTTCAGCCAGTTTCAGAGGTAATATAGCCCTTTCAGAGAGTAAAATATTGAAACTAAAAGATAAACCAGAAACAGGACTGCACCCATCCATGAAGGGTTTTCAACGCCTTTATGATGAAGGGAAACTGTCTATTGTTCATTCGGCAGGCTATCCAAATCCGAGCTTTTCGCATTTCAGAGCCAGTGATATTTGGTTTACGGGGGTAGATTCTGACAAACTCTCTACTTCGGGATGGCTCGGACGTTATGTTACTGACCGTTACCCTAATTTTCCTGATAATTATCCAAGTACTGCCAATCCAGACCCGCTGGCTATTCAAATTTCTTCTATTTCATCAACGGTTTTTAATACCGCATCTATTACCTCATCCATTGCTATTCAAGACCCTGATGCTTTTGCCAGAATTGTGGGTGAGAAACCAAACATCAGTCCAAGTCCATTACCCAATACCGCTGGAGGTAGATATACGGCTTTTGTGCGTCAGCAACAAACGTCTTCTTTTGCCTACGCTGGTCAGTTGAAAACTGCTGCTGGGAAAGGGAAAAATTTAGTAACATATCCTACCAATAATAGCTTAGCTGACCAATTAAAAATTGTTTCCAGATTGATTCATGGTGGATTACAAACTAAAATTTACTACGTAACATTAGGAGGATTCGATACCCATTCAGACCAAGTAAGTGCCACTGATACCGCCACAGGGGCTCACGCTACCCTTATGCAACGACTCTCTGAGGGAATTACCGCCTTCATGGATGATTTGAAAGCACAAGGCACACAAGATAAAGTAGTGGGTATGACTTTCTCGGAGTTTGGGCGTAGAGCCATCTCCAACGGCAGTAGAGGAACAGACCACGGCTGGGCATCGCCTCTTTTTGTATTTGGTAATGCCGTGAAAACGCAAATTATTGGTAAGAACCCTGATTTGAAGAGTTTGAAAGATAACAATGTAACCCTTCAAACTGATTTCAGACAGGTATATGCAGCCATTTTGAAAGATTGGATGGGAGCCAGTGATGCGTCGGTTAAGGCAGTGCTTTTAGACCAAACTTTTACGCCATCACCCATTTTCAAAAATACTAAAGTACTGGCAAATGAACCAGATTCTGCTTTATCAGACCTTTCAGTTTATCCTAATCCCGCTCAGACCGAGACTATCGTTGAGTCAGAAGCCTTTACTAAAAATAATGTTGAATTGATGGTAACGGATACTTATGGACGAGCCTTTGACACCAATCCTACCCGAGTTTCACGCACGCAAGTACGCCTCAACGTAGGGAATATGCCCACAGGAAAATACTTCATTAAAGTAGATACAGGAGCAGAACCATTAGTGAAGGCGTTGATGGTTTGGCGATAATAAAAGAGTCTAAGAAAAAAATAAAAACTTTTTCTCAAAACCATTTGCAATTCAAAAAAGGTATTCCTAATTTTGCACTCCCAAAAGGGACAAATCCAATACGCAAGCGGGCGTGGTGGAATTGGTAGACATACCAGACTTAGGATCTGGCGCCGTGAGGCATGGGGGTTCGAGTCCCTCCGCCCGTACTTAATTCAAAGCCCTCTCAACCGAAACGGTTTTGAGGGCTTTTTTGATTTTAGATTGTAGATTTCGGAATGCGGATTTACGAAATTTCAATCTGAAATAAATTTCAATAGTTGTATAAAATTGATGACAAACATTGATTTTACGGAAAAATAAAATCCGAAATCCGCAATCGACAATCCGAAATCAAAAAGATGAACATTTCTCTCGAAAAAAGTACCCCTGTAAATGCCCGTTTGGTCGTTTCCATTGCAGAAGCAGATTATAAACCCCAAGTTGATAAAACCCTCAAAGATTATCGTAAGCGTGCCAATATCAAGGGATTCCGTCCTGGAATGGTACCTGCTCAATTAATCCAAAAAATGTATGGTAAATCTGTATTGATTGATGAAATTAATCAGATGTTGGGCAAATCAGTACAAGAGTATATCCGTGAAAATAATCTTAATTTAGTTGGCGAACCCATGCCAGCCCGTGAAGAGCAAGACCGTATTGATTGGGACAATCAAAAAGATTTTGATTTTGCCTATGAGATTGGTTTAGCAGGAGAATTTACAGTGGATTTTGATAAAATTCCAGCGGTGAAATCTTACGAAATTCAGGCTACGGAAAAAGAAGTAGAAGAAACCATTGAAAATTTAAAGAAAAATGGAGGTGAGCAAATTCACCCCGATTCAGTGGAAGAAGGTGATATGATTTTTGGTACTTTCACACAGGGAGAGTGGTCTGAGAAATCAGCCATACCGATGAAAGCTATTAAAGATGAAGCAAAAGCTATATTCATTGGGGCTACAAAAGATGCCACTCTAACGTTTGATTTACAAGCTACATTCGTTGATGAAAAATCAATTGAGTTAGCAACTGGAAACAAAACAGGATTAACAGGTGAAGTTAGTTTTGTGATTGAGGATATTACTCGTCAAGTACCCGCCGAAATGAACCAAGCCTTTTTTGATAAAATTTTAGGAGAGGGTAAAGTTGATTCAGAAGAAGCGTTCCGTGCAGAAATTTTTGAAATTATCAAATCTAATTATAAGCGTGAAGCTGAATATTTATTAAAAATTGATTCAGAAAAAGCCTTGTTAGAGAATATTTCAATTGAATTACCCGAAGAGTTCTTGAAAAAATGGTTAATTGAAATCAACGAAGGGAAATTCACACCAGAGCAAATTGAGGATGATTTTGAGAATGTGAAAAAAGATATTCGTTGGAACTTAATCAAAAATGAAATTGCCAACAAAAACGAAATCAAAGTTGAATATCCAGAGGTATTAGAAAGAACAAAAGAGATGATTCGTGGGCAGTTTGGTATTATGGGCGGAGCTGATGATAGCATGAACGAAATGATTGACCGCATTGCTCAAGGATATTTAACGGACAAAAATAAGCAAGATAATTTCATGAAGATGTTCAATGAAGTGTATGCTGCCAAAATATCAGATGTAATTGTAGCCAATATGAAAATAGAATCAAAGACAATTGATGTTGAAGAATTTAAGCAAATTGCGGATTCTTTGGTATAGTCTTACAAAGTAAAAAATTCTTAGAGTATAGAAAAAGCCCTTCAAAATTAATTTTGGAGGGCTTTTATCATATTAAGTGATTTGATACTGGTTTTCGCTAAAACTTTATACCAATTTTAAAAATTTGCGTATTTTACGGAAGTAGCTATTTTGAACGACGACTTCCGTTGAGACTCAGAAACGCAATATACCTTTAAAATCAGTATTAAATATCAATTTTTACAGTTCTTTATACCTTACTAAATGAACTTTGAACCCTTTTTTCTATCGTGCCAGTTCAACCCAACCTTTCAAACTGAGCGTTGGACTATTAGGGTCTAAAGTTCGGAATTTAACTTCACAAGTATAAAAATATGAACCCGAAGGTAATTGATTGCCTGTTAAGTCGTTACCATTCCATTCTAATTTAGGTCCAGTATATTCAAACACTTTTTGCCCAGCTCTATTATAAGCCATAAAAGTTACAGACTGCACAAATCTTGGGCATTTCATGGCTTGGAAAATATCATTTTTACCATCACCATTCGGGGTAAAGATGTTTGGTAATTCAAAACTGGTACAATTATCCTTACATACTACGTTGCTTCGGGGACTTTCCACACCAAAACGATTCGTTGCCGTTACATAATAGCATCCCAGATAAGAATCCGTTTTGGTATGAGTGAATGTTTGAGCTGGCGGACGTGGGGAGGTTACTTCACCAATTTTTGTAAAATCAGCATCTGGTCTGGGTGCGTAATAAATAGTGTATTTTACAATATCCTTATCGCACTCTGCACCCGATGCAGACTTATCAGGGTTTGTCCAAGTAAGTTTATTATTAAAAGATGTTAGGTTACAATTAGACTCATCTTTGTTATAAACATTACAGTCTAAAACATCAATCAATAAGTTAGGCGGACAAGGAATAATATCGCTCTTGGGCGTTGCACAAGTAATTTGCGAGAAATTATAAAGCAAGGCAGGGCGAATTTTGGGGTCTCCGTAAGTACCAACAGTTTCTACTTTATAGCAATAAGAAGAATCTGGGGACATTCTTACCGTTGCTGTGCCATCAGCAGTGTAGGTATCTGTCCCGGTATCAGTAAATCTGAAAGTACCCGTATTCGTAACTGGAACGTCAGCGATACGATTAAACACACCTGAACCAGCTCGTGTTTCACGATATACCCGATGTACCTGATTTTGATTGTTCCAAGGTACAGTGGCTTGCCAAGCTAAATTAACAGTTCTGACATCTCCTGTCGCTGACAATCGCACACTACTGGCATTTTCTGTCGTATCCAAAGGGGTAAGTCCACCATTGGCAGTATAATAAAATACCAAGCGGTAACGATAGGCATTATCAGTAGTGTTAAGAGCTTTGTCTGTAAAGAGTGTGTCTAATCTTCCAGCGGTTAAGTCAGTATCAATGTTAGGAGACACTTGTGCAAAACCTGTGCTACCTGTTTCTCCTGTGGCTCTGAACAATCGGTATTGGTAAGGTCCTCTGAACTGTATTCTATCTAAACTCACTGGACGAGTCCAACGCACGGTGATTTCTCCCGTAGTTGTGTTGGTTCTATCTACGGTTACATTAGTAATAACTGAACCCTGAAAAGGCAAATTAGCACAGGCTTGGTCAGAAACTACACTCATGGTAGAATTCGTTCCATTCGTAAATTGTACCAACGTTCGGTAACTGTAATCGGTATTTCGTTTGAGGTTACGGTCGGTGAAAGTGGTAGCGTTTACGGGTACACGAGCCACTTCTACGTAGCCTTCCGAAGCAGGCAGACCCACGGTACAAACCGCAGGTTTGTAGGTAGAACAGCCCTCTTTACGATAAATGATAATGACTGCACCCGCATTTTGGCAAGCGTAGCTATCCCAACGCAGCGTCATTGTTCTGTTTCCCGCATCAGGAGTTAAGGTTAGATTTTTGATTCTTGGAGCAATTACTTTTATTCGCCAGTTTTTACTGTCCACCAAGCTCGGAACAGTACGAGATGCAGGAGCATCCAATACTTTAAACAAAATATCGTAGGGTTCTTGCCTGACGTGATTGCAATTAGTTCGCCATAGAAATCTACCCGAAGCGGGAGAAACCTGATTATTTTCAGCCGTGAAAACGGCATAATCAGCAGGGATAAATGTTGTACCATCGGGTAAGCGGTAAACAGCTCCCGTTGATTGTAAGTTGAGATTATCCAACCTCCCAGTTTTTGAAGGTGTATCCGTTGCAGTAATAACTTGGTCAATGACCGTACCTGCTTCTACACAAATATCTTCGGGTACTTTGATTTTTGGAGCGGCATTATCCGCAGCCTTTACTTCTATTTGCATATCTCTAACGGTGATAGAAATCCGAGTTCCGTTTCGCCACTCTTCTACAATGAAAGCACAATTGTATAATCCTTCTTCTTGAGGAACATCCCAAACTAAATCACCCGTTCGAGCATCTATCGTGAAATTACTTGCCACTGATGACACCTCATTAGGTTGTACGAAGCCCCTAATAGTTTGTCCTCTATCTCGGCAATTATCTTGTTCACCTTGGCGACAAACCGTGAGAGAATACGCTAAACTATCACCTTCAATATCAATAGCGTTGGCATTATGAATAAATCTCTGACCAACTACTGCCGTTAAATCTACTGCTGGGTTGAGTAGAATTGGGGTAGAGTTAAGTCCGAGTCCGGGATTAACTTGTAGGAGTGTTTCTACATAGAAAGAAAGAGCATCCGAAGGTTGGGATAAATTTCTTACGTTGGCATTTCGGTTGGGAATAGCTACGGTAATTCTGTAGGAAGACGGAGCGGCAAAAGTATAAATTGCTTTGTAAACCCCTTTTGCTACTCCGTCGCCCAAATTTTCTCCCATTCCACCTGGTCCATTGCTTCTCGGAGCTTTAATAATTACTCCTAAGCCATCACCGAAGCAAAAGTTTACTTCTTTTTGCTCAATCCAAGCCCTTTGCCCAGTAATAAGGTCACAGTAGATAGTAAGCGTAAATTCATACGTCAGGGCAGTCGTAGATATTCTTTTAATTGATATTTCTCCCCCTCTAAGGTGTGTAGCAAAAGAGTTATTAGTACACAGCGAGAACCATGCACCTAAAGTAAGGATAATCAGTAGTTTTAATTTCATTTGATTTTAAATAAATAGTCAGGCTTCAGCCTACAAGTTAATAACAATATTTTTTTTTCAAACTAACAAAACAAATTTTTAAAACACACGGTTAAAAAATTACGATTAATAGCTTTACAGAGATATAACAAAAAATTACTTCCAATTCTTATTTTATTGTAAAAAAACGTAAAAAGATTATAAATAATTGCTAAAAAGTTATAGATAATTTGAAAGACAAAGGATTGGATAGTAGTTTTGGGGTTAGTTAATGGTCATTTGTTATTAGTTAATGATTGTCAGTTAATTAGTTATTGGTTGTCGATTGATGATATTTAATATTTTTGAATTTCAGATAATGTTAATTATGTAAAGCAATTGAAAACTAAGGACTAATAGCCGATGATTAATAACTAATAACCAGTAACCAACAACTAATAACAAATAACTAAAATAAATATGTCTTGGGTAACTAAAACACTAACAAGTTCACTGGGTCGAAAACTCATTATGGCTGTTTCGGGGCTTTCGTTAATAGCCTTTCTTTTGGTGCATTGCGGAATTAATGCTTGTATTTTCTTTAATGATGGTGGTCATACCTTTAATGAAGCTGCTGAATTTATGGGAACAAACTGGTTGATTCGCACGGCAGAAATAGGTCTTTTTGCAGGCTTGATTATTCACATTATTGATGGTTTATTACTGTGGAAATCAAATGCAGAGAAACGCCCAGTAAAATATGCCATCGTGAAAGGCGAAGCCAATTCAACATGGTATTCACGCTCAATGGGGCTTTTGGGAACGCTTCTATTAATCTTTTTGGTAGTTCACCTAAAACACTTTTGGGTAGTAAGCCGCTTTACAGATGTGATTACGGGCGGACAAAAAACACTTTTTCAAGAAATGGTAGACGTGTTTGCCAATCCTGTTCCAGTAGTATTGTATGTTTTAGGCTGCATTTCATTAGCGTATCACTTGTTGCATGGTTTTCAGAGTGCATTCCAAACTATGGGTTGGAATCACCCTAAATACACACCTTTTGTGAAGTCATTGGGAGCTGGCTTTTCTATCTTGATTCCCCTGTTGTTTGCCGCCATGCCAATTGCTATGCACTTCGGATGGATAAAGTAATATTTGTGAGTTGTGATTTAATGAATGATGATTTTCAATAAATCAATCTTACGAATTTGTCTGAATTTTAATAATTGTACTTAATTATATTGTAGTGAATAATGATTGTATTTTTTGATTTACCAATCACTAACTCACAACTCACAATTCACTCATTTACTTCATAATTAAAAAATTATGTCAAATAAATTAGATGCTAAAATTCCTGATGGAGCAATTGGTGAAAAATGGACAAGGTTCAAATCATCAGTACCATTGGTAAACCCCGCCAATAAGCGGAATATTGAAGTTATCGTGGTAGGAACTGGCTTGGCTGGTGCCTCAGCGGCAGCTTCTCTGGCAGAGTTAGGATACAAAGTGAAAGCATTTTGTTTCCAAGATTCACCACGCAGAGCCCACTCTATTGCGGCTCAAGGTGGTATCAATGCTGCCAAGAACTACCAAAATGATGGTGACTCGGTTTACCGTCTATTTTATGATACTATCAAAGGGGGTGATTACCGTGCAAGAGAGGCTAACGTTCACCGCTTGGCAGAGGTTTCTGGTAACATTATCGACCAATGCGTGGCACAGGGTGTTCCGTTTGCTCGTGAATACGGCGGGTTATTATCTAACCGCTCTTTTGGGGGTACACAAGTACAACGTACATTTTATGCCGCTGGACAAACGGGTCAGCAGTTACTATTAGGAGCATACTCTGCCTTACAGCGTCAAGTAGGTTTGGGAAATGTAACGATGATGACTCGTCACGAAATGATGGATGTGGTAATGATTGACGGTAAAGCTCGTGGTATTATCGCTCGTGACTTAATCTCTGGAAAATTAGAAAGACACTTCGGACACGCTGTATTGTTATGTACAGGTGGATACGGAAACGTATTTTATCTTTCAACCAATGCAATGGGGTCTAACGTAACAGCGGCTTGGAAAGCTCACCGCAAAGGAGCGTTTTTTGCTAACCCTTGTTACACACAAATTCACCCTACTTGTATCCCAGTATCAGGCGACCACCAATCTAAATTAACTTTGATGTCAGAATCATTGCGTAATGATGGTCGTATTTGGGTTCCTAAAAAGCAAAATGACGGTCGTCCTGCTAACCAAATTCCAGAAGATGAGCGTGATTACTATTTAGAGCGTCGTTATCCTGCTTTTGGTAACTTAGTTCCCCGTGATATTGCCTCACGTGCTGCCAAAGAGCGTTGTGATGCAGGTTACGGAGTAGGTGCTTCTAAACTGGCAGTTTACTTAGATTATGCCGATGCTATCATGCGTTATGGTAAGATAGAAGCCAACAAAAAAGGCTTGCATGATGCTTCTACGCAAGATTTACAAGCAATGGGTAAAGAAGTTGTGAAGGAGAAATACGGTAACTTGTTTGATATGTACAAACAAATCACTGGTGAAGACCCTTATTCAATGCCAATGCGTATCTATCCTGCGGTTCACTACACAATGGGTGGGCTTTGGGTTGATTATAATTTAATGACCACAGTACCTGGGCTTTACGCTTTGGGAGAAGCTAACTTCTCTGACCACGGTGCAAACCGTTTGGGTGCTTCGGCATTGATGCAAGGATTAGCAGACGGTTATTTTGTGCTTCCTTATACTATTGGGGCGTACTTAGCAGGTGATATTCGTACTAAAGCTATTCCAACGGATGCACCAGAATTTGTAGCGGCTGAAAAAGAGGTTCAAGACCGTATCAATCAGTTAATGAATATCAAAGGCACAAAATCTGTTGATTATTTCCATAAGAGATTAGGAAAAATCATGTGGGATAAGTGCGGGATGGCTCGTAATGAGAAAGGATTAAAAGAGGCTATTGCCGAGATTCAAGCTCTGCAAAAAGAGTTCTGGTCAGACGTAAGAATTCCAGGTGATGCCGACGAATTTAACCCAGAGTTAGAAAAAGCAGGTCGGGTAGCAGACTTCTTAGAATTAGGAGAATTAATGTGTGTTGATGCCCTAAATAGAAATGAATCATGCGGAGGACACTTCCGTGAGGAATATCAAACCGAAGAAGGCGAAGCTAAACGGGATGATGAAAATTACGCTTACGTGGCCGCTTGGGAATTTAAAGGTCAATCAACCTTTGAATTACACAAAGAGGAATTGATATACGAGAACATCAAAATTGCTCAACGTTCTTATAAGTAATTAGTAAATGGTGATTGGAGATTAGTTTTGGAGCTATTAAATTTAAAGGTTATTGATTAACTTCAAACCGTGATTTATATCCATTACTCAATTCACTAACCAGTCACTAAAAGTGGAAAAAGTAAAGATAAATTCTTTTAAAGATTTAAGAACTTGGCAAAAGGCAACATCTTTTATTGATGAAATTTATTCTTTAACAAAACTTTTCCTGTAAAAGAGCAATTTGATTTGACCTCACAGCTTAATCGAGCTGCCGTATCAATTGCCTGTAATATTGCAGAGGGATGGGGTAGAGAGAGCAAAAATCATTTGCCCAATTTCTCAGAATATCAAAAGGTTCTTTATTTGAAGTTGATACACTGTTAATGATTGCTGTTAATCAAAACTATTTGGATAATAATGGTCATAAAGAACTATTAGTTCAAATTGATGAAATTGGTAAAATGCTTAACAGTTTTATCTTTAGTATCGAAAGAAAATTTGATGAGTGATGTTTGAGTGGGTAACTATACCAATCACTAATCACTAATTACCAATCACAAGAAAAATGGAAGGAAATATGAATTTGACGCTCAAGGTGTGGCGTCAGAAAAATGCTAATAGTGAAGGACGTTTTCAAGATTATCAAGTAGCTGGTATCTCTGAAGATATGTCTTTCTTAGAGATGTTCGATGTATTGAACGAACGTCTCATTAACGAAGGTGAGTCTCCCGTTGCCTTCGACCACGACTGCCGTGAGGGTATCTGTGGTATGTGTTCTATGTATATCAACGGTGAACCTCATGGACCTAACAAAGGTGTAACTACTTGTCAGCTACACATGAGGTCATTCAAGGATGGTGATACCATTACAGTAGAGCCGTGGAGAGCTAAAGCCTTCCCTATTGTGAAAGATTTAGCCGTAAACCGTTCCGCTTTTGACCGTATCATTTCGGCAGGTGGTTACGTTTCTGTCAATACTGGTAACGCACAAGATGCCAACGCCTTACCAATTCCGAAAGATAATGCAGATGATGCCTTCATGGCAGCGGCTTGTATTGGTTGCGGAGCGTGCGTGGCAGCTTGTAAAAATGCGTCGGCGATGTTATTTACATCTGCTAAGATTTCTCAATTATCATTGTTGCCACAAGGACAGGCAGAACGTGCGATGCGTGCTGAGAAAATGGTAGCCCAGATGGATATTGAAGGTTTCGGAGCGTGTACCAACACTGGAGCTTGTGAAGCCGAATGCCCTAAAGGTATTTCATTAGAAAACATTGCTCGGATGAATCGTGAATATTACGGAGCGGTATTGAGTTCTAAATAATACTGATTTGAGTAATAGAAAAGCCGTTTCAGATTGTCTGAAACGGCTTTTTTTAGTTGAATATTTTTTTGGATTAGACCGTACTTAATAAGCCCAGAATGGTGAAAATCAACCCAATAAAGGCGGCTAAACCACCTACTACTCCTAAACCGAAAATCGCCAGTACAATACCGATACCCAAAAGAATAACGCCAATTTTCAAAAACGGACTCCAGTCTTGAAAACCAACAGGTTTAGCACTTTTCGCCATTTTTTTCTGAATTTTCTTTACAATCATCTTCTGAACAAAATTCATTTTTACTTCTTTAGTCTGATGATTCTGGTGTGCCGTAGCTACTGCTGGATTTGCTAAGGCTTCTTTCACTTGAATTTCATACTTAGCTAATTTTTCTGAATTTTCTACTACGAAATTATCCGACGAAGAAGCTGTAAGAGGAACGCTCGTAGAGTGGGGAACTTCCAGTTGTTCATGTTGAACAACCTTGATGGAGTTGTTGGAATCAGCTTTTTGTGAAACAGCTTTTGCATTGGACTGTTGGGTAACTACGGTGAAATATCCTTTCTGACGACTACAAGACTGTGTTACTATCAGAGCGATAATCGCCAGTAGCATTAGTTTAGATGAACGCATCATAAAATTGAATTTTGTGTTTGATTTTTCAACGATAAAATCAAAGTGAAATTGTGAATCAAAATAGAATTAAGTGATTGAAAATTCTCTTCAAATTATTTCGGAAGTATGTAATTATTAAAAATACCAAAGTTAACCGCATACGGGCAATTCCAATGATTAGTATATTGTTTCAATATTAAAAGTTCTGTAATTGATTGATAATTAGTTTTGACAGAATTGTTACTTGCCTAATTGATTTAGATTTGCCAAAGAAAATGGATATAAGTACTTGATTATTAAGTGTTTACTTTTGTTTAGTTTGTCAACTCTGCCGTAATGATTTAATAACTACCAGTGCCATTGCTTCGGGCGAATCAGTGGCGAATAAATGCTGGGTCATTTGCAGGAGGTGGGAATTATAAATATTATCTTTGGGTGTAATACGCTCTAATTTGTAAGTAGCATTACAGATTATTAAATGGTATTGCTGACTGATTACATCAAAAACGATAATTGGATTTGAGATGCTTTTATCTACTTCAAAACAGAAAATAAATACTGGAAAATCAAAAAGGTTTAAGCCTGTAAAGCTGGGTACAATCTCGGCATCAAAATATTCATAGTGTAGGAGTTGATGTTCAAACCAACTTCTTTCTAAAAGTTTTGAAAGTTCTTGCAATTTCCGATTCATGACCGCCAAAGGGGTTTCGGTAGATTGAAAACACTGAATGGGAGTCCACGTATTGGTGGCTAATGCCAAATATTCAAGGGAAGTATCGGAAAGGTCTAATTTATAGTCGAAAAGGGGATAATTAGGAGCAAAATATCCGGGATAAAAGTGTTTCATGTCTTTGCGTTGGCAAAACTCCATTTTCAATAACATGAGATATTTGCCCAAACTATATTTTTTGTAATCGGGATCATAGAAACATACAATACCTTCTGAAGTTTCCTTTCCCATATCCAAAATACCACAAGCAATTAATTGTTTATCATCGTAAACCTCAACTGCCCAAGAATCAAATACATTCGAGAAACCATTATCATATAGTAAATGACTTAGAGACGGAGCAGTATCAAACGATACATGATTTTTATATTTATTAAACAAAATAAGGTACTCTGGTGAAATATCAGGGGTAGTAGGCTTAATTTCAACTCTAAACTTTGTGTTCAGTTTTCTGATTTTTTCTTGCGTTTTGGTTGGCTTAAAAGTATCTAAATCTATTCGTAACCAAATAGTACTGTAAAATAAGCCATTGAATTTTAGGAAATTGGTAGTAAATATGGTTTGCCCCATTCTAAACCAACCGCTTGATAAGTAAGAATCTAATTGTTCGGGAAGAATATTGTGGGATGGAAAATGTAATTCGGCAAGCATTTAATTGTTGGTTCAATTATAAATCTTTGTAGCTGTATATAGAGTAGAGGTTTGATACTTGTTTTCGATATATTGAAACCAAACTAAGTTCAAACATCAGAACAAGCATCAAACATCGAATACCAAATATCTAAGATACTAATTCACCGCTCTGTAATACATTGTAGAGCAATTATTTTTATCTAAAATTTGGTTAGCATATTTGGCAATGTCTTCGGTGCTAACTGCTTGAATCTTAGTGGATTCTTCATTGGCATATTCAACGTTGCCCGCATTGGCAGCGAAGGCTAAGTTCATGGCCCTATTCAACAATTCAACTTCTGAAAATATCAAAGTGGATTCTGCTTGGTTCTTCACTTTCACTAATTCCTCTTCTGTAACTGGGTTTTTTAAGAAATCATCCAAAACTTCTTGAATAGCAGCATCACCTTCTTCGATACTAATACCTTGATTTAGATTCCCTTGAATAACCATCAAACCGGGGTCGAGCGAGGCGGTCACATACGCATTTATCGAATTAAAAATCTGATTTTCTTTTACTAATTGATTGAAAAGACGAGAGGATTTGCTACGCCCTAAAATATCACTCAACAAGTCGGTGGCGTTGAAACCCTCTTCGTATCTTCCTTGTGTGTGATATACCTTGTAGAGAGCATTTAAAGGGACTTTTGCTTCTATTTCCAAGAATCTGGCATTGGTTTGTACTCCCTCAACGGGTAGATTTCGTTGTACCACATTGCCCGCAGGAATTGGTTCAAACCATTTTTTACAGAGTTGTTTTACTTGCTCTACGGTAACGTTTCCTGCCACTACCAAATTGGCGTTATTGGGTAAATAATGTTTGTAGAAAAACGCTCGGACATCATCCATCACGGCATTTTCAATATGAGAAATTTCTTTCCCGATGGTTGCCCATTTGTACGGATGCGTATGATACGCCAGTGGACGAAGTTTCAACCAAACATCACCGTAAGGCTGATTCAAGTATCTTTGTTTGAACTCTTCAATGACTACTTTTTGTTGTACATCCAATACCTTTTGGTCGAAAGAGAGTGACATCATGCGGTCAGATTCGAGCCAAAAAGCAGTTTCTAAATTGACCGCTGGCAAGGTTATGTAATAATTTGTAATATCTGGGGAAGTAAAAGCGTTATTTTCTCCGCCAACTTTTTGTAACGGCGTATCGTAAGAGGGAATATTTATAGAACCACCAAACATCAAATGTTCAAACAAGTGAGCAAAACCTGTTTTGTGTTCTTCTTCGTCTCTCGAACCCACATTATAAACAATATTTACCGCCGCAAAAGGCGTAGAATTGTCTTGATGAACATATACATTTAACCCATTATTCAATACAAAGTGTTCGTAATTTATCATTTTCAAATGAATCGCATTGAGCTATGAGCTTTCCGCTTGTTTTAAATTTTATAATACCGTAATTTCCAATTAACAAATATAATCGTCTAAACCTGATTCATCGCATCTAAAACGATAAACAATCCCAATATGAAAGAAAAATATTCATTCTCAAATAGTTTCAAATGCTTTTTTTGTACTTATTGTTTGTTATTGACTACTTATTTATGTCCCATTGATGCCCAAGCTCAAATTCTGAATGATGCCGTTACTCGTCAGCAAATTTCGCAAGGATTAGATAAAATGTACTCTTATGATTTCAGAGAGTCGGCTGAAATTTTTCAAAAAATCAAAGCTAAATATCCCCAGCACCCCGTTTATTACACTTTGATGGCAATTCAAACCGAATTGCAGTATTTTCCATTGAAAGATTATCCCGCCCAACAAAAAGTATATTTAGCGTATCTCAACCAAAGTAGAGCTTTGGCAGAAACCATGTTAGATAAAAATGACGATGACATCGAAGCTACCTTTTTTGAGTTGGCCACTTTGGGCTATTTAGCTGCTTTTGATGCTGATAATCAAGAGTTTATGAAAGCCGTTGGCGTGGCAAAAAAAGCATATTCTTACCTTAAAAAAGGATTGTCACTAACCGATAAACAACCAGAGTTTTTGTATTCATCAGGGATTTATAATTATTATCGGATTGAATATCCCGAAACGCATCCCATGATAAAATCAGTGATTTGGATGTTTGCGGATGGTAATAAAAAATTGGGTTTACAGCAGTTAGACTTAGCTACTAAAAAAACAATTTTCGTGAAAAACGAAGCTACTTTTTATGCAGGTTACGTTTATACTAAATACGAGTCTAATTCCGCTAAAGCACTGACATACAATAATTTACTAATTGATAAATACCCTGATAATTTATTGTACCAAATGCAACGAACTGAATTCTTGACGGCAGTAGGGCGTTATAACGAAGCAGAAGATTTTGCTGAAAAAATACTCAAACAAAAGGGAGTTATGTTTCAGTGTGCTGGTACTATTTTCAAAGGATTAATTGCTGAAAAAGGTAAAAAAGATGATAAAATGGCGGAGGCTTTGTTATTAAAAGGAGTAAAAATGCCTTTTGATGAGCGTTTTACCAAAGATTATCACGCTTTGGCGTACATGGGTTTGGCAAGAATAGCCAAACGGGCTGGTGAAATGGATAAAATGAAAGAATACGCCAAGAAAGTCACGAAATTAGCTGAATACAAATCTACTTTAGCAGAGGCAAAGGCAATTTTGAAATAGGTAGTTAGAGGATAGAGAATAGAGATTAGAGAATAGAGTTTAGAGAGGAGAGTTTAGAGAATAGATGTATTGGTTTATAAGGTTGTACTCACTAACCCCACCCAACCCTCCCCAATAGGGAGGGCTTTTAAAGTCCCTTTCCCTAACGGGGAAAGAGATTTAGGGCGACCCACGTAGGGATAGGGGTTTTGCATACAACCTTACAAACCAATACAAATAGAGGTTAGAGAATAATCGTAAGGTTTATCTTACATGGAGTTATTGATAAATCTTAATAACGTATTTTTTTTGATTAATAACCTCTCTATTCTCTATAATTTATCCTCTCTAATCTACCCTCTCATTTCTTGTAGTAATTTATTCGCAAAGATAAACTCATTCAATTCAGCAACGGTAGAGGTTCGGATATTGGTGCTATCGCCTTCCCAGAGTTTTTTGCCTTTGTAGAGAAACATAATTTTTTCTCCTATTCCAATCACCGAGTTCATATCATGCGTAATCACGATGGTGGTGATGTTAAATTCGTCGGTGATTTCTTTGATTAAGTCATCAATTTTTACGGAAGTCAGTGGGTCAAGTCCAGAATTGGGTTCATCGCAAAAAAGGTACTTCGGATTCATTACGATGGCACGGGCAATACCTACTCGTTTTTTCATACCACCCGATATTTCAGAGGGCATTCTGCCTCCCGCATTTTCTAATTGTACTCGCTGCAAACAGAATTCTGCACGGTCGATTTTTTCCTTTTCGGTCATATCCGTGAGCATATCTAAAGGAAACTTTACGTTTTCGAGTACGGTTTTTGAGTCAAATAATGCTCCTCCTTGAAACAACACGCCCATTTCTCTACGAATTACTTTTCGAGTTTCTTCGTCAGAATTATGAAAATCTCTTCCATCGTATAAAACTTGACCTTTTTCGGGCTTCACAATGCCAATCATACACTTCAAGAGTACGCTTTTCCCCGTGCCACTACCCCCAATAATCAAGGAGGTATCCCCCGGTTTAAAAGAACCATTGATGCCCACTAATATGTCTCGTCCGTTAAAGGATTTATGGATGTCTTTTATTTCAATCATGTAATTTTAGGTATTAGGGGTTGGGGATTAGGGGATAGGAGATTTGGAAGAAATAGATAATTCAATTTACTATTACTATTTGATATTCAGCCAATTACACTAATCACTAATCATCAGTCACTAACCACTCAATAAGGTCTTCTGCAAATTTAAAGAAACTTACAGATTTTCAATGTCATTGAGATAGATTTCTGCTTGCTTCAATATCTCTGCTTTTTGCTCATGGTTCATTTTATTCCAAGTTACATAAGCCATGCCAATGCGTGGATTTTTGGCAAGTTTATCAGCGTGGCGGTCGTAAAAATCCCAATAAAGGCTATTAAATGGACAGGCTTTAAAGCCTACCTTCTTAGATTTGTCATAAAAACAAGTAGAGCAGTAATGGCTCATTTTGTCCATATAATTTGCAGAAGCTACGTAGGGCTTCGAGCCTACAATGCCACCGTCGGCGTACTGGCTCATACCTCTCGTATTCGTAATTTCAACCCACTGAATAGCATCAATGTAAACACCCAAATACCAGTTATCAACTTCGTCGGGATGGATACCCGATAACAGCGTAAAATTACCAATTACCATCAGTCGTTGAATGTGATGAGCATACGCAAAATCTAAACTCTGCCCCACAGAATGTTTCAAACAATTCATTTTTGTTTGTCCATTCCAAAACCACTCAGGGAGTTTTCTATCGTGATTAAAATAGTTAAGATTCTCATAGTCAGGCATTTTTGTCCAGTAAATCCCTCTCATGTATTCACGCCAACCCAAAATCTGACGAACGAAGCCCTCAATTTGTGAAATACTAATTTTATCTTGATTTGCTTCCCAAAAATTTACAGCTTTTTCTATTACTTCTAAAGGAGAAAGTAATTTTACATTCATCGAAAACGATAAACGAGAATGATAAATTGACCAGTAAGAAGGGTGCATAGCATCTTCATAAGTCCCGAAATTTTCAAGGCAATTCTCTACAAAAAAGTCTAATAATTGTAAAGATTCCTCACGAGTTATCGCCCAAATAAAAGCCTTCGGATTGACCTTTCCAATGGTTTTAATTTCTTGATTTTGTACTAATTTATAAATATCAGTAACGTCTCGGTTAAAAATTAGTGGTTCTACTGGACGATGATTATTTGGTAGTTTTTTCCGATTTTCAGCATCGTAATTCCACTGCCCCGTTAGGGGTTCTGAACCTTCCATCAAAATCCCGTATTTTTTTCGCATCATTCGGTAAAAATTTTCCATCAGAAATGTCTTTTTACCCTTAAAAAAGTCTGCAAATTCAGACGGGCTAACCATGAAATGTTCGGTAGAATAAACTGAGGTTTTTACCTCGACTGGTGAATAATTGCTCAGTTGTTCACTCAATCGATATTCGTCGGGTTGTTGATGCTCAAAGTGTTCAATATCAAGCTCTTGAATGATTTTACTTAGATTTTCAGTGAGTGATTGGGTATTGTTTTCATCATCTAATTTCAAATAAATCACTTGATGTCCGCAGGCTTGTAGATGCTCGGCAAAAGCACGCATAGCTGTAAAAAAAGCAATCACTTTTTGAATGTGGTGATTGACATAATCCGTCTCCTGACGCATTTCCATCATTACATAAAATACGTGAGCGTCGGTTTGTTGATACCAAGAATGTTGGTGATTGAGTTGGTCGCCGAGAATGAGGCGTAGGGTTCGTTTCATAAAAATAGTACCATTTGATGAGCGGTACTATTTTTATAAACTATCGGAAAGTTGTTTTGTTGGTTTTATTTTGTCGTCAAAGCATCACTTTCAAACTTGATGCCTTCCCAGCCCGATTTCATAAAATTACGGATATTCTGATGATTATCGCCTTCTGGATTTTCTAAGACATCAGCTCTGTAAAACGCTCCAAAACACGCCAAAGTCTGTTTCTGACTAAGATTTTGAATTTTTGCAAATGAGAATATTTTGCAAGAACCAGAATTTTGTCCTACGGCATTGTGTAAATTACCATTCTGGAAAGCCGTTGGCGTAAAGTCATAATTTGCATCAATAAGAGCAATGATTTCAGAGAACTCAATGCTTTCAGGAGTGGTATTAATTTTTTGCTGGAATTGTTCTAATGACATAATAAATGAATTAAATTTTACTTCAAAATTATAGATAAAGCACGAGAATCACCAAAAGGATATTTTGAAGCCAAATAATTAGCCATTCCTCACAATTTCTTTGGCTATTCAGATTAAATTAGTCAATTTTATGCTTCAGCTCGTTTCAGAGGCACTTTGAGTAGGTTTTTCTTAGTAAACGATTACCATAATATCATTCCCGAAATGTCAATATTCTCTCGAATAAAATCCATATTTGCCAATAAAAAAGGTATTTTAGAACCTTCAATTGAGGTATTACCCGCTTCAGAAAATAATGCAACAATTACTTCTGACGAGTTGGTAGTTGTAGATATTCCTAACGCTCGGTTATCAGTTACGAATGTTTCAGAACCAGATTGGCTCGTGAATGACGATATTCTCAGAGATGAAGGGGTTATTTTTGGTTTATCGGGTTCAAATCCAGAAGAAAAAATCTCGATTATCAAGCATTATTTTGCGCAACAAACCGCTGAAACCGACCGAGTTATCGAGCAAAAAGAAGAAAAGATAGGCGAGTTGAATTATTGGATTAACGAAAAAGAAAGTTTAGTTAAGGAATTAGAGCAAAAGATACAAAACCTTAAAAATCAGGAGTTTATTGAGCAACATCATCTGCCCCGTACCGTTGTGGGTTTGTTGTTGGCTTGTGGCATTGCCGTTGGTAATTATTTCCTGATTGAAGAGTCACTGCGGGGGCAGTTTCAACAAAGTCAGCTAATAGCATTGGGCGTATTTTGGGCGGGAATGTTTAACTTATTCGGAAGAATTTCTTTCCTCCACGATGACGATAAAACAAGTTCATGGCGGAGAGTTTTGGAGGAAATAGGAATGCCTTTGGCTTCGGCTTTCTTTGTATTTGCTCAGATTTACGCTACGCAAGCCCCCATTAAATCGTGGGCATTGTTTGGGTTTATCTTCTTTTTATTCATGTTTTCTGGGAAATTATTGCTTGGAAATCTAACCGTTTTAAAAGAGGATTTAAGTATTTTTCAGAAACGCAATCAGTTACAAAAAGACAAAATCAAAAAAGTGGCTGATTGGGAAACAGATATTTCAACACACAAAACCGAAATTGAAAAACACCGCCAAGAAAAGCAAGACGTACTACCCGAATTGACCAAGCTAAGCACTCAAAATTCTAAAATCAAAGCTCAAAGAGATATGCTTATCAAGGTTTTTGAAAGTGAATATCATTTAGCCTCACAATATCGTAATCGTTTGAGTGCGAAGCAGATGAAAGGGATTTTGGGAGGGGAGGAGGTGTAGGATAATGGCACACGGATTTTATGGATTTGACACGGATAAATACATACTTATGAATAAAATAAAACATATAATCATAATCATCCTGAGCTTTTCAATATCTACAAAAGCACAAGAAAAATATCTATTCAAAATTGATGAAAAGGATTCGGAACTAAGGATTGATATTCCTGTACGCAATTATTTTTATATCTCAAAAATCATTGATGAACGAAATGGAGATACTTCTCGAATAGGATTTGTTTACAAACGATTTGCCAGTAATCTTAAACAAATGGAAGCAACTTTTCAGAATGGATTAGTGCCTTCTTTCGGTATTTTAATAAAAATGGGAGGAGTATCTGAAAAAACTAAGGACATACAAGAACCTTTTGTAATTAGTATAAAGGATTTGGAGATTACAGAGACAATAGGGCAATTTAAAAGCACGGGGCGTGTTGATTTAACGGTTACTTTTTTCAAAAAACAAGATGATATTTTTGTGCCTGTGTTTACCACTGAGGTTTTTGAAGAGGCTGGCATGGGAAGCATTAAATCTAATTTGGTAAAAATGAAGAAATGTTTAGAGAAATCTTTGATTAAACTTGAAGACTTCTTGACGAACAAGAACCAGCCCGATTTTTATAGTGCTAATGATAAGGAAACACAAGATGAAGCTGAGAAATTTGGTTTAAAAGTACAGATTTATGAGAAAAATGATTCAGAAAAAGTTTCCTTGATGGCTCCTCGTAAATATGGTATTTATAAATCATTCAACAGCTTTATGAAAAATCAGCCAGAAATCATTGGCAACTTTACGATTGAATATGTAGGATTAAATAAGCCTATTTTAAATATCTATTCTTCTTCTAAAAAACGATTGAAAGGACATTATTTTTGTTTATATGATGGACAAAATATTTATATGAACTCACAAAAAACAAGTGGATATAAATATTTTGTAAAAGTTTCAACCATAGGTAACTTAATTGCTTGGAAAGACAACACTATTAAAAGTATGGCTCGACAAGCTACTTATACAGGCATAGGAGCAGGATTGGGTGGAGGATTGGGAGCCGCTTTAGGTAGTACAATAGCAGGTTCGACAAGTTACTTAGATTGTATTGCATTAGATGTTAGAACAGGCTCTATAACTATTTTAGAACCGAGAGACATGGAAAAACTCCTTAGTGAAGATATTCAATTATTAAATGCTTATAAATCAGCTCCCAACCCGAAAGATGGAGAAGTTTTATTATATTACGTAAAAGAGTATAACAAACAACATCCTTTGGAATAATTGCTTTGAACAGTATTAATGAGTAAACCTCACAGAAACCATTTCCATCATTACTAAACCATAAAAACATGGAAGTTTTAGAAAAAATACATCTAACCGACCAGCAAATCGAACAAATCGAGGCTGGATTTGCTGTGACTATTCCTGCCACCGAAGACGAATTTTTAGAGTTTGCTTTTGAGACACCTTATCGAGTTGAATACCACGACAATTATGTCATAATCATGGGCTTAGCCAAAATCTTTCACGAATTATTAGTTGGTTTTTTTATTACTTTATTGACAAATTATTATCGTAACAACAGAACAAATTTTTATGTCGGTGGCAGTAATAGTGGCGTAAAATTAATTGGTTCAAAAAACTATTATAATCCAGACGTACTGGTTTTCAATGGATTACCTCAATTTTATCAAGATTCAGATTCCATCATTACAAATCCTTATTTGGTTGTGGAAGTGCTTTCTCCATCCACTCGCAGTTACGATTTAGACGTAAAACTTAACCAATATCTCAAAATTGAAAGTTTACGATTCTTGGTTTTTGTTGATATTGATGATAAAGTTGTGATGGTTTATGAAAGAAGTAAAAATGCAAGGTCGTGGATATATACGCATTACGATTCACCCGAAGAAGCTGTAAATATTGATGGTTGCGAATTTATCCTACATGATGTTTTTGATAGCCTGCCCAAACTTTGACAAACCCAGTAGGACAGGTTTCCAACCTGTCAAAAAACGATATTAGACAGGTTAGAAACCTGTCCTACAATATGGAAAACAAAGAACAATCCCATACCGAAAACTACGATTTTCAACACGGCTATCACAGCGGTTTGGAATCAGTGGATAAAAATACCTATGAAGGCTATTTGTCTTCGCAGGTTAATTTTGAGTGGCTTAGTCGGCAATTAGTTGAAAAAAAACAGGAACTCACTGATTTGGATAAGGTAATGGAACATTGTAAAACTCGTTTCAAAGAAGCCTTTGATGCTCTGCAAGACCGTCTTTTGAAGGTTAATTTAGCGGGCAAAAACAAGGAACGCACCGAAGAACAACTCGCTGAAAATCAAAAATCCATTGCTTCTTTTTTGGAAAAACGACATTCTGTTAGGCATAAATATTCCCTCTTTGCGGGGCTGATTTATTTACTGGCGGGTATTTCGTTTGTGGCAGGTGATTTAATTATTTCGCACGAAATTGTAGCCTATGCACTTAATATTCGTAATAATTTCGAGGCTTGGGCTTTTGCGGTAGGCTTAGCAATGGTTTCAGTATTATTAAAGCCTGCCTACGAACGCCTGATTGAAGCTCCTTATTCTGAAAATACTTCGCCAAACGCCAAACGGGCGTATGCTTGGTTCAAAGGTATTACGGTGGTTTTTGCCGTAGCTACCCTGTTTATTTTGGGTTGGTTTAGATACGAAGCCTACAAAACGGATAAAATGAAGGAATCGGTCAATAAGTCAATCAAACAGCTTCAAAATCAAGTAATTGACCCATTAAATCCCTCTGCTCCTCTGCCACCCGAAGTTACTCAGCAAATAGAAACCAAAATGAGAGCGTTTGATGCCTTGAATGCTGATTTGGTAAACAGTCCTTGGGCATTAGCCTCGTTTGTATTGTCAGGAATTTTGTTTGCTTTGGCAGGGGCAATTTGTTTGGGAATCGCTTTCCCCGTATTACAATGTTACTGGCAAAGGTGGTTGCAAATAGACCCTAAATTAAAACGCCTGCGGAAAGAACAAAAGAAGTTAGTAGTTGATTTACAGGCAATTGAAGTAGATTTAGCGGGGCAAATTGTGCAGAAGAATATCTTGGAAAACGACCTGAAGTTATTGCCTAACTTAGAAACTTTACAAACTCAAAGGCAAAATTTACAAGAAGAAATCAAAGGAATTGAGGAGCGTACACAATTGGCAGAAACCGATGCCCGCATAGGTGCATACAACGATGGCTTTGGCAAAGGTTCGATGGTGCGAGATGTCATTAATGACGATGAAGTAAATCAATTTGTAAGAGAAAACTACTTCGATACCAGTACCTTAGCCAGTAGAGCCAAGAATAATGTAGGAGATAAAGCGATTTTCTCAAAACGTCCCAATTTGCGTCCTCATCAGCAATTAAGAAAACTGATTTCAGAGGATTTTTCGGATGGGGAATAAATAAAAACCATGTTCATTCGGATTGATTTTATAATCTGAATGAACATGGTTTTACAGTTGATACTCCAACTCATCAATAAGCCTTAGCAAAAATCACTCTACGAGTGGAAGGCTTACCTGTCAATACACATTTGCCTTCTTCTTCAACCGAATCCAACGGAATACAACGGATAGTTGCTTTGGTTAATTCTTTGATTTTGTCTTCTGTTTCTGAGGTACCATCCCAATGAGCAGAAATGAATCCTAATCCTTCACTTTCAATAATTTTAGTAAACTCTTCCCAAGTATCGACCTTGAAAAGGTGAGTAGCTCTAAAATCTAAGGCTCTTTGGTAGATATTTGCTTGGATTTCCTCTAAAAGTCCACTTACGGTTTCTACCACAGTATCAATCGGATAAGTTGCTTTTACTTTGGTATCTCTTCTGGCAATTTCAACGGTACCGTTGGCTAAATCTCTTGCTCCAATCGCCAAACGAACGGGGACACCCTTCAATTCATATTCAGCAAACTTAAACCCTGGAGATTGTTTGTCGGAATTATCAAATTTTACGGAAATACCTTGTTTTTTCAGAGCGGTAACGATAGGTTTCACAGCTTCTGAAATTTGAGCTAATTGTTCTTCTCCTTTAAAAATAGGTACAATTACTACTTGGATTGGGGCTAATTTTGGTGGTAAAACCAGCCCTTCATCATCTGAATGAGCCATAATTAATGCCCCCATCAAACGAGTAGAAACCCCCCACGAAGTTCCCCAAACAAAATCCTGTTTGTTTTCTTTCGTCATGAATTTCACATCAAAGGCTTTGGCGAAATTTTGTCCCAAAAAGTGAGATGTACCTGCTTGTAAAGCACGTCCATCCTGCATCATGGCTTCGATGCAATAAGTTTCTTCTGCTCCTGCAAAACGCTCGTTAGCCGTCTTTTTACCTCTCACTACTGGCACAGCCATAAATTGCTCAGCAAAAGTGGCGTAAACCTCCAGCATTTGTTCAGTTTCAGCAATGGCTTCTTCTTTGCTGGCGTGTGCGGTGTGTCCTTCTTGCCATAAAAATTCAGCAGTACGTAAAAATAAGCGAGTACGCATTTCCCAACGTACTACGTTTGCCCATTGGTTAATTAATAGTGGTAAGTCTCGATAAGACTGAATCCAATTTTTATAGGTACTCCAAATGATAGCTTCCGATGTTGGACGAACCACTAATTCTTCTTCTAATTTTGCTTCGGGGTCCACCATCAATTTCCCTGCTTTCTCTGGGTCATTTTTCAAGCGATAATGCGTTACTACGGCACACTCTTTGGCAAAGCCTTCAGCATTTTTTTCTTCGGCTTCGAATAGGCTTTTAGGTACAAAAAGAGGAAAATAGGCGTTAGTATGCCCTGTTTCTTTAAACATATCGTCTAAAGCACGTTGCATTTTTTCCCAGATAGAATAGCCATACGGCTTGATAACCATGCAACCACGCACGGCGGAATTTTCTGCTAAATCAGCACGTTTTACGAGTTCGTTATACCACTCTGAATAATTTTCGCTACGTTTTGGTAGGCTTTTGCTCATTATATTTTTGATGTTTGTTCTGGCGGCGTACCGCATTCGATATTCAATACTCACTCTTTAATTTTCAAAACACTGTAATTAGTAAGTTCTCCTAAACTCTAATTACATTCTAAGTTAGTATATTAGGTTGTTATGCTTAATCCAAATAAATTTGTTTAATTCATAGGGGCAAGAACTCGTTCGATTGTCTTATGGTTGTAATCAAAAAAACAGAATTTAACCTGCTTATTATCAAATGTTTAGTGCTTGTGTTATATGCTGTAATTGATTCTCTACTTACGAAGAAAACTTTCCAAGAAAATATTTTGTTAATGATGTGTTAAATATCTTGCAAAGATAAGTTTTTGTAGTAAGTTTGACACGAAAATTATTGATTTCAAAATACGATTATTTGCAAATTAGTCAATTAAGCGTACTTTCAGAAAATCAAAGATTGTAATTTCCTAATTTTCAAATACCAAAAATCATGAACATCAAACAATCCATCAAACTCTTTTCAGTAGCAGCACTGATGAGCGTTGTTTGGGGGTGTAG
Organism: Arcicella sp.; assembly: GCA_025454855.1. Lineage (GTDB taxonomy): Bacteria > Bacteroidota > Bacteroidia > Cytophagales > Spirosomataceae > Arcicella. The sequence continues at coordinate 46,084 of JALONS010000001.1, forward strand.
TTCCTCAAAGCAAGTGGCAAAATCTTCTAATTCAGAAGTTTACGATGATTTGTACGCTTCTGCCGATGAAAATCGTCCTGCTACTCTTGCCAGTCGTGAGCGTTATGAACAGGCTCAGGAGGAGGAGTATTTGAACCGTAATCCTGAATACAGAGGACAAAATAACAGCCAAGCACAAGGTACTGATGAATATTATTCACAGAACTGGATAAATTCTCGTGGATACTATCAAAATCAAGTTCCTTTCAATAATAACAATAATCTGGGATGGAACGGTGGATGGAATTCTCCCTTCAATTCTTTTGGTTTTAACAATTGGTACGGAAACCCCGGTATATCATTTGGGTTAGGTTATGGCAATATGTGGGGAAACCCGTGGAATACTTGGGGTGGAGGTTGGAACTCATTTGGAGGAGGTTGGAACGACCCCTGGGGTTGGGGACCAAGCCGTTGGGGCTGGGGTAGCCAATTCAACACAGGCTGGAACTCTTGGGGATGGGGTTCGCCGTGGGGCTTCAATTCTTTTGCTTACAATTCTTGGTATAATCCTTGGAATAGTTTTTATGACCCGTGGGGTTATGGCAGAGGTTGGGGAAATACCTACGTTTACAACTATGGTACGAATGTAACAGGTGCAAACGGAAATTACAGCAATCCTACTAATACCCGTCCACAAAGAACGAGAGATACTTACTCTTCGTCAGCTTACAATGGAGATTATTCGGGTAATAGAGGTGGAACTTCTCCACGTGGCAATAGAAATGATGCTGGTTACACAACTGGCAATACCAATAGTAGTGGTAATAGCGACTATTATTCACGCCCGAGACGTGACAATGGTTACAGTGGAGGAAACAGTACCTATTCAAGCGGTGGAAACAGTAGCTCAAATACTCGTTCAAATAGTTCTTGGAACTGGTCGAATAATAATTCTAATTCATCTAATAATAACTCATCTTCTTGGGGTGGCAATCGTAGTTCGACTTCGTCATCTTCATGGGGTGGTTCATCGGGTAGCTCTTCAGGTTCGTCAGGTGGCGGTAGTTCATCGGGTGGCGGCGGAGGCGGTGGCTCAAGAGGACCAAGATAAGATTAACAAAACATTAACACCCCAAATCCCCTCAAATAGCAACTTTGAGGGGATTTTTTCGTTTAATAGTAGGGGAATCATTATTTTGGTTGTCATATTTGCAAAAGAGTTATCAACTTTTTTTATGATAATTTTAGCAAAAAATGCAAACATTATCACCCAAAAAAGATTGCCTAAATAACTACCATTCATTCAAAATCAAGTTTATATATGAAAATTTCATCGGGTTTTCTCGCATACTTTTTAGTGTTTGCTACTTTTCAGAGCATGGCACAGGATAACAGCTACGAAGCCTTAGCAAAGCTATTTTCACAGCCTGCTCCTACGGGTACTGCTCGATTTCAGGCACTCGGAGGCAATCATTCAGCACTTGGGGCAGATGTAAGTTCTGCGGCTGGTAATCCTGCTGGTTTGGGGTTTTATACCCGTTCTGAATTTAGCTTTACGCCCGCTTATCAGAGCCTAAGCAATAGTTCTATTTATGCAGTAGAACCCAATCGAACTACCAATGCCAACGTTAATAATTTCAATATTGCTAATATAGGGGTAGTCTTTGGCGGAGCAGAACCCCAATACCGTGAAGGTTGGAGAGGGTCTTTTGCAATTACCTATTCACGCCAAAATACGTTGTACAATAATATCAATTTCTCGGGTAATGGTGCCGTAAGCTCAATTTCGGATAGTTATGCCGAATCAGTAAATCGACAGGTACAAGATGGTTTTGTTACACAAAATGGGTTATTGAATGCCTTGAATAATAATGCTCCGAATGGTTTTCCAGGTAGTGCCAGTATGTACTACTGGGGATACTTAATTACAGCGGCTAATAACTCAAATAATCCATTTATCGGGGTAGAACCTAACGCCAGAGTAAATCAAAATTTTGATTTTCAATCAACGGGAAGAACGAGTCAGTGGACAATTTCTTACGGAGGTACTGCCAATGAAAAATTTTACATCGGTGGTAGTCTTGGAATTCCCAGTTATCGGTATGAGACAGTGAAGAATTTTACCGAAAGATTTCAGGCTTACCAAGAAATCAGAGGCTTTACCGATACTCGTATTCTTACTTCCAGTGGTAGTGGAATTAATCTAACAGTGGGAGCAATTTACAAACCGAGTGATTTGATTAGATTTGGTTTGACCATCGCCACACCTACGTGGTACGATGTGGATGAAAGTAGTTCATCATCGGTAAGTGTAGATGTTGATGAAACGAAAGGTATTGATTTAGGCACTAATCCCGACAGAAATATCTTTAATCGTTTGGGAGCGATTGGTTATAAAACAGCTCAACGCAATAATCGATTCTATATTACGAGTATTCCCCGCCTTTCAACGGTTACTTACGAAGACAACTATCAAATCAGAACACCCTTCAAAGCGAGTGGTGGTGTAGCTTTATTTTTTAAGAAAAAAGGATTTATTTCGGCTGATATTGAGTATGTGGCGTATCGTGGGATGAATGTAAGCACTGCCAATCCAGATTCTGATATTGCTGAAGATTTACTGAATTCAACGGATAATATTAAGTTTTTCTACAATAACGTACTGAATTTTAAAGTAGGCGGCGAATATCGGATGGGTAATGTGAGTTTGAGAGGGGGCGTAAATTATATGCAAAATCCGTACAGCACTAACTTTGATAGAAGCAATACCATTGACCGTTCGCAGATGATTTACTCGGCAGGGATTGGTTACAGAACTAACGCCTTTTATGTAGATGTAACGGGAATGTACGGTAGTACGCAACAGTCGTTTACCCCGTACCGTTTAGCCAATACAGCCGACTTTGCTTCAGCTAAAATTGATAATAGCTACGTGAAAGGGTTGGTAAGTTTTGGGGTATTTTTTTGAGAATCTATAATAAGTAACAATCTAAACAAATAGACCTTCATTCTTTGAGGGTCTTTTTGTTTGTATCAATCCAGAAAAACACTAAATTCGTTGAATCACAAACAAAAAGATGAATAAACGCTTACTATCACTTGATACTTTTAGGGGCATGACGGTCGCCCTGATGATTTTGGTAAATAATGCGGGCGATTGGGGACATATCTATGCTCCCTTTGAACACGCTAAATGGCATGGTTGCACTCCAACTGACTTGGTTTTCCCTTTCTTTTTATTCATTGTTGGGGTGTCTATTTCCTTTGCCATGCAAGGAAAAGTAGCAGACCAACAAACTATCAGTAAAATACTGATTCGCTCACTCAAATTATTTGGTTTGGGTTTATTCTTGTCTTTATTTCCTAAGTTAGATTTCTCGGTTGTGCGTATTCCAGGCGTTTTACAACGAATAGCCATCGTGTTCTTGGTTTGTTCATTAATCTTTTTAACCACCAAAAACCGAACGCAACAAATCATTTTTGGGAGTTTACTGATTGGATATTGGCTATTGATGACTTTCGTACCTGTGCCTGATTATCCCGTTCCAAATCTCGAACCCGAATTTAATTTAGGAGCTTATTTCGATAGAGCCATCTTGGGAACTGCCCATCTTTATAAGGCTGCCAAAACTTGGGACCCCGAAGGACTATTAAGTACGCTTCCAGCCATTGCTACGGGGCTTTCTGGTGTATTAACGGGAACTTGGCTACAACGAAAAGATAAAGATACCAACGAAAAATTAGTGCAAATGTACCTGTGGGGTTGCGTGTGTATGGGATTGGGTTGGGCTTGGGACGCTACGGGCTTTCCTATCAATAAAGCTCTCTGGACGAGTTCTTATGTACTCTGGACTTCGGGGCTGGCTTTGTGTTTTTTAGCCAGTTTTTATTGGTTGATTGATGTAAGAGGCTATCAAAAATGGACTAAACCCTTCGTAGTTTATGGTGTTAATGCCATTACCGTTTTCTTTTTATCAGGATTGATTCCAAGAATTCTGCGGATGATAAAAGTAACTGGTAGCAACGGAAATGAAACTAACTTACAAACTTGGATGTATAAAAACGGCATTGTACCACTTTTTTCAAATCCTTACGATGCTTCATTAGCGGGAGCTTTAACAGTAGTCATCGTTTGGCTGGGCATTCTATGGATGATGTACGAGAAGAAGGTGATTGTGAAAGTGTAGTTATATCGGTCAGTGGTAAAAGGTAAACGGTACGCAATTAATCCTGTACCGTTTACCTTTTATCGTTTAACATTAAAGAACTACCACCGAATTTTCGTCGGCAGAAATACCACTTGGAACATATTTATCAGCTGCTTCATCGTTAATCCAATTGTCGTTATCAACTAAATAACGGAACGCAAATTCTCTTCCTTTTTCTAATTCAACTGATGCTTTGAAAGTACCATCTTTTTGCTTTTTCAAAGCCGTTGGATTCCACTCATTAAAATCTCCTAATAAACTTACTGATTTTGCACCATTAACTGTATCTGCCGAAACAGCGAAAGTAACCTTACAAACAGGTTTGCTTTTTGAGTACGCTTTAGTAATTGCCATAATTGTAAATGATTTTAAGATTAATATTTTTTTTGAATTGATTTCTAATGAATTGTATTTTGATGCAAATATTCAAAAATAATTTCCATAATATACTAATTATCAGATGATTAATTTTTAAATTTATTAGAATAGTTATATTTTTTAAATTTAAAATAAAAAACTTAGATGATTTCTTTTACTTTCTTATACGGAAATATATTTCAGTAAAATAAAAATAGAACGAAACTCTTGAGTAGATAAGATTGTGGGGTTCTATGAGTATCAGCGGTAACATTTTAAGGTATCAGAGCGTTAGACCATTGATTTGTTGTGATTCAAAGATTATCTTTACTTAAAGAAATATCAATAAAGTTAATTATATGAAAGTCAGGGCATTAACATTCATCGAAAAGTTGAGTATTATCGTACTAATCGTTACGACTTTATCAAGTTGTAGCGATGAAATTCCTGCGGAAGTAGCAGCTTATAAAGATAAATTGCCCGAGACGGTTGATTATAATTTGCACATAAAACCTATTTTATCTGACCGTTGCTTCAAATGCCATGGACCCGATAAAAATAAAGTAGAGGCGGGTTTACAATTAGCTACTTACGAAGGAGCAACCGAAAAACTAAAGAGCGGACGCAGTGCTATTGTAGCAGGTAATATTAATAAAAGTGAATTAGTAAAAAGAATTCTAACACACGACCCCGAGGAGGTAATGCCTACCCCAAAATCTAATCTGACGCTTACCGACGAAGAAAAGGCGTTGTTAATTAAATGGGTTCAACAAGGGGCGGAATATAAAGAACACTGGTCGTTTACTCAAATTGAAAAACCAGATGTGCCAACGGTGAAAGAAGAATCGTGGGTGAAAAATCCGATTGATAACTTTGTACTGGCAAAATTAGAGGAAAATAAAATTAAACATTCTACTCAAGCCGACAAAGAAACTTTACTAAGAAGGGTGTCAATGGATATAACGGGGCTTCCCCCAACGGTACAAGAATTAGATGCTTTTTTGAAAGATAAATCACCGAATGCCTACGAAAAAGTAGTGGATAGATTATTGAAGTCACCGCACTACGGCGAGCGGATGGGCGTGGAATGGTTAGATTTAGCCCGCTACGCTGATTCACATGGCTATCAAGATGATGGTATGAGAAATGTTTCACCGTGGCGAGATTGGGTTATTGGGGCTTTCAATAAAAATCTTCCGTTCGATAAATTTGTAACGTATCAATTAGCAGGTGATTTACTGCCAAATGCTACGCACGAACAAAAATTGGCAACGTGTTTTCTACGCAATCACCCCCAAACGCAAGAAGGTGGCGTGGTTGATGAGGAGTATCGCACAGAATACGTCCTTGACCGTGTGGGTACTTTCGGGAAAGCATTTTTAGGTCTTACGGTAGAATGTGCCAGATGCCACGACCACAAATATGACCCCATTGCTCAGAAAGAATTCTACGAGCTTTCACACTTTTTTAATCAAAACAATGAATCTGGGATTATACCATATAATGGCGAGGCTTCGCCGACGGTAATGATTTCAAATCCTGACATTGAAGCCAAACTGAAATACATTCAAAAGCAAATTGCTCCTCAAGAAAGAGCCATCAATCCTAATCAACCAATTTACAAGGCTAATTTTGAAAAATGGCTGGTAGCAGCCCAAAAGAACCCTACTAAATACGCTGTAAACAGTAAGGGATTCATCGCTCACTTTCCCTTTGAACGAAACGTGATTCATCACTATAACAAATACGATGATAAACTTAAAAAAGAAGTTCCTGCTACGTCGTTTTCGGGCTACAAGAATGAAGCAGTTGATTCAATAAATGCTTACATTTCAGGAGATTGGGACAGAAGACCCAAGTTTATCAAAGGTAAAATAGGTAATGGTTTGTTATTAAGAGGAGACTGCGGAATAGATTTTCATCGTGCTTTAGATTTTGAACGTAGCCAACCTTTCTCGGTAAGTTTATGGATAAATCCTTTGAAAGTAGGGCAGCACGGACCTATTTATAATTCAACGAATGGCGAGTTTGAAGGGCATCGGGGCTATCGTTGCTGGCTCTTGAAAGACGGAACTTTACAAGTTAGTTTAAGTTATGTCTGGCCCGCCAACTGTATTGATATTATTACCAAAAATAAAGTCAAATATAAACAGTGGCAAAACATTACGCTTACTTATGATGGTAGTAGCAAAGCGTCAGGGGTAAAAATATTCATGGATGGTAAGGAGATGGAAACGGACATTTTGGTTGATAACCTAACTAAGTCAATGCGATACGGAGAGAGAAAATCGCACTGGGATAGATGGACGGACATGACTTTTATGATTGGAAAGGAGTTCAGGGAGACGATGGATAATTTTGCCATTGACGACTTGCAAGTTTATCAACGACAGCTTTCGGCTTTAGAAGTTTCAGAAATTGCCAAACAATCTGAAAGCATTTCGGCAATCTTAAAAACTCCTAAAAGCGATTGGACTGACCAACAATATCAGCAGGTCTTTGAATATTATCGGCTAAATTTTGAACCTTACTTTGATGTTTACAACCGTAATTTAATTGCTCTCCGAACTAAAGAAACAGAATTAGTAACTGATTTTAGAGAAGTGATGGTAATGAGTGAACGCACGTTTCCACGTAAAACCTTCATTCTTAACCGAGGGTCTTATGATGCTCCAACCACTGAGGTTTCGTATGGTGTTATCAATAAGATTTTACCATTCGACAACAGTCTCCCTAAAAATCGTTTGGGATTAGCTCAATGGCTCTTAGATGAGAAAAATCCACTTTTTGCCCGAGTTACCGTTAATCGTTTTTGGCAAAACTATTTTGGTTTTGGCTTGTCAAAAACCTCCGATGATTTTGGAAATCAGGGTGAAATGCCCTCACATCCCGAACTCCTGGATTGGCTTTCAGTACAATTCCGAGAGTCTGGTTGGGATGTAAAAGCTATCCAGAAACTAATAGTGATGTCGGCAACTTATCAGCAATCTTCTCTGAAAAGGAAAGACTTAATGGAAATAGATTCAGAGAATCGTTTGTTGGCTCGTGGACCCAGCTATCGTTACGCTCACGAGCAGATTAGGGATGCCGTTCTGGCAGGAAGTGGCTTATTGGTACGTAAAATTGGAGGTCCGAGCGTGTATCCCTATCAACCAGCGGGTATTTGGGAGGCATTGGCTACTCGGAATGCAACGTCTTACAAGCAAAATCATGGAGATTCGCTTTACAGAAGAGGAATGTACACTATTTGGAAACGCTCGTCACCTCCGCCTTCGGCAATCACCTTTGATGCTCCCGAACGTTATTTTTGCGTAGTAAAGCGTCAAAAAACATCCACCCCTTTGCAATCATTGGTATTGATGAACGACCCTCAGTACAATGAGGCGGCTCGCAAATTAGCCGAGCGAATGATGAAAGAAGGAGGTAACACACCCGAAGGACGCATCACATTGGCATACAAAGCTATGATTTCACGCTATCCACGCCCGACGGAACTTAACATTTTGAAAGAAATGTATCAAGAGGAATTAGCGGATATTCAGAAAAGACCCAATCGGGTAAAAGAACTTCTCAGTACTGGCGAAGCCCCTGTGGATAAATCTCTGAATCAGAATGAATTAGCCGCCAATACCGTTTTGGCAATGACTTTGATAAATTTTGATGGAACGGTGGTGAAGCGGTAAAAGGTTCACGGTAGATGGTGAACGGATTGGCGTTTAATTTTAAATTCAATTTTGAAAAATAGTAAAAAAGGTTTGATGCGTAGTGAATCATTATTGTTTATTATGTTTACCATGTACCTTTTACCGAAAAATATGAATCACATACAAGAAGTAGAACATCAATTAAGTCGGCGTGAGTTTTTATTTAAGTCGGGCTTAACTTTGGGAGCAGCGGCATTAGGTTCGTTGCTCAATCCTTTGGAGTCGTTAGCGGCAGACGGAACGAAAGGTCCACACTTTGCCCCTAAAGCCAAGAGGATTATCTATCTTTTCCAGTCGGGAGCTCCTTCTCAATTGGATTTATTCGATTATAAACCCAAATTGAAGGAAATGTTCGGGAAAGAATTACCCGATTCGGTACGAGGAGGACAACGCCTTACGGGAATGTCGTCTAACCAAAAGTCGTTCCCTTTGGCAATTGGTAAAGTTCCCTTCCGCCAGCACGGTAAGTCTCGGGCTTGGATTAGTGATTATTTACCGTATCATCATCAAATTGCCGATGAAGTAACGTTCATCAAAACAATGAATACCGAAGCCATCAATCATGACCCCGCCGTAACATTTTTCCAAACGGGAAATCAACAGGCTGGTCGCCCAAGTATCGGTTCTTGGGTATCCTATGGTTTGGGTTCAGATAATAACAATCTCCCTAATTTTTGTGTCTTGCTCTCTCGTTCCAATAACTATGACCAACCTTTGTACGCCAAACTGTGGGGGAATGGCTTTTTACCCTCTGAACATCAGGGAGTTATGTTCAGGTCGGGAAAAGACCCTGTTTTGTATCTCAATGACCCCAATGGTATGGATAGAACTGCCCGTAGGAGGATGTTAGATTATCTCGGTAAACTTCAGCATGAACAATTCAATCACGTAAAAGACGTAGAAATAAACTCCAGAGTAAGTCAATACGAAATGGCTTATCGGATGCAAATGTCCGTTCCCGAAACTTTAGATGTATCAAAAGAACCTGATTATATTTTTGATATGTACGGTGAAGATGCCCGAAAACCAGGTACTTTTGCCGCCAATTGCCTATTAGCCAGAAAATTAGCGGAAAAAGACGTAAAATTTATCCAATTGTATCATCAAGGCTGGGACCATCACGGTGGTCTGCCTCAAAACATGACTAAGATTGCGAAAGACGTAGATAAAGCCTCTGCTGCCCTCATCAAAGACTTGAAACAAAGAGGAATGTTAGATGATACCTTAGTAATTTGGGGTGGGGAATTCGGACGAACGAATTATTCACAAGGAAAATTGACGGTAGATAATTATGGCAGAGACCACCACCCACGCTGTTTCACGATTTGGATGGCAGGTGCAGGCGTAAAGAAAGGATTTACTTACGGAGAAACTGATGAATTTGGGTACAATGTAGCCAAAGACCCCGTACACGTTCACGATTTTCAAGCTACGGTAATGCACCTCATGGGCATAGACCACGAGCGTATGACTTTCAAGCATCAAGGGCGTAGGTATCGTTTAACGGATGTGTCAGGGAAAATAGTGAAACCAATTTTGGTGTAGAAAAAATTTCTGAAAATTATAATACGGCAATAGATTTCACGGCATAAATCTTACCTTTGTGCATTATCTCTATGGTTAATTTTCTGAAAAACTCTGATGAAACACATCCTTTTTCTAATACTTACTTTTGCTTACTTATCAACAAATGCACAGAAGACTGTTACGGTGTATTCCGAGGAGTCTGATTTTCGTCATCAAATTTATGTTGGTTCATCTTTTCCGTTGCGAGTTCAGGCGGGTTATGAGTTACAATACAAACGCTTACAAGTAGGTGGTTTTGTGGGATTTACACCAAAAAGTTACCAAAATTTAGTATTTGATTTACTGAAAAAAATACAAAATTCGTATCAAAATGAGCTAACCTACATCAGAGATATGGCTGCACCACAAATGCAATTTGGGGGTGAACTAAAACTGTATTTGGGTAAAGGTTTATCGGTGGGGGCTTCTGCACAGACGTTTAATGGTACTATTACTGATACGCCCAAACAATTAGTACAAGGCATTTTACCAGAAGACGCTGCAAATATCAGTGCATTGGTGGGTCTTTCTGCGGAGGCAAAAAATGCTTACGAAACTAAACTCATTGAGGCATCCATGAATACTGTTTTGGTGAGTCCAGTGATTGAAAAACGTTTCTGGCTAAATACCAACGAAACCGTTTTTATAAGAGCTAAAGTGGCTTATTGGTTCGCTGTTAATCGTAAATATGATGTGGTAACGAAAGATTTAACACCTTTAGAACAAATTGGGGTAGATTCATTCCTCCAAGCACCAAGTTTTGGCTTAGAATTGGGTTTTGTCTTTTAATATTTCTACCGATTTTTCGGGAAATCCATCACCGTAATTTTCAATCTATCTTTCGCTATTTTATCATTGGCAGATTGTAATTCTGCACTGATTCTTTCGGCACTCGGTACAGATTGCAATACACCCGTTCTCAAATAATTTAAAGCTACTTTCAAGCAACCTTCTTCGGGGTCGCCCAAATCTTTCGTCAGGTCATCGGCTTGCACTTTATCCACTGTAAAACCTTCAAAGAAATCACTAAATCCTACGGAATTTACATTTTTTACGGCTACGGGGAAAACGTAATTGCCCATCGTAGGAAATCCATAATAACCTACGGGCTTACCATGCGTGGTACTTCCAATGAGTTTTACGTTCATCACTGGCTTTAAAGCATTGATGAGTTCTTCACTGGCAGAAGCCGTATTTTTACTAACAATCATGGTTACTCGGCTTAATTTCAATCCGTTCGTTAAGTTTACAAAATTATCAGCAGTATTCCATTTTGAATATTTTGAATTATGAACTGAATTGACAAATACTTTCCCCATTGCCGAAGCCGGAGCAATCAAACTGCCCAAATAGCTGGAAACCGAACCATATCCACCACCGTTATAGCGTAAGTCAAGGACTAATTCGGTAACATTTTTGGCTTTGAAATCGGCAAAAACCCTATTCAATTCATCTCTGGTGGACTGTCCATTACTTGCTCCTAAGAACGAGTCAAAAGCAAAATAGCCTACATTATTTCCATTCACAGAAAACACTTTCGGGTTCATCACGTAATCAGATTTATACGCTCCGCTCGTGAGCGTTAGGGTTTGTTGCGTGCCATCGGGTTTTTGGAAAATAATGGTTTGTGAAGCCTTGTTTAATTCAGTATTGAGTTGATTGATATTGGCATTCGTAGCATCTACTCCATTAACTTTTACCACTTTCCAACCTCTTTTTACGCCTTGTTTACCTGCCGATGACTGCGAGTAAACTAAACGTACTCGTAGGTCGGTACTTGATACAAAACCGTATTCTGCTCCTGTGTCGGTACTATTGCCACTTACTAAATTATCCCACACGCTTTTCTCGATGGTAAAACTCCAACGGTCTTGGTATCTACCATTCACAAAAGGACTATAAGTACGTACTTTTTTCATGATGGAGTCGGCAGAAGGGTAAGTAAGGGGCTTGAAAATACTGGTAGCGGGTAAATTGTTCGACCATAGATAAATTTCTTGCGAGTACGCATATACGCTATCTCGGAGGTCAGGACCAGTAGCTACAACTTCTTCCGTTTTTTTGCAAGCAGAGGCTCCCAAAACGTATAACACAACGATAATAATTAACTTGATTTTTGATGTCATGGCTAAAAATGAGTGGAATATTAGGTGGATTTTATCCGACAGTTCTCATCTATAAACGAAATGATATATGGATTATGTTTTCAAAAGCGTAATTTTTTATTAAATTGATTATCAAATCATTAATCAAATACTAATATGCAAACCAAACGTTATCCTTCATTGCTCGGGCAATTCTTTTACGTAGTTATTTCGGGTTTACAGCTTTTGTTTATTCCTAATATTTTATTGGGGATTTTTGGCTTAGAGCCTACCTCTGAAATCTGGATTAGAGTTTTAGGATTATTGGTTTTAGCCTTGTCTTTTTATTACTATGCCATGTACAAAAATGGTGGAAAAGAGGTCATTAGAGCCACTGTACAAGGTAGATTATTCTTTTGTACTGGTTTGATTATGTTTGTGATTTTAGGAATGGCAAAACCTGTATTAATTGGTTTTGCAGTGGCAGAAATAGGTTTAGCTTTGTGGACTTTGTCGGAGGTGAGAAAAAATTAATAACAAAACGTTTGTCAATACAACACCAAAAATAGCCGAATTGATACCCTTCCAAGCATTCAAAATGTTTGGAAGGGTTTTGTATCTATAGGTTTGCTCCAACAAAAAAGAATAAAGTTTGTCTTAAATCCTTTATTGGAGCTTAGTTATTTTACTATTCGCTCAATTGAAACATGATAGGTAATGTAAACTTTACGGCTACTGCTCTTCCCGATTGTTTACCTGGCGACCAGCGTGGCATTAATTTCACGACTCTTTGAGCTTCTTCATCACAACCAAAACCGATGCCTTTGAGGACATCAACATTGGAAATAGCACCGTCTTTTCCTACTACAAACTGCATGAATACCTTACCCATTACTCCCGCATTGACTGCTTGGTTAGGGTAACGAAGATTTTTCTGTAAAAATCGTAATAATGCGGCTTGTCCACCCGCAAACTCAGGATTTTGTTCTACCGAAACAAAAATTTTATCTTTTTCTTCGGTTTCAACCACCACGGGTATTTCGGGTTGGGTACTCTTATGAGCATCGGGGTCATCAACGGGGATTTCCATAACTTCTCCATCCTGTGTTTTATCACTGATTTGGGCATCCGTATCGTTTAGCGTTTCTTGGTCGGGGAGGGGTTCGGTCAGTTTTTCATCCTCCACAATTTTAGGTTCAAGATAGGCAATCGTTTTTATCTGCGGTTCGGGCTTTGCTGGCGGAGGCGTTTCTGGTTCAATGGGTTCTATTTTTTCATTTTCAGGTGGTAACGCTACGTCCATTACGTCCGCTATAACAATCTGCTGATTAGTCAATTGTACTTTTCCCCATAGCATAGGTGTAATGATTCCCAAACCAAATATACTAATTCCGATGATTAATGCTTTCTTGATGACATTTCTGTAGTCATTTCTAAGTACATACGCCCCGTAAGTTTTGTTGCGATTTTGAAAGATAATGTCTTCCAATGTCTGTAAATTTTCTGATTGATTTTCCATGAGATTGATTGTTTAAGTTTTAAACTATTTTTTTAGTTGATTGAATTTAAAAAAAAATCCTCCTGCGAGGAATGTTGAGTAAAACTAATTTTTTAGTTGATTGGTGTTTTAAAAATCCCCACATTTCTACCAGTGGGGATTTTCAACTATTTTCCTTTCATTCTTTTGAGCGTCTTTTCAAAATCTTCGGTAGATTCTTTATCTTTTTGGGTAAGAGCAATAGCTTCTTTCATTTTTTTAATAGCTTCCTTTTTCCTACCAAGTTTAAATAAAAGATTCGCTTGCGTATCTAAGTAATTAGCTGAATAATCTAACTCAATTGAACGGGCTGACCATTTAAGAGCTTCTTCCAAATCTGTTTTATCTTCAACCATATTGAAGTATCCCCAAGCAAAACTATTCAACTCATCTGCCGTAGCTCTTTCAGATACTCTTTGTAAATCTTTGGTTTTTGTTAGGTATATCTCAGAAGTTGTATCAGTTTTCATCATCTTTTCACCTATTTTTACAGCATTGAGTATAGAAAGACTTTGCTTTTGTAAACTTTCGTTGCTCAGGCTCATCAAACGTGGTATTTTCTTATTTGCTAACGTTTGAAACATCTCTTTGTCTTGTGTTTTTTCAGCAAATTCAAATTCCAAACGTTCAAGTTCAAGGGGTATTTGTGAGAGTTGTGTTTTTAAGATAGAAAGTAAATGGTTAAATTCATTTTTATCTTTTAGTTCAATGATTCTTTTTAGATGTTCACGCTTTAATCTATCCACGCCACTTTTGATGGCGTATCCTATCTCTACTGGAAAACCTAAACGTTTTTTGTTGGCTTTCGCCAAAATTTCAAATGCTTTGGAGTCAAAAGAAGTGACATTTTCAGCAATCAGTGTCAGTACATCGACATTTTTATAGGCAGTTTCGGGTAGTTCTTTGAGATAATTATCCAAAACTAAAGAAATATCTTGTTGATTTCCTTTCAGTTTATTAAAAAAAATCTGTATTGATTTAGCATTTAATTTTCCTGCTTTAAATTCAGTTTCTAATTGAGCAAGTGGTTTGTCATCCTTTGCAATAACTAATGCTTTATTAGCTTCTGCGAGAAATGTCTCAACGGTAAGTGCCCCTAATATTTTGTGTAATACCTCACCTGATTCATTCAAAAAAAGTGAAGTAGGAAAACCTTGAACGCTATATTTTTTAGCTAATTCGGGGCCTTCTCCTTTCTCGGCATCAAGTTGATAATTGATAAAATGGTCATTGAATAGTTTGCCAACAGCGGAGTTTGGAAATACATTCTTTTCCATCATTTTGCAAGGCCCACACCAAGTAGTAAAAACATCTACATAAATTAGTTTATGTTGTTTTTGAGCTTCTGCTTGTACTTCTGCCCATGTTCCTTTAAAGAATTTAATGCCATCTTCGGCGTAGCTTGATAATGACGTAGATAGTATTAGAACGGTGAAAAGTGCTTTATACATAGTACTATTGAGTTAAAGGTGATTTTTTTAGAAAATTACTCTTTTTTACTCATAATCACTAATACTCCGTTTCTGCCTTTTTCTCCGTATTGTTTTCGTGCCTCTTGTCCTTTAAGTATTTCCATTTTTTCAATGTTTTCTGGATTTAACTTTTTAACTATTTCAGTATTGGTTTCTTTGCCATCAACAATTAAAAGGTATTCAGAATAGTTCAGTACCATTGCCTCTTCCTTAATTTTTGATGGTATTTTTTCTATATTTTTTGTCGTAAATATACCAGCAGCAGGATTTTCTCGACCAATCTGGAAGTAAATAGGGACAACAAATTTGCATCTGACAATCTGCCCGCTTTGTTTTCCCGGTATCCATTTTGCTAATTTCAAAACCCTAATAGCTTCTTCGTCGCAACCATATCCAATACCCTTTAAAGTTGTAAAATTAGTGGCAGAACCATCAGTATTTACCACAAATTCAGTGTAAATTTTACCCGTTATATTAGCTTTTTGGGCTTCTTGAGGATATTGTAGATTTTTTTGTAAAAACTTAGCAAAACCATTCATTCCGCCATCTACAAACGCTGGATTCTCTTCTACTGCATCCAAAATATTAGTGGTGTCTTTTTTAATCGTCTTCACTTCATTCATCAAAGCGGGGCTAATAATCAAGGCTTGAGATAAATCTATTCCGTCAGCCGCTAAAACTTCTTTACCCGTTTTAGTAGGTTTTTCAATGATTTCGTTTAAATCCTTATCGGTTACTCGCTCAATTTTAGTCTCAATTTGGGCCAACTCTTTTTGGGCAATTGTGGCCGAAGACACCACAATCATAACCATAAAGAGCGGTGCAATGAGGCCGTATTTCATTAATCCAGTAGGAGCGGAGCGTTCTTTATTGAGCATTTTGATTCGTTGTTTCAATAAAGAATGATTGAAGAAATTATTGGTCAGTGGAATGGCTTTTACCCCAAATTGTTCTTGAAACAGTAACATGGCATAATCAGCTTT
Source organism: Arcicella sp. (assembly GCA_025454855.1). Classification (GTDB taxonomy): domain Bacteria; phylum Bacteroidota; class Bacteroidia; order Cytophagales; family Spirosomataceae; genus Arcicella. The sequence continues at coordinate 61,974 of JALONS010000001.1, forward strand.
TGAGGCTTCGTGGCGGCTCGCAATTTCATCGGCAATGAATTCGTGAATGTATTTAATGGAGTTTTTGTAAAGATATACAACAGGGTTAAACCAGTTGAAAATAGCAATCAATTCAAACAGCATCACATCGGCAGAGTGCAACTGACGAATATGCACAAATTCGTGTTTGAGAATGGTAGAGCGTTGTTGTAACTCTTTACTCACGAAAAGCATATTAAAGAATGAAAAGGCAGTCTTGTTTTCTCGGTGGTTGATTTTTCGCTTCATGAGTTTGGCAAGAAAAACTAAGTTTCCACCAAATCGAGCAATGCCTATCAATATGCCGATGACATAAACAACCGCTAACAAATCCCCCAAAGTAAGGTTTTTGGTTTCTTGACTCTTTTGCAAATAAAATACCGTTGGATTATAGAAAGTATATAACGTTTGGGACACTTGTTCAGTAACAAACCAATGTCTCACCCATACCGATTGCATCAGGGGAATAAAAAAAGCAAAAGCCGCCGAGGCTACCAAGTAAGCCCGATTGAGATTAAAAAAGGTTTCTGAGCGTAATAGCATACGGTAAAACCCATAAAACAAAATCAGGTAAAGATTCACTTGGAGGAGGTAATTGAGCCAGTTCATATTCGATAATTGAGTGAATGTTTTAATTTCCAATACTCAATGTCCAACGTTCAAGTGTTTACGGATTTATCCACTTGGATATTGAGCATTTTTATATTCGATAATTAGGTGAATGTGTTTAATTTTCAATGTTCAATACTCAATGTCCAATGTTCAAGTGTTTACGGATTTATCCACTTGAGCATTGAGCGTTTTTATATTCGATAATTAGGTGAATGTTTTTAATTTTCAATGTTCAATACTCAATGTATAATGGTCAAGTGTTACTGATTTATTCACTTGAATATTGAGCGTTGAAAATTGTGAATTGAAAATTATTTTTACTGTTTTAAACTTATTAATTGCTTATCCTCAGAGGTTAGTGCCACAATGGCGTAGCGTTTGTTATTGGTGATGGTCATTTCATCTAATAAATCCACCATGTTTCGGTATTTTGCTTTATCGGTTGATTTTGAGGTTTAGTGAAGATATGGATATTTCAATCATGATTTTATAAATCAGCGTATTTTACAGGACTACATTGTGAAAACTTTTGGATACTATGTAAATCGAATTGAGCTGTTTGGGAAAATTGTTGCACTAATTCTTTGAATCTAACTTTTTGAGTATCAGTTATTTGTTCATCTTTTATATCAAAAATAAAATAATCAATCATTCCTTTTTGTGAAAAATAAATACGATTGAAGCATCTAACTTGTTTGCCCCATTTAAAGTTATTTTTTGCTAAAAACTGGGCTAATTGAATAAGAATCTTTTGATATGCTTTTCTGTACTGTTCAGTATTTTTGAATACTGATTTTGTGGAATCACTATCAATTCCACTTTTATAGAGACTATCTAATTGTGGGATTAATTTCATTGTTTCAGCTTCCTGAAAAGTTATACATTTTTGTGCTATTAAGGTGTTTTGCATAAAAATTAATAATAATAATATGCAGATTACTTTTGCCATGATTGAGACCTATGTTTTATGTTTAATTATCTGTGAATTGTAATTTTAGGATTTTGATTTTACTTGCAAATCACTCAATCACCATTCGTAAATAGAATTTCTGTATAATTAAAGGTGTAGAACCAGTTTAGTATTGATTGTTCGTACTCAGTAATTTTCAAAACGATGTGAACTAAAGACAATTTATTATAGATGTTCCCCCTTTGAATTTTTAATAATTGGCTGATAGCCGAATCAAAGCCCTACTGCTCTTCTTCCTTCATTTTATGAATCATTGCCAGAATTTCGTCGGCATCTTTGACATCAATTTTCCCTTTCTTTGAGAAAAATGAGAACAGACTTGAAAAGGAATTCTCAAAATACCCTTCTACTAATTTTTCTGTTGCATACGAGCTATAACTCTCCTTACTAATTACTGGAAAATATTCGTGCGATTTCCCGTAGGCATTATGGCTCACAAACCCTTTTTCTTGTAAAATTCTAATAATAGTTGATACCGTATTGTACGCAGGTTTGGGTTCGGGGAGTTCATCTAAAACGTCTTTTACAAACCCTTTTTCTATTTGCCAAAGCACCTGCATAATTTGTTCTTCGGCTTTGGTTAGCTCTCTTTCTGGTTGCATGGTTTTAATTTATATGCTGATTATGATACCTTTATTGATTGATAGGATAAATATATAACTAATATTTTAGTTTACAAACTATTTCTTTAGTTTTTTAGAAATATTTTAAAGAGAGGCAAACAAAAAAGGTTAGCCGAACGACTAACCTTTTAACTAAATCAATTTTCAATAAAATTTTTGGATTATTTGTTTCCGAAGAAATATCCTAAGTTAAATCCGATAGATGGTAAAACACCGTCATAAGTTACTGTACCAGCACTTGACCCACCCGCAATCCAGTATGCAGGTCCAAGGCTCGCTTCAATAGTGAAATTATCACCTAACAACCACTGATAACCGATTTGAGCTCCTAACGAGAATGAAGAATAACTAAAATCTGCTAAATCTTTTTGCTTAAATGAACCATACTGAACTTCTGGAGCTACAAAGAATCCAGCTGGAAAGTCTTTACTGGCTGATAAATATCTACGATACTGTAAACCAAGACCAAATCCAGTAACCGAAGAACGGCTATAAACATAAGCACTTGGATAAATAGAGCTTTTTTCTCCTAATTGTTTTTCATAACCAGCATTGATTACTCCGAAAGCCAATGAGATAGGAGCAACTTTGATAATTTGGGCATTAATAGTGGCGTTAATCGCAACGATGGTGATTAATGTGAGTAAGATTTTTTTCATAATGTTTTTATTAAAGTTTAATAGAAATATGTTTTTCAAACGCTGAAAAACGCACAAAATTAATGCCTGTTTTATCTGTAAACAATATCGAGAAGAGATACGATATGTAAGTGCTTGATTATCAGCTATACGGATTTATTATACGGTAAAATTACTCAATAAACTTCTTGATGAGAATATCAAAAACTTCGATAAGGATTAGAATAATTACAATCCATTCAAGGCGAGTGGATTCCCTATTTTGGAGGAGGTCGGTGAAAAGTGTCAGGTTTTCTTGAACAATTTTTAATTTGTAGTCAATGTCCTGATAACGCATTTTAAGGTCGAAGGTTTTTTTCAAACCTTTGTCGATTCGTTCTAAATGTTCATTTTCCCAAACCACATCGGGGGCATCAAAGATGTACAAATTATCAATAATACTGTTTTTAATATTGATGGTTCTGCCAATAAATTTCAATAAATCTTTCTTAGAATATTTAAAAGTGCCCGTTTTTTCAAGCTCATCGGTAATGACTTGCGAATCTTTAAAAATCTCTAAAGTAAGGTCTTCGTAGTGGTCTAAGGCTACCGACTGCCCAATATTCAGCATGACAATTCGGATGGTATCATCGGTAATTTCAGAAACGGTTATCGAGTTATATTTCAGCACTACCGACACCGAAGCATCCGTTTGGAGGTCGAAAGATTCATCGTACTTACTTTGTATTTCATCTTCTATATAACCCTTCAAAAACTTCAAAAACTCACTTTTACCTAAATCATTAAAACCAGCAAATACTACTACGCCATAGCTTAACAGATAGCAATATTTATCACTATCTGGTTTATAAAAAAGTTCAGAATTATTAAACAGCAAAGGTTGGCTGGCGTATTCATTCCTAAACTTTTTTAGATTGATGACTTCTGATATTTGGTAGGCTTCAATTTTCATATTAACATAGTCAGTTATCAGTGAATAGGTAATTCGTTAGCAGTGAATTGATTACTGCTAACTGTTCACTGTCTTATTTGTCCATCACCCGTTACTACCCATTTTTCGGTTACTAATTTTTCTAACGCAAAAGGTCCACGAGCGTGTAGTTTTTGGGTTGAAATACCAATTTCTGCTCCTAAACCAAACTGTCCTCCATCGGTAAAACGAGTAGAAGCATTACTATAAACGGCAGCGGCATCTACTTCTTCGATGAACTGTTGGCAATAATCAGCGTTTTGAGAAACAATGGCTTCTGAATGTCGAGATGAATATTTACTGATGTGTTTCAAGGCTTCATGGATTCCCGAAACCACTTTTATGGAACATTTGTAATCTAAAAATTCTCTTCCAAAATCTTCAGGATTTGCTTTTTGTAGATATGGATAATCAATTTCTGACAAGATAGCATAGGCAATTTCATCCGCAAAAACTTCAACCTGATAGGCAGTTAAACCTTGATAAAGCATTGGAAGAAAATCAGCAGCAATATTTTCATCTACCAAAACGGTATCCAATGAATTACAAACGGATGGTCTTGATACTTTAGCATTGACCACAATATTGGCAGCTTTTTCTAAATCAGCGGAACTTTCTACGTAAGTATGGCACACACCCGCACCCGTTTCAATGGTAGGAACGAGTGAATGCTTCCGCACGAATTGAATCAGAGCATCTGACCCTCGGGGAATGATTAAATCTACGTAACGTGTAGCGGTTAATAACTCTTTTACCAACTCACGGTCGGGTGGAAGGAGTGTAATACAGTAAGTATCTACCCCAAATTCTTGTAAAATTCCGTGAATCAGACTGACTAAAAAACAGTTCGTATCAAACGCATCAGAACCACCACGCAATACTACGGCATTACCAGAACGAATACAAAGAGCTGTAACATCAACGGTTACGTTGGGGCGAGCCTCAAAAATAACCCCAATTACACCCATTGGTACGGCTATTTTCTTGATTTTTAGTCCATTACTTAATTCCTTTTCTACAATGAGTTGTCCAGATGGGTCTTGCAATTCAGCTACTTCTTTCATGCTGTCTGCTAAATCCTGAATCCGTTGGGGCGTTAATTTTAAGCGGTCATATTTGGGGTCATTTACATCCATGCGAAGTAAATCCTTTTGATTCTCCGTTAGGATATTTTCAGTATTTTCAACTAAAACGACTGCCAAGCGGTTCAGAATGGCTTTTTTCTGAGTATCCGTTAGCCGTCTTACTTCGGCAGCAGCAGCGTGAGTTTTTTCTAAAAGCGGTATAATTGTTTTAGGAAGTTCTAAGGTTTCCAATTCCATTTTTGTGTATTTTTATGTAATTTCCCTGTAAAGGTCGGAAAAAATGAGTGAATACAGCACAGAGAATGCAGAATAGTTTGTTCGTTATTAGAAATAATGGAAAAACGATTTTATTGTATATCAGTCAAACCTTTCCAAAAAATGAAATTATAAGATATTGATTATCAAATTTTTACATAAATCAGTAACAGCGACGGTTGCCGTCCAGAATATTAAATCCGCAACACCATAACTGTATGGACATCAAAAAAAAATACTCCAACGGTGAAGTAACCGTAGTTTGGGAACCTTCTAAATGTATTCACTCGGCTATTTGCTTTCGGGGATTACCACAGGTTTTTGACCCTCGCAAACGCCCGTGGGTAACGGCAGAAAACGGCACAACCGAAGCCATCGTGAATCAGGTAAAAGCCTGTCCGTCGGGAGCATTAACCTATTTTATGAATGATGAAGAAAACCACGAGAGTCAAGAAAGCATCAATACTGTAGTGGAAGTATTAGAGAATGGACCTTTGTTGATTTACGGAAATTTGAAGGTAAAAGACAAAGACGGTAAAGAAACTGTGAAGTCTCAAACTACCGCCTTTTGTCGTTGTGGAGCATCACAAAATAAACCTTATTGTGATGGCTCTCACGTGCGTATTGAGTTCCGAGCGTAATTAATTCTTAATGAGTTTTGCTCTTTCAATGGATGTGCCATCCACTTGATAATCAATCAGATACATTCCATTGGAAAAATGGCTGATGTTTATTTTATGTTGGTAGGTTTTAGCTATTTTTTCTTCGTCCACTACGCTTGCCACGATTTTTCCCGTAAAATCATAGAGATTGATGTTTACCCGTCCTTTTTGGGGAACGTAGTATTCAATCGTGATGTCATTTTCAGATGGGTTCGGGAATACTCGCATGGGCGAATCAGCCGTAATTTCTTGTTCAGTTGCTAAAGGAGAGCCGTAAACTTTAAATTGAGCATCTAACCAAGCCGTTCGCTGACGAATCCAATCTTTCATCCAGTTGGTTTCATCTCGGTAAGTTACCCCAACGTAATAATTGGGCCATACATATCGCCCTAACACGCCTGTCCATCTGGAATTATTTCTACTCATTGCAGACTCCAACGCAGCGGAGGTAGAGTCCATCCAAGCGTTAATTCTTTCGGTACTCAGGGTGGTTTTTCTCAATGCTGTCCATCTACTGGCAGCTTTATATCTAAAAGTAGAATCTTGCGTGAGGCGTTCCCACCATGTGGGAGCGAGAAAATTGACATCTTTGGCAGGGATAGCTAAATCATTTACTTTGTACTGCCATCCAGAAGTAACGAAACCATCTAAATAATTAGCGTTACCAAAGGCTAAGTTATAGTCCCAAGCGGGACCCATTTTCATTTTTCCACCCTTTGAGTCTTTGTCTTTGTAAAAATAGGTACTCAGACGATACCCATCTACATTTTTGGTAAATTCTGTCAGTAGGAAATAATCCACAAAAGAATCAATATCAATGTAATCTCGCCATGCGGCTTTGGGAGAAAGAAAATCGCTGGCTTTTAGTGAAGTCTCGAAATCGGTTACATATTTTCTGACGTAGTTGAATTGAGCATCGGTAATATCAGTCATTTTAGGGTATTCTATTTGGTAAGGAATCGTAAATTGTGCCAAACCATAATTGAGTGTAGTGTTCCAGAGTCTTGATTTAGAGCCCTCAGTTTTATCAATTTTTAGAATATACCCCCCCGTTACATCATCCCCCGAATTATCAGTGGTTTTCAGGGTTGAAATATCCACCCTACCTTTATCTTTTTTCACTTTTTCCATCAAGATATAAATGCCTTCGTAATTGCCATTTATCATCATTTCGCAGTAACGAGTACGAGTGGCGTATCGTCCCATTCGGTTGGCTAAATCGTAGGCTAACACATCACGCATGAGGGTTTTATCATTGTAAGTAGCATTTAGTACCCAGTCAGATTCTTCGGGCATTCCTAATAAAGCCGCTTTTCTACTTTTTTCGGTAGCATCTACCCATAGTTCAATACCATAAGGTTTTTTGGGGAAAAGTTGTTGTGAGGTAGAACCACGGTATTCAATACCTGCTTTCCCTTGATAGACATTGGGTGCGTCGGTTACATTGTTTATTTTACCAGCTCCATTATGGATAATTTCTAAATCTACCAAAATTTTAGGTTCGTTTACAATAACTCCTCGGTTGGTATTTACTTTGATGATGGGAAGATTCGTTGATGTTAGGGTTTGTCCATTTATGGTAGATAAATGCAGCAATATGAGTATTGACAACGTATAAAATAATTTCATGACTTTATTGTTTTTGAAGAAGATACTTCCTGTGTAGTAAATAAAGGAAACCTTGATGTCAAAAAAGCAGCTTTTGAACTAACAAAAACTGCTTGACATGAATTAGTTTTATCAGCTTGGAATCATCAAAAATCGTATCCTAAAGTAATGTAAGAAATTGGATTTTTGATTTCTTTGTTTTCCCATCCCCACGCAAAATCATATTTAATATAATAACCTAAAAGCGTTGTTCTTGCCCCTATGCCATAACCTACTAAGAATGGATTTCTGAAATCTGTCACTGTAGCACGGAATGGTAACAAACCACCACCAATCACACTGGTGTTAAATCCATTTTTACGAGCAAACGGACCCACACCTGTCCAGGCTGTACCTACATCTGTGAAGGTACTAATCAATAGATTTTTAAAGAAATTATTGTAAATAGGACCGTCATAAAGATATTTTGCAATCGGAATTCGTAACTCTACATTAAATGCTAAATGGCTTGTTCCTGATAATTTATTTACGTTAAATCCTCTCAATGGAGTGGCATAATCCAAGAAGAAAATATCTTTATTATCGTAAATATTGCTACTGAATGGATTATTATTATCAGTACGAGCTTCATATTGACATTCTAACCAATTATCCATACCTCCCATGACAGTTTGTTTGGGAGAATTTCCAAAAGAGTGTCCCCCCGACAAACGTCCAGCCAATACAATTCCCTTACCAAAACGAATGTAGTGACGGAGGTCGGCATAAAAACGATTAAAACCATCTTTAGAATTGCTAACTCCTGAATAGTGGTCGAATCTGGCACGAAAACGAGTCCCTTCTAACTGATTCAATCCATGACTGATAGTATTATCATAAACAAACTCTGCTCTTCCACCTACATAATCAGCATAACCATCAGGAGTATTCAGATTGGTCAAGTCCAAAAAACGATTGGAGGTATAAGAAGGTGATAGCGTAACACGTGTATTGGTATTAATCGGGTAAGAAGCCGATAGTGTAATCTTGTTGAAGCGATATTTTTTCTGACTTTGTTCGCCATCATCTATGGCAGTCCTACGGTCTATACGGACAGTATAGTCAATGCGTTTGGCTAAGTAGGAATACTGACCCCATAAATCGGTATTTTTCAGATTAGGAGTTAGAAAAATACCACCCTGCAAATGATGATTTTCTAATAAATCATTCATATTGATAGTTCCTTTTAGTCCGAAACCTCTTTGGGGTAGAGGGTCCACTACAAAATCAAGGTCAGTATTATTTACCACAAATGGATTGTTGTATTCAACAGGACCCCTGAGTTTAATGTTGTCTTTCCGATTCTGTTTGGCTACTATAATTTTTTCTACTTTATTTTTCTTATCAGTTTTTACAGACCCAATGGCTGGTTCTGTACTGCTTTTCTTGGTGTAATTACCCGAATCAAACTGATAATTATCAGTATCTACTTCGCCGGGTTCTAAAGTGATTTTAGGTTTTGTAACGGGTAAATCATTATTTACTATCGTAGGATTATTTGTTTTAGCTTTATCATTATTGCTTACACTCGGCGGCGTAATGCCATATAACTTGATGTTTCTTGGGGTGTAAAAAAGGTTGTGTTTTACACTAAAATCTACTTTCTGTTTAAAGGCAAATACCTCAGCATTTCCTTCTAATACCTTAAAAACCAGTCCATTTGTACTGGCTGAATAGTCAAAGTCTTGAATATCGTTACGGAAATTACTCACTTGAACAGCCAGTGAGTCTCCTGCCGTAAGGCGATAAATGTTTTTGATGCCTTTCTCATCGTTTAAGAAATAAATCGTGCTACCATCAGCCACTACAGGATTAGTGATGCTTCCAAAAGAATCCACTAAACGCCTGACAGTGATGCTTCCAAAAGAATCCACTAAACGCCTGACAGTTTCGGATTTCACTTTCCCTTCGTGAAGAAAAAGATTAAATTTATGATTTAAAGTTTTGTAAGAGCCTTTATCAATGTCCAAAGAATCTTTTAAGCGATTTGACGTGAAAACGATTTTACCTGCCGTACCTACAAATCGTGGAGATAGGTCGTCGTAGAGGTCGTTGGTGATTTGTTGGATACGTCCTCGTGCGATATCGTACAGAAATAAATCATTTTGCCCTTTACTAATAGCACTCAATACCAAAGTAGTTCCGTTAGATGAAATATCGAAATCTTGTACTTGGTCAAAATCTTTTAATACTTTTCGGGAAGCAAATTTTCCTGATAAATCTTTTTCGGTGATGTCGGTGTAAATATTCAGTAATACATTGCCTTGACTCTCATAGACTATTGCCAATGTTCCGCCTTTTGTCCAAGATAGAAGAGGAGTGTTATAATCAATGGATTGATTGAGCGTTTTAAAGCCAGATGTTAAGATGGTAACACTGTTTTTAGTTTTTAAATCCATCACTTCCACACTTGAACGACCCAGTTCATTCCTTGAATAAGCCACAAAAGCACCGTCAGGACTGATTTTAAATTTATTAATTCTATCAGTACTATTAAATTTCACTTCTTTTATCTTGAAGTCGTAGGAGGGGCTAACATAACTACTGTTAATACTTTCAGCCATTACGGTATAATATTCACGCCATTCTTTCATGAATTTACTGAAGGGCATTCCGATAGTACTTGAAATAGACGTTTGCTCGTTTCGGATGATGCGAGTAAGATTGAGAATATTAGCGATGTTATCACGTCCGTATCGTTCAGCTATATAGTTCCAGATAGATTGTCCGATAAATCCTGACTCACGTCCCGACGTTTGGCTGGGTCTTTTCAGATTTTTACTCAAAATTACATCACGCATATAAGAGTCCATGTCGGTACTCCAACCTTCTGATACGTAAGAGGTTATACCGTTCATAAACCAGTCTGGCACACTCAATAATAAGGAGTTTTGGAGTGATTCCTTGATGCTTCCTCCGTACAACATATCGTGTACAAATACATGAGTAATATCACCCACGAGTTCTTTTCTGAAAGACGAAGAATTACCCGTATAAGCTATTTCAATGCGTGATTTGGCTAAATTTTCTTCTTTAATTTCTCTTTCACTGGATAAATTCAAACCTACATTACTCTGATTCAAATCCTGAATGGAAGAATAAATAAAAATCTTGGTACGACTAAAAGGTGAGTATCCCAAAATTTCGGTGATACGGTCAAAGTCAGATTCAGCCAATTGGGCGGCTAAAGTAGCAGTTTGCTGCCCACCATCGTAAAAATATACCTCAAAATTTTGTGAAGTAAGTACCTGCCAGTTGAAAGGACGGTATTGAATCCTGTTTTTACCAAAAGGTTCTTGGGTAGGAAAGAAATTCTGTGCCTCGGTGAGGTAGGCAACCAAAAGAAATGATATGAACAGTACACTTTTCTTCATGGGAACAATTAAAGTATGTCGGATTTTCAACGTCAGATTAAGCAAACCCAATAATATTATTTGGGTTTATGCTGCGGTTTTGTAGGTAAGCAAGTACTTATCAATAAACACCAACCTATTTTTTGCCTAAATATAACGAAGCAAAACGATTTATATTGACTTCGGGATGAAGTTCTTTTTGATAGACTAAAAAATCAACGAATTGTTTGGCAAAATACGGTGCCAAAGATACGCCCTTTGACCCCAAACCGTTGAAAATGCCCAAATGCCTAAAGTCTGGATGCAGCCCAATGAGTGGTCGGCGGTCTTTAGTAGCAGGACGAACCCCAGCCCTGTGCGATAATATACGCATTTCGGGCTTCATGAGTTTTTGGTATTTTTCAATTAAATCATTTTTACCTTGTTCGGTGGGTATGAAGTCTAATTCATGCCAACTGTAGGTAGCTCCCAGCCGATAACTTTCGCCTTCGAGTGGAATTACAAATGCTCCTTGATTGATAATTTCGGTTAAATAAAGATTTTTTATCTCAATATCCAATACCTCACCTTTTACGGGATTGAAGGGTAAATAGTTAAAATAGGGGTTATTTCTGCCGCTAAAACCTTCGCAGAAAATGATGGTTTGTGTCGGATTGTTTTCTAATAATTCAGTTGGAATTGTACCGACAGTTAATAAATTTTTGGCAGTGAAATAATGCTTAAAAGCGGCTAACATGGCTGGTAAATCTACCCAACCTGAGTGTTTGGTAGTAACACCTCCCAACTGACTTTGTAGGATAGATTTGTACTGGGTATTTTCAAAAGTGAGAGTGGCAAAATCTGAGAAATCATCGGGTACGTGGTCACTTTTAAAGAATTTTTGAGATTCTTCGTTCACAAAAGGGCGAAAAATGGGTTGCGGATAGAAAAAACGGGCGTTGAGTTCGGTTTCTAATTGAGGATAGAAAGTTTCCAAAAAAGAGAATAACTGGTGGGCTAACCACGTTTTGACTAATTTTCTGCCCGTGACAGGATTGTAAAGTCCCGCCGCAACTTTTGAAGAAGACGGAAAATCAGGAGAGTCGTAAATATGAACACGTTGCCCTTCCTGCAATAATAAATATGCCAACACAGACCCCGCAAGCCCCTGACCCACAATGATAAATTTACTTTCCGAAGCTGTCATATTCTTGCTAAAACCGAATCGTGTAGTTGTATCACAAAATCAACTTGTTCATCAATAGTCATGAAAGAAGTATCCATCAAGACGGCATCTTCGGCTTGGGTTAGTGGTCCTTCTTCCCGAGTAGAATCAATAATATCTCGTTTACGGAGGTTTTCTAAAATGATATCCAAATCTATCATTTCACCTTTCTCCAATAATTCTCGTTGTCGGCGTTCTGCCCGAATGGTAGGGTCGGCGGTCATAAAAACTTTGATTTCAGCATCGGGAAAAACCTTTGTCCCAATGTCTCTGCCGTCCATTACCACGCCACGGTGCTTTGCCATTTTTTGTTGTTGAGCAACCATGGCTTTTCTCACGATGGTAATGGCACTTACCTCCGAAACCATCTGTGAAATATACATTTTACGGATTTCTTCCTCCACATTCAAACCATTCAAATACACGTCACTTGCTCCTCGTTGTTCATTAAACTGGAAAGTAATATGAATTTCGGTAAGAGCCTTTTCTACTTCTTTCGGATTGGTTAATGTAACATGATTTTCGTGAAAATATAAACTTACCGCTCTGTACATAGCTCCCGTATCAATAAAAGCGTAGCCTAATTTTTTGGCTACTTTTTTGGCCGTAGTACTTTTACCACAACTCGAATGACCGTCAAGAGCAATAATTGTTTTCTTCATCTTTTCTGTATTTCTGTGCAAAGATAGGAGAAAAGGTAGGAAAGGAGGGAAGGAGGGAAGAAAAAACGGGAAAATGTAAAAAGCCAAGATTATTGGTCTTGGCTTTTTTGATAATCAGTAGTCTGAAACTTTATAATAAGTCATGTATGATTTGTCCTCCAATGACTCTTTTCTATATTTCTCATAATAATCAGTAGTCATCATATCTAATTGGAAATCATAGCCTCTACTTACTCCATTAACATATTTTGCACCTCCTTCAAGCCTACTGATAAATACTTGGCTAAAATCTGAAGCCTTGTAATTGTTTAATTCTGAATTTTTGACTTTCCTCTCATTTATCCACAATCCATATTTTTTTGCGTTTTTGTATGATTCAAAATCTTTTTCGGAAATTTTAATTTTTGGCAAAGGATTTGGGCGTTTCATAAATCCGATGGTCTGTGATTCTTGTTGTTTTTTGTTCATTTTTAGAAAAATGGAAACAAGTAAATCTTTATCTTTTTTATTTTTGTCAATATTTTTTGTCGTTACTATTCCTTTCATATTACTCATTTTATTGTAATGAGCAATTAAATCTTTATACTGTTTCATCATTTCATTCGAAGCCCCTTTCTCGGTAGAGATAACTTCTTTCGGGTTCGTTTTCATTACACTCACTTGTGCATGAATCTTGGTACTAAACATAAAAATTGCAATAGCAAACAGTGGTACAAAAGCTAATGTTATCAACAAGGCTTTCGTTTTGGAGGTGGATTTTGTCATCATCTTTAATCTTTGTTTTGTGATAGAATAATTAAAAGAACTCGTGAATATTAAACTGTTAGAAATACGGGCTTTTTCAATCAATAAACACTGATAATTGGGTACATTTCCGTAAGTATTTATTACGGCTTCATCAGCCAAAAATTCATGATTGAGTTGTATCGCTTTTTTGTAGAAAATCAGTAAAGGATTAAACCATAAAAACACTTTCATTAGCTCAATTAATAGAATATCTAATGAATGTCCTTGTTGTATATGGGTGATTTCATGTAATAAAATTTCCTTTTCAATGCCTTGCCTTTCATAATTTTCACGGTTTACGAAAATGTATTTCATAAAGCTATATGGCGTAATCTTTTTGTCTAATAATATAATTGGAATTCTACCTAAAACTATTTTTTTATTATTTTGTATTTCTTGGATAAGTACAAAAATATTTTTCAAAAAAACGAATAGTAAGACCATACTCACAGATGCATAAATTAATAAAGGAAAGTTAATTTCAAAAGTTTGTTTTGGAGCAATAAAAACCTCTTTCTCTACCATTAAGGGTTGTACTCCCCGAGTTGGGATAAATACGGTTTCGACTGGCGGAATATTGATGGGTGTAGAACTACTTTCAATTTCAATGAATGGAATAATAAAAGGTGCAAAGAGACTAAGCAATAAGTAAAAACGATTGAAACGATAGATTTTTTCTCTCTGGAAAATAAGGTAATAGCAGCCTAAAAATAGCGTAGAGCAAAGCACAACTTTGAGCAGATAAATGGTCATGATTTCTTTTTGTTAATCTCTTGTTGGACAATATTTTTCAAATCTTCTAATTCCTCTTCCGTCATTTCGGAATTTGAGGCAAAAAACGAAGCAAATTGTAGAGCAGAATTTCCAAAAAAATTCTTGACGGCGTTGAGAAGTAATTTGACTTTTCTATCAGAGGATAATATTCCCTTGAGTTTCCATAGAAAGTATATCCTATGAACCCCTTGTCTTGCATTCGTTTCAATAAGGTTGCAATAGTGGTACTTGCTGGCTTGGGTTCTGGATAGCAGTCGATTAGGTCTTTCATAAAAACTTTTCCATGTTTCCAAATATATTCCATTAACTGTTCTTCTGTCTTAGATAATTGATTCATTCTACGTTTTGTTATTTTATTCTACAAATGTAGAATAAAAATTGATACAACAAGAAATTCTTGAAAGATATTTTTTGAAACAACACGGAAATTTTGAAGAAAATAGGCATTTCATGTTTTTTACAGACTTAAATCATTAATTTTCATTTTAAAACACATTTTTATGCAAATCACAGGTAATATCATCAACATTCTCGAAAAGAAAATTCAATACGGAACTATAGAAATTGAGGCAGGAATTATAAAGCGTATCATCATTAAATCCGAAACAGGAACGCCTGCCGTCCCAAATCCGAAATCTCAAGTCTTATTACCTGGTTTTGTAGATGCTCACGTTCACGTAGAGAGTTCTATGCTTACGCCTGCACAATTTGCCCGTTTAGCAGTTGTGCATGGCACGGTAGCAACCGTTTCAGACCCGCACGAAATTGGCAATGTATTAGGCAAAGCAGGCGTTGAATACATGATTGAAAATGCCCGCCAAACGCCCTTTAAGTTTTGTTTTGGAGCTCCTTCATGTGTACCTGCTACAACTTTTGAAACCGCAGGAGCAACCATCACGCCCGATGACATCGAAGACTTATTCCAAAAATACCCAGAAATAGGCTACTTAGCGGAGGTAATGAATTTTCCAGGTGTATTGAATGGAGACTCTGATATGATGGCAAAAATCGCTTTGGCACAACGATACCAAAAACCAGTGGACGGACACGCCCCCGGACTACGAGGAGAGGATGCTCGGAGGTACATCCAAGCGGGTTGCCAGACCGACCATGAGTGTTTTACAGCAGCGGAAGCGTTGGATAAACTGAAGTACGGGATGAAAATTTTGATTAGAGAAGGTTCGGCAGCTAAAAATTTTAATGCTTTGATTGAATTATTGCCAGAGCATTACACAAATTTAATGTTCTGCTCTGATGATAAGCATCCTGATAACTTAGTAGAAGGACACATTAATCAATTAGTAAAAAGAGCTTTGGGAATATATCCTGACTATTTATTTGAGATACTACAAATGGCGTGTATCAATCCCGTTCTGCACTACAATCTCCCCGTTGGTTTACTCCGAGAAGGCGACCCCGCCGATTTCATTGTGATTGATAACCTACAAGATTTTACCGTTCAACAAACCTACCTTAATGGGGTATTAGTGGCAGAAAATGGGGTATCGCAGATACCAAATTTACCCAGTGAAATCGTTAATCAGTTTGATTGTAGTCTTAAAAAAGCTACTGATTTTGAAATTCTGAAACCTATCGATACAACAACCAAAATAAAAGTAATAGAAGTATTAGATGGTCAGTTAATTACTTTATCTTCAGAACATGACTGTAGGTTTTCGGGAGATACTGTCGTATCTGATGTATCAAAAGATATTCTGAAAATAACGGTTGTTAATCGTTATCAGAATGCAAAGCCCGCTATGGCATTTATTAAAAATTTTGGGTTGAAGCAAGGTGCAATTGCTTCGTCGGTTGCTCATGATTCTCATAATATTATTGCCGTGGGGGTAGATGATGTTTCTATAACCAAAGCAGTTAATTTAGTTATTGAAGCAAAAGGAGGAGTTTCGGCGGTATCGGGTGCAGGCGAAGCGTTGGTGCTGGAATTACCCATTGCAGGGATTATGTCGGGTATTGATGGATACGAAATTGCCAAAGAATATTCGGCTATTGACCGTTTTGCCAAAGAATTAGGCTGTACATTGAATTCTCCCTTTATGAGTCTTTCGTTTATGGCACTTTTAGTTATTCCTAACCTAAAATTATCAGATTTAGGACTATTTGACGGAGAAAAATTTCAATTCACAAGTTTTTTTGTAAAATAATTATTAATTTTAAGATTGAAAACTAAATAGTATAATAAAATTATAACTAAACAGTTTGCTTTATATTTCGTTAACCAAAACTAAAATACTCCAAAACGTCTATACAAGGGATTTTTATGACCTTTTGTTAGATGCCAATCTCTCTTATCCAAGCCTTATTGTAATTAATATTTTAAATATCAAACTATCTCTCAAAGCTTGATGGATTATTTTCTGTCAAGATATTCGGATGCAAGAGTTCTTAAATAATTAAGTATAACTTGATAGTATTAGGGAGAAAAATATGTAAGGATTTGGAAATCAGCTATTTGTTTGCGAATAAGTTTTGTTCAATTATTTATTTTATTAATGATTACACTTTCAAATTGTAATATATTCTAATCAATTAACTTTAAAACCAAACACAAAATGAGAAAACTCTTACTCATTATTTCTGTGCTATTTTTTGGGCTTGCTTTACAAATCAATGCCCAAGATAGACAAATTTCAGGGAAGGTGACGGCTTCCGATGGTTCATCACTTCCTGGTGTGAGCATTGCCGTCAAAGGTACGTCAAAAGGTACTACGTCTTCGGCAGATGGTAGCTACAAAATTACGGTTGGCAACAACGCATCGCTTGTGTTTTCTTTTGTAGGATTCGACAGCCGTACTATTTTAGTGGGGAGTCAATCTGTCATTGATGTGGCGTTAATTAGTAATAATGCTGAGTTGCAAGAAGTGGTAGTAACAGCATTAGGTGAAAGACGTACTTCTAAAGCTCTTTCATACTCTGTTCAAACCGTGAAAGAAGAACAACTCAATACCATTCGCCAAACCAACTTGAATAATGCTTTAGCAGGTAAAATTGCTGGTATTCAGGTAAGAAGCCAATCTTCGGTAGCTTTGGGTCGTGATGCTTCTATCAGAATCAGAGGGGCAGGTTCTTTATCGGATAAAGCTCCGTTGTACATTCTTGATGGAACGCCAGTTGGGTCAGCGGATATTAACTTAGATGATGTTGAATCGGTTTCTGTGTTAAAAGGACCAAGTGCCACGGCTCTTTACGGACAAAGAGGTGATGCTGGGGTTATCTTAATGACTTCTAAAAAAGGAATTTCAAAGAAAGGAATTGGCTTAGAAGTAAACCAAAGTGTATATGTTGATAATGTGTATATCTTACCAAGTTATCAAAATACGTATGCAGGTGGGTCTTCTGCTGACTTAATTAAGTTTAACTATGAGGCAGGAATGCCAGCTGAATGGAAAGCGTTGGATGGTAAATACTACCACGACTATTCTGATGATGCTTCGTGGGGACCAAGAATGGTGGGACAAGAATACATTCCGTGGTATTCGTGGTATCCTGGTAGTAAATATACAGGAACAACCGAAAAACTATTACCGCAGCCTAATAACATCAGAGATTTCTTCGAATCACAAGTTGCCACTAACACAAACTTGAACTTTTCAAAGGCGGGAGAAAATTATACTACCCGTATCTCATTGACAGGAACAAACCAGAACGGTATGTTGTATAACTCGAGAGGTACAAAATATACGGTTGCTTCTCAGACTACGATTGATTTAGGCAAAAACTTGACGGCGGGAATCAATTTTAACTACGTAGATTATACTATCAACGGACAATTTGATGATGCTTATTCAAACCAATCAACGGGTTCATTTAACTCTTGGTTTCATAGAAACGTGGATATGGCAAAAGTGAAAGAGTTGAAAGACTTACGTTCACCCGAAGGTATTTTAGCAAGTTGGAATCACAATAACCCTGGTTCTTATGACCCTAATAACCCCGTTGCATTTTACGGTGCTAACTACTGGTACAATTTCCATAGTTTCTTTGAAAATATCAAATATACCGAGAATAGAAAGAGAATCTTTGGAGATATTAACCTGACGTATAAGTTTAACGACCACTTCAGAGTAGCAGGTTTTGCCCGTATCAACAGAGGTAGCTCTACCATCGAGAACTCTGTTCCCAGTATTTTACAAAACAGTGCTACCCAAACAGGTTTGAAAGCAAGTTATGCTTTAGTAGAATATCAGGGAAATTTTGTTAATAACCGCTGGACACCCAACGAGAATAACTATGAGTTGATTGCCACTTACAATAATAAATTCAACGATGTATTTAGCGTTGATTTGATTGCAGGGGGTAATATTCGTCAAGATTCTTACCGAGTGTTGTCAAGTAATACAGTTGATGGCTTGGTAGTGCCTGATTATTTTGCACTCTCTAACTCAGTATCTCCACTCAATACTTCATCTTTTAGGTCTAAGAAAGAAGTTAGAAGTATTTACGCAAGAGCATCATTGGGTTACAAAGACATGGTTTTCTTAGAAGGGTCTATTCGTAATGATAATAGTTCGGCACTCCCCGTTGGAAAGAACTCTTATACTTACCCGTCAGTAGGAGGTAGTTTTGTAATTAGTGAGTTATTAAAAGATAATGTTCCTGCGTTGTCATTTGCGAAATTAAGAGGTAGCTGGGCTCAGGTTGGTTCAGACTTAGACGCATATTTGCTTTCATTAAACTACACATTAGGAACTGATAAATTTAATGGCAATGCCGTTATGTCAACACCTAATGCCAGTGTGGATGCTAACATTCAGCCATCATTGTCATCTTCGTATGAATTTGGTATTGATTTGAAATTCTTGAAAAATAAATATGGTGTCTCTCTAACGTATTATAACGAAGACAAAATCAACGAAATATTGAACGTACCTGTTTCAGGAGCGAGTGGATTTACTTCAAAATTAATTAATGCTGGACAACTCAGCAGAAATGGTTTGGAAATTAGTTTAGACGCAACGCCAATCCAGACAAGTAACTTTACATGGACTTCATCGTTGAACTTTGCGAGAAACACCTCTAAAATCGTAGCTTTAGCTGAAGGAATTGAATCAGTGGTAGCTCGTGATGCCAGTGGAAACCTTGCCAACGGAACATTCTCTACCAGTTCAGGAGCATCAACGATTCACCAAATAGGTTTAGGATGGGGACAAATCAGAGGTGGAGGATTCACGTACCGTGATGGTGTAAAAGTAGTGGATGAAAGTGGTCTTTATGTACAAACTCCCTCACAGTATTTAGGTAGCGTTTTACCAGACTTCACGGGTGGTTGGACAAACCAATTCTCGTATAAAAACTTCACATTGAGTGCTAATATTGAATTCTCGAAAGGTGGTAAATACTTTTCATTATCAGATAGCTGGGGTACTTATTCAGGTTTATTAGAAAAAACAGCTGGTTTGAATGACAAAGGAAACCCTCTTCGTGACCCCGTTGCCGATGGTGGTGGAGTTCACGTAGTTGGGGTAACTAAAGAAGGTAAACCCGTTGATACGTACGTAGATGCACAAACGTATTTTCACCAATTCCGTGGTAGAAATATTGCCGAAGAATTTGTACATGATTTAGACTTCATCAAATTGCGTGAAGTAAGTATTGGTTATAGAATTCCATTGAAAGGTACGAAAATCTTGCAAAGTGCTACTGTTTCGTTTGTTGCTCGTAACCCTTGGTTAATTTATGCAAAAAATAGAAACTATGACCCGTCAGAACTTTCAACTATCTATGGTGAAAATGGTCAGTTCCCAGGTACAAGGTCATTTGGAGTTAACGTAAGATTAACATTCTAATCATTTCTTAAAATTTTAGTAACATGAAAATAAATATCAATAATATAAAAACATTAGGACTCACTTCTATGCTTTTTGTGGCATCAAGTTGTAGCCTTACCGATTTTGGAGATATGAACGTAACTCCAAATGCCATTGCCACACCCGTAACATCAGCATTATTAACGAATTCTTTGATTGCAATGGATGGCCCAGCTACAACTGGCGGACTTTTGGGGTCGTTGTACTGTCAATACATGGCAGAAACACAATATACTGAAACATCACTCTATTCAACTCAGCAGGTTGCTTGGGATGGTATCTATGCGGGGATGTTGTATGATTTACAAAATATCATCAACCAAAACTCCAATCCTGCAACGGCGGTGTATGCTTCTACAAACGGCTCGAATAAAAATCAAATAGCCATTGCAAGAATCATCAAGGCTTATACCTTATTAACGATGACTGATCGTTGGGGAGACCTTCCGATGTCTGAAGCATTACAGGAAAAAGTTAATCCTAAGTATGATTCTCAACAAGAAGTTTACACAGCTTTATTCAAAGAATTAAAAGAAGCATCCACACAATTTGATGGGGGTGTTGCTGTGAAAGGCGATATTTTGTTTGGAGGAGACGCAACTAAATGGAAAAAGTTTGCCAATACAGTACGTATGATTATGGCTTTGCGTATTTCAAAAGTAGATGCAGCTACGGGAAAATCTCAATTTGCTGATGCTTTGGCAGGAGGAGTCATTGAAACAAATGCCGATAATGCTGCTATGGCATACCCTGGTGGAACATTCAAAAACCCATGGTTTAGTTTATATGATGGACGTAAAGATTATGCTGTTAGTACGCAGTTTGCTACAATTTTGAGCGATAGCCAAGACCCAAGACTTCAAATGATAGCAGCTCCGAACAGTAAAGGACAAATTGCCCCAGTACCTTATGGATTACTTCGTGATGATGTTACTAAAAACTATACGGATTTTTCTTTTGTATTGACACCCGCTATGCGTGCTGCAAATTCTCAGTCGTTTATTCTGACAGCAGCTCATGCTTTCTTGGCAAGAGCCGAAGCCGCTCAACAAGGATGGACCAATGAAAATGCAAAAGATATGTACAACAAAGGAATTGAAATGTCTTGGAAACAATGGGGTGTTTTTGACCAAGCCAAATTCAATACTTTTATCGCATCCACCAGCGTTGATTTAGCCACTAATCCATTAGCTAAAATCCAGTTACAACGTTACATCGCATTTTTCCCAGACGGTAACATGGGTTGGTCTGAATGGCGTAGAACGGGTGTTCCAGCCCTGAAACCAACTGTCAATGCTACGAATAGCAGCAAGCAGATTCCTCGTCGTTATGCTTACGGACCCAGTGAACCAACCATCAACAGTATCAACTACAAAGCAGCAGTGGGAAAACTAACAGGTGGCGATACCCAAGATGCAAGAGTGTGGTGGGATAAGTAGCACTCATTTATTTTTTAACTTTAATTCAAGATAAAATGAAAAGATATATTAATTTATTCAAGTTTTTACCACTTGTCATGTTTGCATTCGTTTTTGCTTGCGTTCAAGAGGGACAAGACATCATCTCAGGAAAAGGCGACAATTTTGTGAAAATTCCTACTGGTGGGTCAGAGCTTAACGTAGTGGGTGTTGATTTAATTCCAGGAGAGAAAACCGTTGATATTTTTGAGATAGTCAGAGAAGCCAATTCACAATCAGAATTAGCCAATGCCTTGAATGTGAGTTTGCAATTGGATAATGCTGCTATCACTGCGTATAATGCGGCACACCAAACTACTCTTTCTCCTCTTCCACCAAGTTTGTACAAATTATCTGAAACAGAGGTGGCTTTCAAGAGTGGAGACTTTGCAAGAACCATTAAATTGACGTTTGATCCAACAAAATTAGACCCTACTAAAACCTACGCATTGGCTGTTAAAGTAGCAAGTGCAGGTAGTTACAAAATAAGAAATGGATTATCGGGAGCTATATTTCAGATTATTGCCAAAAATAGATTTGATGGCGTTTATACAACTACTGGAAAAATGACGGATTTTGCCAATGCGGCTCTTACGGGTAATTATCCAACCGAAATGGAATTAGTAACAGATGGTGCTTTGAAAGTGATTGTTAGAGACAAAGCCTTGGGTGATACCAATCCTTTTCACTCAATTTTAAACGCTGGTTCTGTTTCTTATTACGGTGCATTTGGCTTGGCAATTAACTTTAAAGATGATAACACTGTAGCAAGTATTATCAATGTCTATGGGCAACCTGCAGCTAATGGACGTTCTGCTGAGTTAGACCCGTCGGGTGTTAATAAATGGGACCCCGTAACCAAAACACTAAAAATTAAATATTGGATGAATCAACCCTCTGTTATTACTCCTCACCGAGTAAGTTTTGATGAAACATTTACATTTAAAGATAAGCGTAAATAAGTCACTGAGGGATTTTATCAAGAAAATAAACTTGATGAATTGAGGCAAAAGAGGCTCGTCGGAAGATGAGCCTCTTTGTTTTTATTCGACATTTTACTAACTTGATGGGAAACATTCAAAACGTGCAGGTGAATATACTGGATAATAAATCTAAAACTTACGATGCCATTGTGATTGGCTCGGGAATCAGTGGAGGTTGGGCTGCCAAAGAACTCTGCGAAGCAGGATTGAGAACACTTGTATTGGAGCGTGGACGTGATGTAAAGCACGTGCAAGACTATCCAACTGCCATGACAGACCCTTGGGATTTGCCTCATCGGGGGAAAATGCCTTTGGAAGTTGTCCAAGAAAACCCAATCGTTAAGCGGTGTTATGCTTATGACGAAGCCACCCAGCAGTTTTTCGTAAAAGATAAGGAACATCCCTATATCCAAGAAAAACCTTTTGATTGGATTAGAGGATACCAAGTAGGGGGTAAATCATTGATTTGGGCAAGACAAACCCAGCGTTGGAGTGATTATGAATTTGAAGCTCCTGCCCGTGATGGTTTTGCCGTTGATTGGCCCATTCGTTACAAAGATATTGCTCCGTGGTACAGTAAAGTGGAAAAATTTGTGGGAATTAGTGGCAATAAGGATGGTATCAAGAGTTTACCCGATGGTGAGTTTCTGCCCGCTTGGGAACTCAACTGTTTGGAAAAGCACATCCAGAAATCGGTCAAACAACATTATACCGACCGTCAGGTTATCACCGGCAGGTGTGCGCACCTCACCAAGCCTAACCCCATTCATCTACAACAAGGACGAGGACAATGTCAGGCTCGGCACTTGTGTTATCGTGGATGTCCTTATGGGGGATATTTTAGTTCCAACTCCTCTACCTTGCCTTGGGCGGCTAAAACGGGTAAATTGACTTTGAGACCTCATTCAGTAGTACAATCTATTATTTACGATGAACAAAAAGGCAAAGCTAAAGGCGTTAGAATCATGGATTCAGAAACGAAAGAGGTAATGGAATTTTACGCAAAAATTATTTTTGTAAACGCTGCTACGCTCAATTCTAATCTTGTTCTGTTGAATTCTACTTCTAAACGTTTCCCGAATGGTTTGGGCAATGATAATGGATTATTGGGGCGTTACGTGGCTTTTCATAATTACAGAGGAGCGGGTGGGGCTACTTACGATGGCTTTCAAGACCAATATTATTCAGGACGAAGACCTACTACTGCATTTATGCCGTCTTTTAGAAATGTAGAAAAGCAAGAAACCGACTTCCAACGGGGCTACATGGTGGCATTTGCTGCTTCACGGGCAGGTTTTCATCAAGACATGGATAAGCCAACTTTTGGTACAGAATATAAATCCCAAATTACCAAACCAGGAGAGTGGGGTGTGTTTATCATGATGCAAGGTGAAACCGTTCCCCGTTATGAAAATCATTTACGCCTGAGTACAGAACAAAAAGATAATTGGGGCGTTCCGTTATTGGTTACTTCAATTAGCTACGATAATGAAAATGACCTTAAAATGGTCAAAGATTTTCATCAACAAGCCTCTGAGATGTTGGAAAAAGCGGGTTGTAAAAATATTCAGATGATGGATAGTCACCAAAATCCAGGATTGGATATTCATGAAATGGGTGGGGTCAGAATGGGGAAAGACCCCAAAACTTCATTACTAAATGGATTTAACCAACTTCATACCTGTAAAAATGTGTTTGTAACTGATGGAGCGTGTATGACATCCGTAGGAAATCAAAATCCTTCCCTCACCTTTATGGCTCTTACGGCTCGTGCTGTCAATCATGCCGTCGGTGAATTGAAAAAGAAAAATCTATGAAACGTAGAAAATTTATAAAAAATACGCTCGCCGTTGCTACCGTCTCGACTATTGGTGGGAGTATTGCCTTTGCCCAAAAAGAACAGATGCAAACCCTAACTTCTCGTACTAAAAACCCCGACTTGAAAACAATTTTACCAACTTGGCAAGGTACACCACTCGACCAAGACGGTAGATTTATGAACCACGAATTTCCCTTTATTCATAAATTCGGAACGGTTTTTAAATGGATGACTCAGAAAAATCCCCAAAAACAACTCAAGAAAAATGATACTTGGAAGATGTCGGTGGTCAGAGATGACTCATTTTTAAATACAGCAGAAGATGTAATAGTGGCATTGGGTCACGCCACTTTTTTTATTCGTTTGGCAGGCAAACGTATCATTATTGACCCTGTCATTGATAAAATACCCGCCACTAAACGCCATACAGAATTTCCAGTATCGCCCGAAAAATTAATAAACTTAGATTACATTCTGGTTTCTCACGCTCACTACGACCATTGTGATAAAGATAGCCTCAAACTTCTACAAGCTCAAAATCCGCAAGCGAAGGTACTGACAGGTCTAAAAATGAGTTCTTTACTGAGAAAATGGATGGAGAAAAGCGAAATCCAAGAAGCTGGTTGGTATCAGCAATACAAAACAGATAAAGCAGTAGAAATTTATTTTTTACCATCTCGGCATTGGTCGAATAGGTCTTTGGGTGATGCTAACGAACGCCTTTGGGGAGGATTTGTCCTAAAAAGTGCTAATAAAACCATTTATTTTGGTGGAGATTCGGGTTATGGGAGTCATTTCAAGGAAATAGGAGAATTATTCCCTAACATTGATGTAGCCATGATAGGAGCGGGGGCTTATGCTCCCCGTTGGTTCATGTCTCCCAATCATCAAGACCCCCAACACGCCGTGCAGGCTTTTCACGATACGAAAGCCAACATGATGATACCCTTTCATTATGGTACTTTCGACCAAGCCGACGAACCACTTTCTGAACCAGAACAATTATTAACCCAACTCAAGCAAGAAGGAAAAATTAACGAACAACAATTACGAATAGTGAAATTAGGGGAGGTCATTAAAGTTTGAGATAGTTGTCATTTTCTTGGAAAAATGAAATAATCAACTAAAAAATATTCAATAATGTTTCATATTCTAAAAAAAATCATATCTTTGTATCGTAAACATTGCAATAATATTGGAATAGTGCAATTAAATATCCAATAGTTATTACTTCTGCTTAAAAATATGAAACAATTCAGAAACATATTCTTATTGATGATTGCATTGTTCTTCGTGAATAATGGCATTGGTAAGTCTGTATCTGATGTTTCACTTCATAAATATACGGTTGCTTCTACCGTTTCACATCAGTCTAACTATGCGTTTGGTTTACTTACCGAAAGTAGTGATTTTAATGAAGATTTCGATGTAGAAGAAGATTCGGACGATACTGATGATGATTTCTTGGAATCAGGAAATGCAAAAAATCTGAATATCATCTTTCCCCAAAATACTAACACATCAGTATTTTATTATCAATTTTCTTTCCAATCTGTCAAGAGATTTATTCTCTTCTGCTCACTCAAATTACACTGTTAATTTCCTGATTTTCTTGATGTCTCAATTTTTGTAATTGAGATGATTCTTCGTTGTTTTTACCATCGAATAAAGCGATTTGTGTTGTATTGGCACAAGTGAGACTCATTCGTACGTAAGATTATTTGATTAACATCTAAACTATTGATTTTCAATGAGTTCAAAGACGCTTTCTAAAATAAGGAATACGTTTGATGCCCAAAAAGTGATTCATGATTTGAAGCACTTTTTGCCCGCCCAAAATCCATTGAAAGATTTTGTGCATCATAATACGCTTCATGCTTTTCAAGATATGAAATTCTTTGACGGCATCCGTAAGGCATCGGCAATTTTTGGCTATCATGTATCCCTGACTTTGGCAGAATACAGGAATTTATACGCCGAAGGAAGAATTAAAAAAGAAGTATTAGACAGTATTATCAGTGAAAAATTTGGGAAATACGAAGTAGATGCGTGGAAGGAAAAAATGCTTTCGGAAAAATACAATGAGCATTCTTCACCCAGAATAGGGACACTCAGAAGTAACTGGAAAAGAGCCTACCAAATTGATTTAGATTCGATGGTTCATCCTACGCTTTTTCGCATTATTTGTGGTTTTCTTGACCAAGGGATTGCCATTTGGGAGTTTCCCGAAAAAGAAAAAACGTTCTTGGATGCCCTAAGGGCTATGGAAAGAAATAGCTTTTCAAGTTATTTTAGAAAAAGCAGAGCGAAAAGTTTATTACTCAATACTGATTGTAAAATTGAGGATTTACTGAAAGTTTTGGTGGGTGACGAAGGCTTGTACAGTCAGTATTTATTCGACCAACAGTTTGCTCATCAGGGTTGGTCGGGAATAGTTTCGGCGGTAGAAGATAACCCCGAGTCGTTGTTAGATGCTCGTAAAATTTCATTGAGTGATGTCATTACTTTTGAGTTACTGTTAGAGATTGATGCTCTTGATTACCAGTTTGGTCAGCATCAATGGCAACCATTATCGCAAAATCTAAAACGTAAGCCTGTCCAACTTTTTGCGGACGTAGAAGCCACAGAACTAAATGATGTATTAGCAATTTGGCAATTAGCGTTTGAGTGGAGCTATTACGATGAAGTATTGGCAGGAATTAAGCTCAACAAAAACAGCGAAATACCACAGAATCCCAAAACTTTTCAAGCCCTTTTTTGTATCGATGACCGTGAGTGTTCATTTAGAAGATATTTGGAGCAGTTTGATACTTCGTGCGAGACGTTTGGAACACCAGGTTTTTTTGGGGTAGAGTTTTTCTTTCAACCAGAAGGCGGACAATTTTATACTAAAGTGTGTCCTGCACCCGTAACGCCCAAGTATTTGGTGAAAGAAAAATCCGAGACGAAAGGGAGTAAACTCGAAAAAGATTTACATTTCTCAAAGCACTCTCATTCTTTTTATAGTGGTTGGCTCATTTCGCAAACGTTAGGTTTTTGGTCAGCAGTTAAGTTATTCTGGAATATTTTTCGCCCTGCTATGTCTCCTGCCACGTCGTCTTCATTTAGGCACATGGACAAACAAGCTGATTTGACCGTTAAGCATCATCACCACGACGAAGAAAAAGGTTTACAGGTAGGTTTTGAAATTGATGAAATGGTAGCCAGAGTAGAAGGAACACTCAAAAGTATAGGTTTGGTTACAGATTTTGCCCCGCTGGTATATGTTATCGGACACGGAGCCAGCAGCGTCAATAATCCTCACTTTGTGGCTTATGACTGCGGGGCGTGTTGTGGGCGGGCTGGTTCTGCCAATGCCCGAGTATTTTGTGACATGGCAAACCGTGCCGAAGTGCGTGAAGCCCTCAGAGAAAGAGGCATTGATATTCCAGCAGCAACCCAATTTGTGGGAGCATTACACGATACCACTCGTGATGAAATTGTGTTTTTTGATGAAAATAAACTTTCGGCTACTAATCTGAATAATCATCAAACTAATCACAAAATTTTTGATACTGCCTTAGATTACAACGCCAAAGAACGCTCAAGACGTTTTGAATCCATCAATACGGAACTCACGCCAGCGATGATTCATGACAAAATTAAAATACGTTCGGTTTCTTTGTTTGAACCTCGTCCAGAGCTGAATCATGCTACCAATGCTCTTTGTATCGTAGGGCGTAGGAGTCTGACTAAAGGATTATTTTTAGACCGTCGGTCGTTCCTAAATTCTTATGATTATCAGATAGACCCCGAAGGAAAATTTCTCTTTAATATTCTGAAAGCTGCCGCCCCTGTATGTGGAGGTATCAATCTGGAGTATTATTTTTCACGGGTAGATAACCAAAAACTCGGAGCGGGTACAAAACTACCCCACAATGTGATGGGGTTAATTGGCGTAGCCAACGGAATAGACGGTGATTTACGCCCTGGGCTACCCAGTCAGATGATAGAAGTACACGACCCACTACGGATACTTTTCATCGTAGAGCATTTCCCCGAGGTAGTTCTGGATACGATACAACGTCTTTATGCTACCTACGAATGGTTTATCAATGAATGGGTGAATTTGGTAGTGGTAAACCCCGAAACGAAAGATTTCTTTGTTTTTCAAGCGGGTGAATTTATCCCTTATGACCTCGTAGCGACTACCATCGAAGAAGTTTCGGATATTACCCCGTTACTCGAATCAACCCAAGAAAATTTTCCAGTGTATTTAATTAGTGCATAATCATGACTCAGATATTAAATTATTTTCTGTTATTACCAATATTCGGGTTTTTGCTTAGTTTGCTAATTCCCGATAAAAAAGAAACGCTTATTTCGCAGGTAGCTTTCCTAACGGTTGGCTTACACTTTATCAGTGCGATTGTCTATGTAATTGCTTGGTTTATAAAAGGTTGTCCTACGTTGAATGTAAAAGATATTGATGTTTTCAGAACAACAGGGTATGATTTTTTCGTGGATTTATACTTCGATAAAATCACGGTGGTCTATCTTTTGGTAGGAGCATTACTAACCTTCATGGTAACAATCTATAGCCGTTATTATCTTCATCGTGAACAAGGGTACAAGCGTTTTTATAATACTATCTTGTTTTTTTATGTAGGATATTGCGTAGCTATTTTTTCGGGTAATTTAGAGACGCTCTTCATCGGTTGGGAAGTTTTAGGACTATCATCCTTTCTATTGATTGCCTTCTACCGTGAACGTTATTTACCCGTTAAAAATGCGGTAAAAGTATTTTCTATTTATCGTATTGGTGACGTTGGCTTAATTTTAGCGATGTGGATGAGCCACCACCTATGGCACGAGAATATAACGTTTTTGAAACTCAATAATTACGAGTTAGTCCACGAACATCTTCAGAGCCATACATTCATTGGGGCGTTTATTTCATTGATGATTTTGATAACAGCCGCTGCCAAATCAGCTCAGTTACCTTTTTCATCGTGGTTGCCCCGTGCTATGGAAGGTCCAACGCCGTCGAGTGCCATTTTTTATGGCTCATTATCGGTGCATTTAGGCGTGTTTTTATTGCTAAGAACTTACCCATTTTGGGAACAGCAAATCTCCGTCAGAATCTTAATTGCGATGTTGGGTTTGCTAACGGCAGTAATTACCACAGGAATTGCCCGAGTACAATCTTCGGTAAAAAGCCAGATTGCCTATGCGTCTATTTCGCAGATTGGACTGATTTTCATTGAAACCGCTTTGGGTTGGGAAGATTTAGCCCTTTTTCACTTTGCGGGTAATGCTTTCCTCAGAACGTACCAGTTATTGGTATCGCCATCGGTTGCCAGTTATTTAATTCGGGAACAATTTTATCATTTTTCTCCTACGCAAAGCTCTATCGAAAAATCATTTTTTTCGGGAAAACTGTTAAATACCTTTTACATTCTGTGTACAAAAGAGTGGAATTTAGATGCTTTCATGTACCGTTTTTTGTGGAACCCTTTGAAATGGGGAGGAAAGAAAATGAATTTTCTAACGCTCAATAGCATATTTGCCTTTTTTGCCGTAGTGTATGGCGTTGGACTTTTTTCTGTACATCACAAAGAATTAATTAACCCCAACATTCAGGCTTATTTACCCGTAACTTTTGCTACCATCGGATTAGTGATGGTTTTGAAAGCATTCACCGAACGTAAAAATGCTTTGTTGAGTTGGTTTTTGGTGGTAATGAATCATTTTTGGATTGCGTTGGCAGTTTCGTTCAATGAAAAATTCACTTTCAACCAAGTGTATTTGTATTTGAGTGGAGTAGTGGTGGCTGGGGCTTTGGGTTATTGGTGCTTGCGGAAGTTGAAAAATTTAGAAGACATCATCGACTTAAACCAATTTCACGGATTTTCTTATAAATATCCCAAATTGGCTTTCTTGTTTTTGTTGGCTTGTCTGGGTATTTCGGGCTTTCCTATTACGCCAACGTTCGTCGGAGAAGATTTGATTTTTACTCACATCCACGAAAACCAAGTGATTCTGGCATCTTTTGTTTCTTTAAGTTTAATCATAGACGGACTGGCTATTATCCGAATTTACGCTCGGATGTTTATTGGTCCACACACAAAATCCCACCACGAAGTAGCCTATCGCTCATCTTAGGGGTTGATTTTTAATTTTGTAAAAATTTCAATAAATGAAAAAATACATTTTAAATATATTAATTATCGGTAGTGTATGTTTGGGAATATCTCTGACAACCTACGCACAGGTGCAAAGCTATAATGATGATATTTGGCTGCACTATTCAGGTAAGAATATGCTTACTTCAAAGCTATCATTTACCTTAGAAGGGGTTATGCGTTTTGCCAATGGATTGAGTGAAAAACAGCAATATTTTATTCGTCCATCGTTTGACTATCAACTTACTAAGCATTTAACGGGTAGTTTAGGCTATTCACATTATGCAACGTATGTGTACGGTAATCCAGCTATCAATAAAACGGTTATTCCCGAAAATCACATCTGGTTACAAGCTCAATTTGTACATCAATTCGGCGATTTAAAAATCACGAATCGTTTAAGAGATGAAAATCGTTGGGTGGGCATTGCGGTTAAAGAAGGAGATGGTACTTATGATATTGACCGCTATGTGTATAGAAATAGATTTCGGTATATGCTGTTGTTAAATTATCCCCTTATCAAACAAGAAAAAGCAACCAAGCTATTTGCAATCTTGGGTGATGAGGCGTTTTTCAATATCGGTTCAATCAGTGCTTCGCCCAACGTAGATACCAATGTAGGAGCAACTTTTATGAATCAAAATCGGATTATTGCAGGTTTTGGGTATAATTTTAACCCTCACCAACAAATACAGTTGAGTTATATTCATCAGAATATTTGGAACTTTTCTGATACTATTGAGGAGAGTAATCCCACTATTCGACTATCATATATTACCAATTTCTCATTTGTGAAAAAACATTAAACTGGATTAAGATTTAATGACAAGGTGATTGATTTAATATATTGGAAATCAGGTGATTATATTAAATGATGTCCTAAAAATATCATAAATAAACATTGAATCAGTACTTAAAATATTAACTAAAAGATAGAAAAATGGAAATCAAAAATAAAATAATACTCCCGAAAGATGGGTTAGAAGGTTTGAAAGAAAACTTCTCTACCGATGCCATCTCTGGTTTTATTGTATTCTTATTAGCACTACCCCTTAGTTTAGGAATTGCCAAAGCATCTGAGTTTCCTCCGATTATGGGACTCATCACGGCTATTATTGGGGGCGTGGTAGTAAGTTTATTTGCGGGTTCTCGGCTTACTATTAAAGGACCCGCTGCGGGCTTAATTGTTATTGTAGCGGGAGCGGTTGCGGAGTTTGGCGGTGGCGAAACGGGTTGGCATTTAGCACTCGGTGCTATGGTAGTAGCGGGTTTAGTACAAATTCTTTTTGGGGTTTTCAAACTGGGTAAATTAGCTGATTTCTTTCCCCTATCAGCCATACACGGAATGCTGGCGGCAATTGGCTTAATTATTATTGCTAAACAGATTCCAGTATTATTAGATGTAAATCCTGCCATGACTAAAGGCAAAGGACCTTTTGCATTGTTAGCGTCTATTCCTGAATTTTTATTACATCTCGACCCCAAAGCTACTCTCATTGGTGTGGTTAGTTTGATAATTATGTTAGGAATGCCTTTCATAAAAAATGCAACTATCAAGAAAATTCCCGCTCCGTTAGTCGTATTATTGATTGCCATTCCTGCTGAATTGATGATGGACTTTCAAACCACTGAACCCGCTTATGCTTTGGTACACATTGGTAATTTGTTGGATAATGTGAAAGTAAACGTTGATTTTGGTGGAATTGCTCAGACGGGCGTATTCGTGAAATACGTCATTATGTTTGCTTTGGTAGGTTCGTTAGAGTCGTTACTCACGGTGAAAGCTATTGATATGCTTGACCCGTACCGCCGAAAATCAGATATGAATAAAGACCTTATTGCCGTAGGTATTGGTAATACTTTAGCAGCTATTTTAGGTGGTTTACCCATGATTTCTGAAGTGGCTCGTAGTTCTTCCAACGTAGGAAACGGAGCAAAAACTCGCTGGGCAAACTTCTTTCATGGATTCTTTATTCTGATATTTTTATTAGCCGCTTCGCATCTGATAGAGTTAATTCCCAATACCGCTCTGGCAGCTATGTTGATTACGGTAGGTATTAAGTTAGCTCATCCTCGTGAATTTATACAAACCTTCAAAATAGGAAAAGAGCAGTTAGCTATATTTTTGATAACTATATTTTTTACGTTATACGAAGATTTATTGGTAGGTATTGCAGCAGGGATTGTATTACAAATTTTAATCAATATTGTAGATTGGGATTTGCTGAAAACCCTTTTTGTTGCTCCCACGGAAGTGTCTTTTACTGATAAGGAATACTTAGTAGAAATTGATAAATCAGCTGTTTTTAGTAACTATTTAGGTATAAAAAGTAAATTAGAGGCGATTCCTCCGGGATTTAATGTAACGATTGATTTGAAAAATACAAGGATGATTGACCACTCCGTCATGGAAAACTTACACCACTTTAAACATGATTACGCCCAAACTGGGGGTAAAGTAACCATCATTGGTCATGAAAACCATACTCCTGTTTCTGAGCATGAATCAGCGGCAAGGAAAATCTAACGAAATTATAAAGGATTTGGTACATTGTGAAAAACATCAAAGATTAACCGTTGACGGGTTTTTCAACCACCGTTAGAGTGACAAACTAACCCTGACGACGGTTAAGAAACCTCGTAAGCGGTTATGTGCAAAATAGTTCATAGTTTTGGATTAGCTGTGTACAGAAGCCCAAAATCAGTGCTATTGGATAGCACGGTAAACTTATAACTCTCAAATATGTTCAAATATTTGGGAGTTATTTTTTTATAACTAAATTTACGTCATGGTTTATACTTCTCGCATAATGTTTAGATTTTTCTGTTTGTTGCTGATGTTTCATACATTGGCATTAAACACCTGCGATGATTTATACCTAAAATTGTTAGGGCAATCCTCCAAAATAATGCTTCTTAAAAATATTGAGGCAGAGGAAGAGTCAGATACCAAGTCTAAAACGGGAGAATCAGATACTCTTGATGCCTTTGATGATGACGATTATCTTCTAAGCACTTCGTCATTTATTAATATCTATTCAGACGATGATTATGCCAGTATCACATCAAAATTCCATTTCCATTTTTCATCTACTATTTTAGCTCAATTACATTACGAGATTCAAATTCCCCCTCCACGAATTTGCCCGATTAAATATTTCTGTTAATTGAATATTTAAGTTCCCGACAGCTTTACAATCAGACGCTACTCATGGTTATTCACTTTAATAACGACTTGATATGCTGTTAGTTGAATGTTTTCGCTTATTAGCCTTTATTTTTATGAAGGCTAAATCAGCTAATATTTAGCTAACATATAATTGTAAGATGGCGATTAGGTTCATCCCAATTTCGGTTTGGCAAAATTTATCATAGTAATTTTTTATGTATTTCTCATTGAGTAATGAGAGAATAATGAATTATATCCATCAGGAATTAGACTATGGTTTATATGACTACCATTTATTTGGCATAAAGTCAAAATTCACTTTGATTTTATCTGTAAAACCAGTTTCTGAGTTCGTTTATTTTACTGAGGTAACAATGAGGTAAACGTAGAGTTTTTATTCCTGATTCATATAATTTGTTCTTTCCCAACTACAAATTACTTGTAAGTAAACTATAGAGAAATATTAAAAAATCCTACATCCTAAACTCAAATACCGATTCATTCAGTTTGGGATTATGATGTTGATTGTTCTTTGCCAGCCATTCACTAATAATTAAAATAAAATTTCATAGAAATGAGTAAAGTAAAATTTCCGACAACTCCATTTGGTAGAATAAAATTATTTTTCACCTTTTTTGATTCTCGATGGGAAGATTTAACAAAAGATAATTGGGGGAAAATTTTGTATCAAGATTTTAGTGCTGGTCTTATTGTAGCCATGACTGCTATTCCAATGGCTATGGGTTTTGCAATGGCTATGGGCATGAGACCCGAACACGGAATTATTGCAGGAGCCTTAGCTTGTGTAGTTGGTAGAACATTTGGCGGTTCCAAATATCAAGTTTATGGACCAACTGCAGCATTTATTCCAGTAATAGCAGGCTTAATTACCAAGTATGGTCCCGCAAATGGTGGTCAATTTGAGGTTGCTCACGGTTTTTTAGTCCTTGTATCTATTATCTCTGGTATAATACTGATTATCATGGGGGTTTTCGGTATTGGGAAATACGCTAAACTTGTTCCAAACTCAATTATTGTAGGTTTTACAATAGGGATTGCTGTTTCAATTGCACTGACAAATTTTGAAGATATTTTGGGGATAGAAAACTTTAAAGATTTATTGGGTCAAGATGAAGACGTGAAGGGTGGTCTGCTACATAATCTAACATTAGCTTTTGGTAATTTAGGAATTATCAATTGGTGGTCAGTACTTCTGGGACTTCTAACGTTTACCTTAGCGAAATATCTATTAAAAATTTCTATCTACATACCAGGTCCAGTGATAGCAATGGCTACTGCTACTATTCTATCAGCCACCTTGTTAGCGGATAAGCATATTATTTTGGTTAAAGACCTCTACGGTTCTATACCTAATAATTTCTTTAAGTTACAACTCCCAATCTTACCTGCATTTAGTGGTTCAGTATTTCTGGATATTATATATTTTGTGGTAAGTATTGTATTTGTATCGGGTGTAGAAAGCGTACTATGTTCTTCAATGGCAGACAAATTAGCTAATAATACTCGTACGCCTTTCAATCCTGACAAGGAATTTTTCGGACAAGGGCTTGTTCAAATTATCACCCCACTTATTCAAGGATTTCCTTGTACAGGTGCCTTAGCCCGAACAGCTACAAGTATTAAAGCTGGAGCTAAAACTCCTTTAGCGGGTTACTTTAAAGCAATTCTTAAGTTAGCGATGGCATTCTACTTAGCTCAATACTTAGAGCTTATACCTATGGCTTGTATTGGTGGAATTTTAGTGTGGGTTGCCAGTAATATGATTAAACCATCCGAAATAAAAGAAATAAAACATTTAGGAAAATTTGAGTTTTCTATGATGATTTACACAGCTGTAATGGTACCTATGACTGACTTCTTAACAGGGGTGCTCTCAGCATTAATTATATATTTTGTTACCAAATTTGTTTTCAAAAGAGTGAAAAAAGAACCTGTCATCGAGTCGTAAAATTATGAGTTTTGATGTGGTAAATTTTTAACCATATCAAGAATGATTGGGTTATTTGTAATAAGATAATTATCAATTTTAAATATGAAAAACATGAATGATTACAATAAATTGCTATCTAATAATAAAGAATGGGCAAAGGAATTGATAGGTTTAGATGAAGCGTATTTTACTAACTTAGCAAAAGACCAAAAGCCCGAATTTCTTTGGATTGGCTGTGCGGATAGCCGTGTCCCTGCTGAACAGGTAACAAACACACATCCTGGAGAAGTATTTGTGCATAGAAACGTAGCTAATCTGGTAGTGCATACGGATATGAATTTGTTATCAGTATTGCAGTATGCCGTAGAAGTATTGAAGGTAAAACACGTAATTGTGTGTGGGCATTATGGATGCGGAGGCGTAAAAGCAGCAATGGGAAATGCAGATTTAGGGCTGATTAACAAATGGTTACGTAATATCAAAGAGGTGTATGATAAGCATAATTACGAACTAAAAAATGTATCGGATGAAACAAAGCGTTTTGATAGATTAGTCGAACTCAATGTAGAAGAACAAGTGAAAAACTTGTCAAAAACCACTATTATTCAAAGAGCTTGGTCGAACCGTGATTTGCCACATTTACATGGTTGGGTTTTCGATATGAAAACTGGAATTATCAAGGAAGTAATTAATATAGATGCCAACTCGGAAGTAGAAGATATTTTTAAATATACCTTTCATACCGACGAAGAAATAACCAATAGCTCTATTGAATAATGGAAAGAGCGAGGTGTGAAACTACACCTCGCTCTTTTTATTATTCTCCTATCCTCAATTAATATCTTTTCCTTGTGATAATTTAGTAATCATTTCCTCAATTTTAGGTTTCTCGGCGTTATTAGGCGGTAGCAAAGAAAGAGCCATTTTGGCGTATTTCAGAGCTTCAGGGTATTTTCCCATAGCCGAATAAACCCGCATCAATCCCATTTTTGGAACATAATCCCCTGAGTTTTTCGTATCGTTCAATTTGAAAACTTCCAATGCCTCCGTTGTTTTTTTATCTTGTAACAACTGCCTTCCGTATTGGTGTAATTCCATTGTATTACCCAATGGAACGGCTTTTTTCATGAGTTCATCGGCTTCGGTTTTTCTATTCAACTTTTCTAAAATCTGAGCTTTTAAACTGAGGGTCGTGAAATTTGTAGTACCAATGTAGGCTTCGGTAATGGCTTTGTCTGCCCAAAATAGACCTTCTTCCAAATTCACATTTTTCTTCAAGCAATACGAAGCGGCTTGTACAAATGCCAAATGAGTAAAGCCTTTTTCGGAACGGATTTCTTCTCTAAAAGTGTGGAGTTGGTCGTTTATTAAATCTACTTCTATTTTCATCGGAATTTTCCACTTTTCCCACATCATTGATAAAACGGCTGAGGTTTCGGTTTGCTCTGAAAACTCAAATTTTAGTCTTTCCACTAATGGTTGTTCTTTCAGTTGTTTCACGGTTACTCTCAAAACGTCTTCTTTGGGGTCGTAGTAGAAACTTCCCCAAGAGTCATAATTTTTAGAAAAAATAACCGTCGTTTCGTTTTCAGATAATGCCATAAACAAGCCATATTTGCCCACTGGCAGGGTTTTTCCTTCGATTTTGACATCTTTGTTTACACTGAATATTGTATTTTCATTTGCTCCCACTCTCCACGGAGCGGCTTTACTAAACCCGAAGCCTTGGTCGATGAACCCATAATGGGCGATATTCGTACCGAATATTTTGCCTTCTCTACCTTTTACACCTGGGCGACCGTAAGAAACTTTCACTTCGGCTAAACCGATGGATTCTGAAACCGTTGCTTTGGTATTTCCACCGTCTGGTGGAGTAGTGAGTTGAGAAAAACTGGTGTGTAAGGTCATAAAAGACATTGCCACACAAATGACTGTTTTTTTGAGAAGAGAGATTCGATTCATCATATTAGAGATTTTTTGGATAGTTACATAAAAGTAATGAATTAACTGATGTTGTAAATGTTACTGTTGTGCCGTAGTGGTGTATCGCATAAGCTAAATCATTAATTCTCAATATTTACATTGTAATAAGTAGCATTTAACGGGACTAAGTATTCGGAATAAATTATTTACGATTAATCCGAGTGGCTCGCCACTGCGATTAAGATTTACGAATAAATCATTGATAATCAGATAAATAATCGTAAATCGAATCAATCGTAATTCTTAAATAATTGTGTCTTTGTACTTATGTTCATTCCAATAAAACAAAAGCCAATGCTACAAAACATTGGCTTTTGAGTTTTGGGCTTAGAATCGCCATCTCACAAAGGCTTCCATCGCTTCGTATTCGGCTAAACCTAATTGGTTATAAAGATTTGCCGTATTGCTGTTTCGGTCTTCGGCACGTTGCCAGAATTCACGGGCATCCGTCCCTTGAAATGGTACACCATCTTTTTGAGATTGGTGTTTGAAGATTCCGTAACGCTTTTTCAAAACTTGGTCGGGCGACATCGGCACCGCCATTTCTATTTGGTCAATATCCCATTCTTGCCAAGCACCTTTGTAGAGCCACACCCAACAACTATTCATGTATTCACGGTGCTTGAGCTTCTGTACGGATTCCATGATGGCATCTAAACAAACCTTGTGGGTACCGTGTGGGTCAGCTAAGTCGCCAGCAGCGTAGATTTGATGCGGTTGTATCTCATCAATTAAATTCATCACAATTTCTACGTCTTCTTTGCCAATAGGGTTTTTCTGAATGGTACCCGTTTCATAAAAAGGCATATCCAAAAAGTGGATATTTTCTTTTTTGATGCCTACGTATCGGCAAGTATTTTTGGCTTCTCCTCTCCGAATCAGTCCTTTGATATAACGTACCTCTTCCGTATCAATTTCCGAATCCTTTTTAGCTTTCAAAAACTTGGCGGCTTCTTTGTAAATACGATTAGCTTTGGGGTTGTTGGCTTCAAATTTTTCGTTAAAATCTACCACAAATTCCGCAAAACGTAAAGCCTCATCGTCAGCTACGGCAATGTTTCCCGAAGTTTGGTACGCCACGTGAACATCGTGTCCTTGGTCATGGAGACGTTGGAACGTTCCCCCCATTGAGATAATATCATCGTCGGGGTGAGGACTAAAAATAATTACTTTTTTCTTCGCAGGATAAGCACGTTCTGGACGGTTAGAATCATCAGCATTGGGTTTACCTCCAGGCCATCCCGTAATTGAATGTTGTAAGTAGTTAAATACCTCAATATTAATATCATACGCCTGACCGTACAGTGCCAATAGGTCGGAAAGCCCGTTTTCGTTATAGTCAGAATTAGTTAATTTCAATACAGGTTTTTTCACCGTCAAAGCCAAATGAATGACGGCTTTCTTTATCATCGGTCTATCCCAAGTTACTGAATCAACCATCCACGGCGTACGCATACGGGTCAGTTGCGAAGCCGCCGAGGTATCAATAATAAAAGAAGCGTTTTCGTGTAATTGTAAATACGATGCGGGAACATCAGATGTAACCGAACCTTCTACCGCACGAGCCACGTTCATGGCTTTGTGTTCACCCCATGCACATAAGACTACTCGTTTGGCTTCCATGATTTTCTGAACGCCCATCGTAATTGCCTTCTTTGAAACTTTGGCTAAACCACCAAAATCAGCCGCTGCATCAATCTGAGTGGTTAAGTCGAGAGTCATTAAACGAGTGCGAGAATTAATCAACGACCCTGGTTCATTAAAACCAATGTGTCCGTTTCTACCAATACCCAATAGCTGAAAATCTAAACCTCCGTAGCGTTCAATCTGGGCTTCATAATCTTTACAAAATTCCCCCAATTTATCTAATGGAAGTGTTCCATCGGGCAAGTGCCAGTTTCCAGCGGGTATATCTACATGGTCAAATAGTTGCTCCCTCATGAAACGTACATAACTCTGTACAGCATCGGGTTCCATCGGATAATATTCGTCAAGGTTATAGGTTACAACATTCTGAAAGCTCAACCCTTCCTCACGGTGCATTCTGATGAGTTCAGCGTACACTTTTTTCGGAGAAGAACCCGTTGCCAGCCCCAATACTGCGGGTTTATCTTCGTTAGCTTTCTTACGAATGATAGCGGCAATTTCGTGAGCAATGGCTTTGGAAGCCGCATCAGAGTCGGCGTAAATGTTGGTTGGAATTCTTTCGTAACTAATGGCTTGTTCCATATTATGTTAAATCGTTTGTTTTATTTTTTGCCCAAAGCGGGTCAAATTATAATTTTCTGTTTACAATAATCATTTCTAATCCCAACTTATCTAAAACCTTATCCAGAGTTTTTACGGATGGATTTGCTTTACCTAATTCTACGGAATGAATGGTTTTGATTGCTACATCACTTTTGTTACTAAGTTGTTCCTGACTCAAAGAAAGTTCGTTTCTTCTTTCCCGAATAATATTACCCAATTGTTCCAAATTCATATATTTTAGAATTATGTTGCTGATTATATTGCAAAGGTAATTCTATTTCTTAAATAAAAAAATGTTAAAAAGTAATATATTGCCGATTTGATAAAATAAATATAAATATTTCGTATTTTCTCTTATTTATCGTACCCATCAAAGCGAAATTTTGGGCATAAACTAAATTTTCATCGCTTAGAAATTATGCCCTAAATGTATTTCATCTCATCAAACGGCTATTCGCTACCACTAAAATGGATAGTCTTTTAAGAATCTCTTAGGGGTACACCCTTCTTTTATTGTCAGAATAATAATACGTACAAATCAACCGTTCATCAAATTCAAGGTAAAGGCTTTTGGATTGTTTGTAATTTTGTACTATTCAAATGTGTGAAATTGGAATTAGCTTATTTATAAAATACTTCAAGAATAATGATTTTAATTATTTTTCTTCATCTGGGAGTGAATAGGCTAATTTTTGGAGTGAATAGATAACTTATTTTACTTTTTTGTAGTTATATACGTACAAGGTTGCTATTTTTTATTTTTTTTAATTATTCTAATATTCAAGATGATAAACTTTATTAAAAAATCTCTTTTCCTGCTCTTTATGCTTCCATTAGCTGTATTTGCCCAAAATGAAAAGCTAACCATAAGTGGGTATGTAAAAGATAACAAAAACGGGGAAGGTTTAATTGGAGCATCGGTTTTTGTGAAGGAACTCCTCACGGGTACAACCACTAATACTTATGGTTTTTATTCATTAACTCTACCCAAAGGTGATTATACTTTGGTTATTACTTCAGTTGGGTATCGTAAATCTATCAGGGATGTAAAGTTGATAGATAAAAATTTGACGCTCAATTTGGAAGTACAAGAAGACGGACAAGAGCTTGCGGAGGTGGTAGTGAATGCCAAACGTGAGGATGAAAACGTAAAGGCAATTGAAATGTCAGTAAACAAAGTTGAGATGAAAACCATTAAGAAAATCCCAGCCCTACTGGGTGAAGTTGACTTGGTACGTGCCATTCAATTGCTTCCTGGTGTTTCAACGGTTGGAGAAGGTGCAACAGGTTTCAATGTTCGGGGTGGAGCAGTGGACCAAAACTTAGTATTAATGGATGAAGCCCCTGTATATAATTCATCGCACCTTTTTGGTTTTTTCTCGATTTTCAATCCTGATGCCGTTAAAGATGTAAAGCTCATCAAAGGAGGTATTCCTGCACAGTACGGCGGGCGAGCATCCTCTATTTTAGATGTGAGAATGAAGGAAGGAAATGCCAAAAAATTAGAGATAAATGGCGGTATTGGCTTTATTTTCAGTAGGTTATCCATTGAAGCTCCCATTATAAAAGATAAGGCTTCGTTCATTGTAGCGGCTCGAAGGTCGTATGCGGATATTTTAGCTAAGCCCTTCCTGACGGGTAGTAATTCAGGAACACAATTTAATTTCTATGACCTTACTGCCAAAGTAAACTACAACATTGACCAGAATAATTCGGTGTTTTTATCAGGGTATTTTGGAAGGGATGTATTCGGAAATCAGTTCGGTTTCAACTGGGGAAACAGTACATTGTCTGCCCGTTGGAATCATGTATTTAGTTCTAAATTATTCTTGAATGCAACTGCTTTTTATAGTAATTATGATTATTTATTGGATTCTGACTTAGAAAATAAACGTCCTAATAATAATTTCCGTTGGACTTCAAATATTGAAAATTTGAGTTTTAAGCCAGATTTCACGTACTACATCACGCCCAATAATACTCTGACTTTTGGAGGGCAAATCCTAACTTATAGCTTTACACCAGGGTCTGCTTCGGCAAGTTCAAATGGGGATAGAAGAACTTTTGGGGCTCCTCCGAAAGAAGCCGTAGAATATTCAGCTTACGTGGGAAATGAATGGCGTATAAGTCCCAAATTATCTTTGCAATACGGAGTCCGTTTTTCAAGGTACGATTATAAAAGTTCGGAAGATGTGTACTACGTAAGACGCTTTGTGGGAATTTCAGATAACTTTCCATCGGGTTACGACCTCGACACGAGAGTAAATGACAAAACAAAAGTGTTACAAACGTACAGCAATTTTGAACCAAGATTTAACATGAAGTTGGAAACGGGTGAAAACAGTTCTATCAAAGCCAGTTACAACCGAATGACGCAGTACATTCACTTGATGTCTAACACGGCGGCGGCTACTCCGCTGGATGTTTGGACATCCAGCACCAACAATATCAAACCACAACTGACCGACCAAGTGGCTCTGGGTTATTTCAAAAATATTGGTGATAATGAGTACGAAACGTCGGTGGAGGTGTATTATAAAGATTTCCAAAATCAAATTGATTATGCCGACCGTGCCAATT
This sequence comes from Arcicella sp., assembly GCA_025454855.1. GTDB lineage: Bacteria > Bacteroidota > Bacteroidia > Cytophagales > Spirosomataceae > Arcicella. The sequence goes on from JALONS010000001.1 coordinate 104,417, forward strand.
TATTTTTGAATCCAACGTTCGAGAAAGACTTACTTTTCGGTAGGGGACGTGCTTACGGGGTAGAGTTATATGTAAAGAAAAATAAAGGGAAATTGACAGGTTGGACAAGCTATACATTAGCACGCACCGAACGACAAATTGAGGGATTAAACGGAGGGGATTGGTTTCCAAACCGTTTCGACCGCACCCATACGCTCAACATAGTAGCACAATATGAACTAACGAAAAAGTGGAGTTTCGGAGCAAATTTTGCGTTTATTTCGGGTGTTCCGTACTCGTTGCCCGAACGTCAGGGAACGTTTGAAAACTTCACCTACGGTATCACACAGGCAGGGGTAAGAGGAAACGTCAGAGTGCCAGTGTACAATCGTTTGGATATTTCGGCAACCAAGAAAAATAAGAAAGCTCTGTTTGGCAAAGGCGAATCTGAATGGGTATTCTCGGTGTATAATTTATATAACCGCCGTAATCCTTTCTCAATTTATACCCAACCCAAAGATGCGAAACCCGTTTCGGATGCAGGTTCACCACAAGAGGCAGAGCAACTGATTAAAAGTGAAGCAGTTAGGCTTTCAATTATTGGTTCATTGATTCCTTCGGTTACGTACAATTTTAAATTTTAATTGTGTTAAGGGATTACAAGATTTCTGTAAAAATAGTGAAACATCAGATAATTAGTAGATTAAAAACATAATTTCAAAAATGAAAAATACGATAAAAATATACGGATTCTTATTCATGTCATTATGGATGATGACAAGCTGCGAAGATGTGATTCAGTTGGATGTTCCTAAAACTGACCCTTATTTAGTGGTGGATGCTACCATCACCAATTTAGCAGGAGAGCAAGTTGTAAAACTGACTAAATCGCAAGATTTATTGACGGATGCAGCTCCTGAAGGTGTAAAAAATGCAACAGTAACCGTAACCGATAATACGGGGAAAGTGTATGAGTTTAAAGATTTGAAAAATGATGGGAAATACGTTTGGAAACCTACCAATCAAAGCGAAGTAATGGGAGCGGTGGGTAAGACTTACACCCTCGAAATCAAAGCAGAGGGGGAAACTTACAGAGCGGTTTCAGAACTCAAAAGAGTACCTAAAATTGATTCAATTGTTTACAGAGCCGATGAGGCAAACCTACGCCAGCAGGGTGATGGAAAACCCAGTTCGGGTTATGAAGCTCAGTTTTACGCTATTGACCCCCGAGGTGTAGGAGATTGTTACAGAGTCAAGGTTTATCAGAATGGCAAATTAAGGTCTTCGGTGGATAACATCATTATTGCTTATGACGCTATCGGTAATAAAAGTCCGATTGGCGACGGCTTAATGTTTATTCTTCCTATTCGCAGAATTGCGGCTACTGAACTTTTTGTGGAAAAAGATAAAATAAAAGTAGAATTAACCTCAATTACCGAAGCTCATTTTGATTTTTGGTTACAATTACGCCAAGAATTGAATAATGCGGGATTATTTGCTCGTCCAGCCTCAAGGATTCCCTCTAACATTAACAATATCAACGCTAATTCATCTAAGCAGGCATCGGGTTGGTTTGGCACATCAGCCGTGAGTTCATTGGAAGTGGTGGTTGATAAAGCGAAGGCAGTAAAGGAATTCAATAACTAAAACATACGAAGCGAAAAGTGATTTGCGAAAAAGCGAATGAGTAAATAACTAAAAGCCAGTCAATTATACGGCTCGTTGTTTACAATTCTCAATCAATTAGGTATCATATTAAGTTCTACGCCGAGAAGAACCCTGAAATTTGGCATATCGTTTGCCCAAAGTACACTAAGAAATTACTTTGTAAATAAAAACGATATGAATAATATTTTAGGAATTGGTTCAAGAATTCGCCACGCAGATTTTGGTGATGGTGTCATTATCAACGTAAAATCAAGTGGTTATAATATCACTTTCATGCAATTTGGCATGAAGCTCATCAAATTAGATTACCCTTTTGAAATCATTGAAGAAGTAGAAAGAGATACCGATTTAGTGAGTTTGTTGGATGTAGAGATGACGCTCTCGAAGGTTTTACAAAAATGGTCAGATTTTTCAGAAAGTGTACCGTTGGGCGATAAATGGAAAGGAGGGAAGCTAATTCTTAAACCAGGGAGGCACGATTTAGCCAATAAAGAAATGCCCATTGATAACTTCTTTCATAAAATAGTTATGCTTCGTGACCGCCTACGAGTGATGGAACAACGCATTAATTCATCAAATTTGGAAGATGAAGAAAAACTAAATTTGCAACAGTATATTACTAAAATCTACGGAACACTTACTTCGTTTAATGTGCTGTTCAAACACCAAGAACACGTTTTTGTAGGAGAAAAAGCAACCGTCGAAGCATAAAGACAATTACCTTTGAACTACCGTTTACTAAGAATCCTGTTAGGTTATTGGAGTTTTAGCAAATGGTAGTTTTTTTTTATTAGAAAAAACTTATATTTGTCAGGAAATTATACTTAACCGATTAAGATTTATAAGAAAACAAACAATAAGTTACTGTTTATTAGCAACTTATTGTTTGTTTTCTTGTAAATTACTTCTCGCTCAGTACAAGTTTATCCAATCCCGCCTTTCCCATTTTTATTACATTCACTATATTTCAAAAATGTCCCTATCTTCCTCAAATAAAATTCATTTGGTAAAAGAATCTATTTTCCGATTAGCTAATTTTTCATCAGAAGAATGGGATTATTATCAAAACATTATTGATGAAGTTAGCTTCAAGAAAAAAGAATTTCTAACAAAGAAGGGAGCGGTAGAAAAATATGCTTACTTCATTTTGGAAGGGGCTGTCAAGTACGAAGCAACCACCGAAGAAGGCAAAGCCATTTGTGTAGATTTAGGCTTTCAAGGGAATTTGGTTAGCTCTTTTGCTGCTTGTTTATCACAACGTCCATCGGCAATTTCTATCCAAGCGGTTACTAATATCAAAGCCTTTCGTTTGTATTATCCACCCGTGTTAGAATTGTTGGAAACCTCTAAAAATGCCGAACGTTTCCACCGTTTAATTGCCGAACAATTATACATTCGTGAAACCCGTCGTACTTATACTTTAATTTCAAAAACTGCTGAGCAGAGATATTTGCACTTGCTTGAAAATCAGCCAGATGCACTTCGTTTAATTCCTATAAAAGACTTAGCGTCATATCTTGGAATCCACCCTGACAGTCTCAGTAGAATTAGAAATAGTATCAAAAATTAGATGCTCTCTAATATTTCTTCTTGTTGATAGAATACTGCCACTTCTTCCAAAACCTCAAGGATTTCCTCATAATTTAAGGAAGTAACCAATTTCATTCTGAATTCTTTGAAATGAGGAATTCCTTTGAAGTAATTGGCGTAATGCCTACGCATTTCTACAATACCCACGTGATTTCCTTTCCAACGAATACCGAAATCAAGGTGCTTTTTACAAACTGAAATACGGTCGGCAATAGTAGGTGGAGCTAAATGCTCTCCCGTTTTGAAGTAATGTTTAATTTCGTTAAAAATCCAAGGATAACCAATGGAAGCCCGTCCAATCATGATACCATCTACTCCGTAGCGATTACGATATTCTAAGGCTTTCTCGGGCGAATCAATATCGCCATTACCAAAGATTGGAATCCTGATACGGGGATTTTCTCTTACTTTGGCAATCAAACGCCAATCGGCATCACCCTTGTAAAGTTGAGCTCTGGTACGTCCATGAATTGTAAGTGCTTCAATACCAATATCTTGTAGTCGTTCGGCTACTTCTTCAATATTTTTAGTGGTATCATCCCACCCTAACCGAGTTTTTACGGTTACAGGCAAGTGGGTAGATTCTACCACCGCTTTGGTCATACTCACCATTTTGGGAATATCCTGCAAAAGAGCTGCACCCGCTCCACGGCAAGCCACTTGTTTGACGGGACAACCGTAATTTATATCAATCAAATCTGGACCTGCTTTAGTGGCAATTTCTCCACAAGCACGCATTGTTTCAATATCAGAACCAAACAACTGAATACCGATGGGGCGTTCGTATTCAAAAATATCTAATTTCTGAACTGATTTGGCAGCATCACGGATTAATCCCTCCGAAGAGATAAATTCGGTGTACATTAAATCAGCCCCGTTTTCCTTACAAACAGCACGAAAAGGAGGGTCTGATACATCTTCCATCGGTGCTAACAACAACGGAAAGTTTCCTAATTCTATATCTCTAATCTTAACCATATTATTTCTGTTCAGTTATCAGTCAGCAGTAAACCGTAATTAGTTACTATTTGATAACCGATAAACATTCTCTATCAACTATTAATTATTCTCTAATGACTGTTCACTGCTGACTGATAACTGTTCACTGTTTACTGATAACTGACAATTGTTCCGTAAATTTACAACCATTATGGCACAATTCGATAATTTTCCACCGCAAAGACCACAACCACTACTTTCTAAAATATTGGTGTTAGTTGGTTTTACCTTAGTTTTCATGACGATAGGCTCGTTTATCGGAATCCTGTTCTTTATTTACATGACAGGAATGCCATTCAGTCAAGTACCTAAATTTCAAGAATACTTAGGGGATTATCCGAATATGTACGATGCTGTGATGGCAATGCAAACATTTTCAACGCCAATACCTTTTATCGTTGCCTCTTTTTTTTACTGGGTTTTCATTGAAAAACAATCAATTGACACTTTAGGTTTCAGTGCACCCAAGTTCAGTATCCTTATTTTAGTAGCTCTTTTAGTGGTTGGCTTTATGGGTTTTGATGCTATGATTATTGAGTGGAATCAGAAAATGCAATTACCAAGTTCTATGAAAAGCGTTGAAAATTGGATGAAAGAAAGTGAGAACGCCACGGCTGATTTAACTAAATTTTTAACCAATTTTACTTCTATTTCTCAACTAATCGTAGCTTTAGTGGTAGTGGCTATTTTGGCGGGTATTAGTGAGGAATTGCTATTTCGAGGTGTGTTGCAAAATATAGTATTCAAGGCTACCCGTAACCCTCACGTAGCGATATGGTGTGCAGCATTTATGTTTAGTTTTATTCATTTCCAGTTTTATGGATTCATCCCCAGAATGTTGCTTGGGGGATTGTTCGGTTATTTATATTTTTGGACAAAAAACCTTTGGATTCCAATTTTGGCACATATCGTCAATAATGGTTTCACACTCATTATGGTGTATTTGAACAATATGAAAATTGTAAATATTGATATTGAAGATACACAATCAGTACCTTTGGGTGTAGCTTTGGTTTCTTTGGTTTTTACGGTATTATTATTGAGATGGTTTTGGCTGAATAGGACTCTTCAAAATGAAGCAGGCAATTAGGAATAATTATGCAAGACTGGAAAAAAATATACGAATCTACCAGTATGATTCACGCTCAATTAGCAAAAGCGTATCTGATGGATGAACACCAAATTGAGGCAGTTATTATCAATAAACAAAATAGTATGTATCCACAGCTTTTCGGTCTTTGCGAAGTACACGTACCCATGCAAGATGCAGTATTAGCCAAGTTTTTATTAGAAAATGAAGGCGGATTGGATTAGAGCTGTCAGCTATCGGTTGGCTATCTGCTGTTAGCATACTAAAGCCAAATTGAAATTAAAATGTGTACAAGAGCTGATAGCCGAAAGCTGACAGCCAGAAGTAATAAAAAATATGAATAAAAAATTACAATCAATGTCAAACCTGCAACAGCGGGTTATTGCAGCGGTAATAGCCGTACCTTTTTTGATATTTTGTATCGTTTATAGCGACTGGACATTTTACGGGCTTTTTGCTTTGATTGCTATTTTAGCACAATTAGAATTTTATAAATTATTGGGCTTGAATGGTAATGAACCGCTAACTTACTACGGAACATTTTGTGGTTTTGTGTTGGTAACGATAACCTATTTGATTGAAAAAGGGGTAGTTCCCGAAGCCAATTATTACATCCTTTCGCCGTTGATGGCAATTATATTTTTTATAAAACTATATAAAGCCAAAGATGATAAACCCTTTCGGAATATTGCTTACACCTTTCTGGGGGTTATTTACGTGGCTTTGCCCTTTGCTTTAGTCATTATTTTAGCTTTTCTGACGTATAATTTTAGTTGGCAGCGTCCGCTGGGTTGTTTATTTTTATTATGGGCAAGTGATACAGGAGCTTATTTTGCGGGTACGAAATTTGGTAAAACTAAACTATTTGAACGTGTTTCTCCCAAAAAATCGTGGGAGGGAAGTGTTGGTGGCTTTATTGCTTCGATGATAGTGGCATTTATTCTTTCTAAATATTTCTTAGACCTCAAGGCTTGGCAGTGGTTTGGTTGTGGGGCAATCATCGTGGTAGCAGGTACTTACGGCGACTTGGTAGAATCACTTTTTAAACGGAGCATCAAAATTAAAGATTCAGCTTCCACCATTCCAGGTCATGGAGGTTTCCTCGACCGTTTCGATGGTTTACTTCTTTCAATTCCTTTCATCATCACCTTTTTAAAATTATTTAATTGATTTGAGTAGTTATCAGGATTTGGTTCTTCTTAGCTCAATGATAGTGATAAGTTTTTTGATAATCTGTATTCGTTTATGAAGTCATCTTACCTTCCCGAAAGTTTCAAAACTTTCGGGAAGGTCTTTAAATAATTGTTTATAGCCAATGATTAGTTGAAAATCATTTACCTAATGTATTTGCTCGGTTTGGCTTTGAAAAAAAATGTAAATTCCAATAATTAGCTTTCTTGCAAACTGCCTTTTGCTCAATATAAAAACATTAGAATTTCGTTAAAATCTGTTAAACTCAAACCATTTTATATTTCACAACGTTTATTTTGTGTAAGTTTACATTCCATATTCCTGTAAGATGACGAAACAAAACCACCATATATCGTTAGTAAATAAAATCAATGACTTGTTGAAGGTAAAACAACTGTATATCAGTTTGTTGGCTATTCTTTCTTCGTTGATGTTCAATCAGTCTTCGTATAGCCAAAATATCAGTGGGTCAATTATTTTTCAGGGAAAGGTGGTTGCTTCTCGTACGTCAGAATTTTTACCCAATGCTTATGTTTTTAATACCAATTCGGGGAGAGGTGCATTAACGGACGATTTAGGCAATTTCATGCTTTACGTATATCCTGGTGATAGTCTTATTTTTAGTTATGTTGGTTATAAAAAGAAATATTACGTCATTCCCAGAGTTTTGGAGCAAACTCAAAGTGCCATTATTCACTTAGCGGAAGAAGTACGTCAATTAGCCGAAGTAAAAGTTTATCCGTACAGTACCGAAGAGGATTTCAAGAAAGCATTTTTGGATATGAAACTTGAGAACGAAGCAGGACGTAGAGCATTGGAAAAGAACTTAGAGCAGTCGAAACTGAACGTGTTAGCTTTGCAGGCAGGCTTGAGTGGTGCGGGTAACTTTAGGAATTTTTCTGACCAAATGACCTATAACATGGCAAACAGAACGTTTGTGCAAAGTCCACTGATGGCATTAACCAATCCTTTTGCTTGGATGAATTTTATAAAATCGGTAAAAAATGGAGATTTGAAAAGAGATGATTACAAAAAAGCCTACCAAGATGCTCCCTCAGAAGGTATTTCACGCCAAAAATTCTTATCAGATTTGAAAAAAGGGAATTAATGGAATATATTACCGAACAATACCGTATCCGTATCACCGAAGTTGATGCTCATAGTAAACTAACAATTCCCGCACTTAATGGACTATTACAAGAGATGGCTTGGCGACACTCAGTGGTGGCTAAGGTTTCGGTGCATGAGTTATCGGCTCAACATCATATTTCTTGGGTACTCTCACGCTTGAAAATTTGGATAAATCGTTTGCCCAATTATGACGAAACTATCACGATAAAAACCTATGTTCAAGATATTGATAAATATTTTTACCATCGAGATTTTAAGTTGTTTGACGCTACGGGAAATGAAATCGTGAGAGCTAACAGCGTTTGGGGTTTGATGGATATTGTACGCCGCAGAATCACTTCCGTTCCTGATTGGATGCGTGCCATTACGCCCACGGATACCCAAGAAAAACCAGTTGAAAAAGTATCAGGAAAAATAGTACCACTCAACCAAGTAGATACCGAACGCCACTTTGATATTCGCTGGCATGATATAGACTCCAATCAACACGTTAATAATACCAAATACGTAGAATGGCTTTTAGAGAGTATTCCTACCGATATTTTGAATAACGGTGATTTGAAAACCATTGATATTGTTTTTAAGAATGAAAGTGTTTTGGGTGATAAAATCACTACGCAAAGTCAAGCTATAGAACAAGGTTTCATTCACCGAATATTAAATCAAAATGGGCAAGAATTAGTAATAGGAGAAACAATTTGGGGTAGTTAGTGCAAATCTTTGTAAGTAGGGGTTAGGAATTAGTTGTTAGGGGTTAGTGGTGTAACTAATTGTAATTCAATGGATTGCAAATTATTCAGACATAAACTAATTTACAACAGGTACTTACAAAACTTAAATACCAACAATTAATACTCAATTCCCTGTTTTTTCAAATAATCAGCCACGTTAAAACTATATCCGTCCATAATTTCTACGTCTTTGCTCCAGTCCATTGTTTCCCAATTTTTCTCCTGTGTTGAAACGGTTACTTTTCCCACGCTGGTAATAATCCAAATGACTTTCTCCACCCCAAAGTTGAGTAGTTTTTGGGTCTTTTTGTAAATATATCCCAACTCGGTCAAATCTTCGTACTCTGCTTTTACGTCTATTTCAATGGCAATTTTGGGAGGAACATCAGTATATTTTGTTGAAATCATAGAGGGTTTCAATACTGTTTTGTCATAAATGGCAAGGTCGTTAGCAAGGTTATTTTTATGGTCGAGATTAATACCTGCCTCATTAATTAAAACAAAATAAACATCTTCATTGATGAATTGAAATAGAACTTTGGCAATATAAGATGCCACTAATGATTGTAGGGAACTTGCTCCCATAATTTCTTCTAATGTTTTTTTTCCTGCCAAAACCTGTTTGTATCCCTTGCGATAAATAGTTCTACCGTCCATCATTTCGTAAATGAGGGAATCAGGAATATTTTTAGGAGAAATTACTGAGGGGAGCCTTTTTCCTCTTTTGGGACGTTCTAAGGTTATGACCATTTTATGCTGTGTAATTTTGAATACAATTTCGGAGCTATATACTTATTAATGTAAAAACCGCTGACAGGGTCTTCGACCGCTGTCAGGGTACATATTCAAATCCTGTCAGCGGTTGATTTTATTTTAAAAATAGCACTTACATTAATAATGTATGCAATTCACTACAATTTAATGAAAATAGCTGAAATATACTCATGTTATAGTGAATGATAAGTGATTTGTAGAAAAAATGAAGAGGTAAGGTGTTATAAATCAATAGCTTATGTAGTTTTTTGCAAAACTCCATTTACTAATTATTCCACAAAATCAGCTTCGGGTAATTCCTAAAATCTTAGCCGCTCGACTTTTAAATCCTGCTGACTGAAAAGGATATTGTTCTTCCAAAATGAAATGTAATTCATCTTTCAATTCAGGGTAGTATTTGGTTAAATTATGG